>JBBSGX010000398.1:0-1511 GCA_038253685.1 Candidatus Limnocylindrales bacterium | reverse complement strand
GCTCAGTGAGCCGCGCGGCGATCGCTCTGCGGTTGTGCGGGCGCGGGTGGAGTCGGCGCGTGCCGTTCAGACCGCGCGCTACGGTTCACCGCTGGTCACCAACGGATCGGCCTGCAAGGCGGAGCTGGATGGAAGGTGCCGAGTGCCACGACTTCGCTATCGCCCCCGGTCCGCTTTTGGTCCGCATGGCGTTCACGGGCCGCCCCCTGCCGGAGGTCCAACGCCGCGACCAGCTCGTCTTCACGGTCGTCGAAGAGGTGCCTGTAGAGGTTGAACGTGGTGCGAATGTCCTGTGGCCCATAGTCGTTTCACCTGCAGGAGATCGGGCATGTGAGTGCGGTTCGAACCGGGCCGTGACGGCCCACAGGACTCGTTCAGCCCCGTGCCGAGTACCAATCCAGGACGCGCAAGGCCCGGAGGGTGTTCCATCGGCTGGGCCGTCCCTCGCCTTCTTCCAGCTCGACCGGCATCGCGCCGGGATGGCAGGTCTCTAGCGCCCACCGGCCGTCATCGTCGCGCTTGGACGCGATCAAGTCGATCGCCTCGGCCACCCGTCCGTCGGGCGTGACGCTGGCGCTCCGCAGGTACTCCAGCCCGCGCAGCACGTCGTAGTGCCACTAGGTCGGGAAGGCGAAACGGGTCCAGTCGGAGTCGTCCTTTCGATCTCGCTCGATCGCCTCGCCGGTCGACCGCCGCCGGAAGAGTCGGCGCGCCAGAAGGTACTCCTGCCCGCGGAGACGCGCCTCGGCGACTTCCGGAGTGTCTCCCCCCGCCCGTTCCCACTCGAGAAGGGCCTCCAGGACGCAGATCGTGGTGTTGAACGACGACCGCGTCGAGCCGTTCTCCGCCTCGCAGTTCCAGCCGCCGTCGGCTAACTGCTCGCCGAGCAGCCGCTCGACGATGCCTCGGACGTCCTGGTCGAAGTAGGCGCCGACCGCGGCGACCTGCCCGTTGATGCACGGCTCGACCTCCCCGTCGAAGAAGGCATTTTCATCGCATTCCTCCGGGCCGGCTCCCTGCCACGTCACTTTGTCGCGGACGAGGTTGACTGCCCGGCGCGCCGGGTCGCTCGCAGGATCCAGGCCCAGGTCGCGCAGCAGCATGAGAACATGCATGGTGGAGTCCCAGCCGCGGTTCCATGCCGCGCCGGCCCACAACCCGTCGGTCCCCTGCATGGCGAGCAGCCGGGCCCCCACACCCTCGGTCGTGACCCGCGCTCGCTCGGCCGCGACCTCCTTCTCGGGCGCTCCGACCACGTCTCGCATCACCTGCCAGCGGATCGAGGGGCCGGAATCGAGCAGCCACTCCGTCACCGATCCGTTCGGCGCCGCGGCTCTGCCTTCGGCTGGATTGATGGTCATCTGCTGGTCTCCACCGCACCCGATTTCCCTGGACACCGGTTAAGCGGACATGATGATGGTCCGCGGAGGAGGTGGTCCGTGGGAAACGGGAGGTCTGCGGTGGCAACACCGAAGCGTGAAGAACCACCGAAGGGACCGCGCTGGTCGGCG
>JBBSGX010000397.1:0-1513 GCA_038253685.1 Candidatus Limnocylindrales bacterium | reverse complement strand
GACGGCCGGCAGCATCGTGCCCACCTCAAGCGCTGCCAGGGCGAAGATCCCGAGTGGCAGGTTGTGCGTCGCGACCGCGATTCCCGCGATGGCCGTCCCCACGAGCTGGCCGGTCACGCTCATCAACCCAACGATCCCCGATGCGGTTCCCACCTGGCTCTCCGGCACCAGATCCGGCACATAACCCTGGAACGGACCCTGCGCGAGGTTGCTGGAGAACTGAAGCAGCGTGATCAGGATCGCGAACGCGAGGTACGTTTGCGCGTTGGCCAGCGCGATCAGGAAGACCACGTCCAGGGCCGTGCCCACGAGGATCCAGGGACGCCGGCGTCCGAGTCGAGAGTTGGTGTAGTCGCTGAGCGCCGCTGCGATCGGCTGCACGACGAAAGCCACGACAGACCCGATGAGTCCGACCAGCCCAATGGCGACTTCCGACCTTGCCCGCAGGCCGAAGCCGATCTCGTGGAGCTGCGATTCCGGCAGCCTGGCGCAGTCGATCAGCGTGACGCCTTCGGGACAGATCAGGTGCTGCGCGATCGACGGCTGGATCTGGAAGGCGATCCCGGCCCAGAGACCGCTGAGCGCGAGCCAGTACAGGCTGATGCGGACAAGCTCGACGCGCGAGAGCGGCGGGCGATCATCGGAACCCGGTTTTACTATGACCGCCGGGAGCGGCGTGAGGCTCATTGCCTGCTCACGATTGGGGAGATGTCTCCACAGCGTAGTCTGCGACGGTGCTCGACGATCCGGCGCTCGTGCTTGCGCTCGGCTTTGCCGTGATCTTCGCGCTGAGCAACGGATTCCACAATGCGGCGGCATCCACGGCGACCCTCGTTGCCACGCGGTCGGCTCGCCCTGCGACAGCCATGGCGCTGGCCTTCGTCTGCAGTCTGATCGGTCCGCTGCTGCTGGGCGGTGCGGTGGCCGCCACGATCGCAGGGCTCATCAATGTGCCTCCGGAACGGGGCGTCCCGGTGATCGGAGCGGCGTTGACCGGGGCCGCGGTCTGGAACCTGGTCACGTGGCGACTCGCGCTGCCATCGAGCTCCGGCCATGCACTGGTCGGCGGGCTCGTGGGTGCCACGCTGCTCGATTCCGGGCCGAACGCCCTCGCCTGGGGACCGGTCACCAACGGCCACCTGGGCGGCGTCCTCGGCATCCTGGCGGGGCTGCTGCTGGCAGCGGCAGTCGGATTCGCCGTCGCGTTCCTCGTTGAACAGATCGCCATGCGCGTGCTGCGCCGCGCGACGAGGCGCGTGGTCCACCCGATCCGTCGTATGCAACTGCTGACCTCCGCGAGCCTGGCCCTGACCCTCGGTGCCAATGACGCGCAGAAGACCGTCGGGGTGATGGCGCTGCTCCTGCTCGATGCAGGGCGCGTGACCTCTCTCGAGGCTTCGCCGGTGCTGATCCTGGGTGCGGCCGCTGCGCTGTCCTCGGGGATGGTGTTGGGCGGCTGGCATTTGATTCGCACGATGGGGCGCGGCATCTTCCCGCTCCGCAGCCTGGACGG
>JBBSGX010000396.1:0-1521 GCA_038253685.1 Candidatus Limnocylindrales bacterium | reverse complement strand
TGTCGACCAGTCGCTGGAGCGCACCGGAGATCCGGTCGCGGCCACGCTGGATGGCCGCGGCATCCACGTCGTGGAGCAGCACCTGGTGGCCTGCCTGGAGCGCGGCCTGCGCGATCCCGGCGCCCATGGTTCCGGCGCCGACCACGCCAACCACCATGGATGCCACGCCTTCGCCGGGCATCACCGTCCCGTGAAGCGCGGAGGCCGTTTCTCGACGAACGCGGCCACGCCCTCGGCATGATCCGCGGACCGGCCCGCAAGCGTCTGCAGCTCCGCCTCGAAATCCAGGGTGGCTGCGAGGTCGTGCTCGAGGGCGAAGTTGAGTGCGCGCTTGGCCAGTCCCAGGGCAAGAGGCGCGGCCGCCGCGAGGCGAACACCGATGGCACGCGCGTCATCAAGCAGCCGGCCAGCCGGGACGACGTGGTTGACCAGACCGATCCGCTCGCCCAGGTGCGCGTCGACCGGCTCGGTGCTGAAGATCATCTCCGCGGCCCGGGCGTGGCCGATGAGACGCGGCAGGAACCAGGTCGAGCCGCTGTCCGGCACCAGGCCGACGCTACCGAAGATCTCGATGAACGTGGCGCCCTCAGCCGCGATGCGGATGTCGCAGGCGAGCGCCAGCGAGCAGCCGGCTCCAGCCGCGACGCCGTTTACGGCGCCGATGATCGGCTTCTCGATCCGCCGCATGGCCAGGATGAGCGGGATGTAGCGCTCGCGGATCTCGGTGCCGAGGTCGGGCGCGTCGGGTTCCTGCCTCTCCTTCAGATCCTGTCCTGCGCAGAACGCGCGGCCGGCGCCCGTCAGGATGATGGCGCGCACCTCGGGATCCTCCCCGGCGGCCACGAAGGCCGCGAGCAGCTCCTCCTTGAGTTCACGATTGAGCGCATTCAGCGAGTCCGGCCTGTCGAGCGTGAGCAGAAGGACCCCATCGGCAGCCTCGTAGCGCACGGTCTTGAAGGCCGGCATCAGCGCCCCTTCCAGACGGGTTTCCGTTTCTCGACGAAAGCCGCCATGCCCTCCTTCTGGTCCTCGGTCGCGAAGAGCAGGTAGAAGTTGCGCCGCTCGAACTCCAGGCCGGCCTCGAGGCTGAGCTCGTACGCCCGGTTGACCGCCTCCTTGGCGGCCATCACCGCCAGCGGTGGCATCGCCGCGATCTCGCCGGCCAGGGCCAGGGCCTGCGGAAGCATCTGCTCGCGACCGACCACGCGATTGACCAGGCCGTGCGCCTCTGCTTCCCGAGCCGGCATCTGCCGCCCGGTCAGGATGAGTTCCATCGCCTTCGCCTTGCCGAGCGCTCGCGTCAGTCGCTGGGTGCCGCCCGCTCCCGGGATGACACCGATGCGGATCTCCGGTTGTCCGAAGACGGCATCGTCGGAGGCAACGATCAGGTCGCAGGCCATGGCCAGCTCACAGCCGCCGCCAAGCGCGTAGCCGCGAACCGCGGCGATGATCGGCTTGCGGATCCGCCGGAGCCGCTCCCAGCGCGAGAAGCTGTTGGCGATCGCGAGCGAAGCCGGCGTG
>JBBSGX010000395.1:0-1523 GCA_038253685.1 Candidatus Limnocylindrales bacterium | reverse complement strand
TTCCCCGGTTCTCGATGGGGAAGCCCTCCCACCTCGAAGCGTCCGATCGGCGGCCACCGCCACGGCGCGGTTGGCGGCTGCCGTGCTGGCCGCGGATCAGCCGAACGTGAACACAAAGGCCTCCAGGCCTGCATCGAGAAAATCGTCTCGAACTGGCGATCGGCGATGGGTCCAGGTTGCCGGACCAGCTGATACAGCCGCTATCCGTGACCGTGCGCTCGCCCTGCTCGTCAACGGCAATTCCGTGAGCGGCCGTCGGTGGTCCCCCATCGATGAGCACGCGAAGCCGCACGGATGTTCCCGGCGCTGCGGGTCCCCCAAGAGGATCGGCCGCAGGCGCTGGGTCCAGCGCTGCAAGCGGCAGATGCCACAGTTTGCTCCTGTGGTCTGGAGCACGCTCGTGTCGGACTCTCGGGACCTATTCGTCGTCGAACGTGTCCGCCTGGCGTTTCGGCCGGGCTCCCTGCGGGTCGAACCGCTCGCTCAGGACCTCGTGGCGTCGCTCCCTGCCGCGATAGACGGTGCCCGAGCGCGCCTTCCGGCGGTTCTTCGGGCGCGGCGCGTCGGCTGAGCCCTCGGTGTCAGGGTCGCGGGTCACGGCGCCGGGGGCGTTGCCGACGTGCCACAGGCCGCAGTGCCGGCAGGCATAGGCTCGCACGCCCGCTTCCGGGTAGGCACGTCGGATGGCCGCCACCGACAGGGGCGCGGCCTTTTCCGTCAAGTGGCCCTTCTTGCGGATGCAGGACCAGACGACGTTCGCCCCGTCGAAGTCCGTGTTGCTCACGAATGCTCCGCCCATGCCTGGGAGTCTGTCTCCCACGTCGCGGCGGACAAGGGTACGTTGGTTTCTCTGCCGCGCTCCCACTGTGACGCGCGAGCTCGCAGCCATTGGGCAGGGCCCGCGCGTCCCCCGGTCAGGGCGCCTTGGCGAGGTAGGCCGCGAGGCGGGCTTCCAGCTGCGGCTTCGGCATTGCCCCAACGATGCGATCCACGACCTGACCGTCCTTCACCACCAGCATCGTCGGGATCGACCGGGCATCGAACCGCTGCGAGAGGGCGGGGTTCTCATCGACGTTCACCTTGACAACCTTGAGTCGGCCAGCGTGTTCCCTGGACAGCTGCTCCAGGATCGGCCCGACGAACCGGCACGGCCCGCACCATGGCGCCCAGAGATCGACGATCACCGGGGGTGCAGCCTTCGCCTCCAGGTCGAACGTCGCGTCCGTGGCGCTGACCAGCCACGGCAGCGGCTTTCGGCAGTTGCCGCAATGCGGCGCACCCTTGGCGCGCGGCCGGATCTTGTTCTTGCTGCCGCAGTTCGGGCAGAGCAGAATGGAGAGGGGTCCATCCGCGGGCGCGGTGGATGTCTTTTTACCGGCTGCTCCCGAGGCGGGGTCACTCACAGCGGAGATGGTACGACCGCGCCGCGTCGGGCCGCAGTAGCGAGGGCTACGCGTCAGTCCGAAGGAGCCTCGAGTCCGGGAGAACGGCAATCCCGTTCATGCCGCCGTCGACGGAGAACG
>JBBSGX010000394.1:0-1524 GCA_038253685.1 Candidatus Limnocylindrales bacterium | reverse complement strand
TGCGGGACGCAGGTACCTGGTCGATCACGGCCTCGCGAAGCCCGACGAGATCTTCCTCACCGGCTGGTCGTACGGCGGCTACCTCACGCTCCACGGCCTGGGAACGGCGCCGGGTCTCTGGGCCGGCGGCATGGCCGGCGTTGCGGTCGCCGATTGGGTCAGCGAGTACGAGGACGAGAACGAGATCCTGCGAGGCTACGACCGGGCCCTCTTCGGTGGCGCACCTGACCACAGGATGGAGGCGTACGTGAAGGCCTCGCCCCTCACCTATGCGGACCGGGTCGACGCCCCAGTGCTGGTCATCCAGGGGCGCAACGACACCCGCTGCCCGGCGCGCCAGGTCGAACTCTACGAGGCGAGGCTGCGCGAGCTCGGCAAGCCGATCGAGGTCATCTGGTTCGATGCCGGCCACGCGGCCGCGGACGTGGAGCGCACGATCGAGCACCAGGCCGCCATGCTCGAGTTCGCCGAGAGGGTATTCAGCAATCGGCTGACCACGGTTTCCGGCTGACGTGACGCACGGGCCCAGCCGCATCCAGCCGCGGCCAGCCAGCGCGACGTCCGACTGCTGATCTGTCAGGAGGTCGGAGGCGGGCCCGCCGTGATCCGGGCGCGGACCGAATCCACCGTCGGGCTCTCCCAGTCGGCGTCGATCCACCAGGTTGCGCCGGCCTCGGTATAGGGCGCGACTATCGCCGCGGCCGCCGGGTCCTCGGCTCGGGTGGATCCCTGGACGACGATGTCGAAGGGCCGATCATGCAGCTCGGGTGGCCGCTCTCGCGCGACATACGCGGCGATGGCCCGGATCTCGTCGACGTCCCCGGTCTGGGTGACGATCCCATCCCAGCGAACGACGCGGCGCATCGAGCGCTCGCTGGGCCACGCGCCGACCACCCAGATGGGGATCCGTGGTCGCTGGACCGGGGTCGGGCGAAAGGTCATCGGGCCGAAGCGATAGTGATCGCCATCGAACGCGAACGGCTCGCCGGACCAGAGCCCATCGAGGATGGCGAGGGTCTCGTCCATGAGCTCCGCACGGGTCTTCGCGTCCGTCGGCTCGCCCACATTGCCGAAGCCGGCATCGTCGAGCGCTCCGAGCCCGACCGGCAGGACCAGTCGGCCACCTGACAGCCAGTCGAGCGTCGACGCCTCGCGCGCGAGCTTCCACGGCCGGCGACGTGCCGGCGCCGCGACGATGAGCCCGAGGCGGACCCTCCGGGTGCGCATGGCCATCGCTGCCAGCACCACCCACGGGTCGTACATGTCACTGTCGCCGATGGCGATGGCGTCGTAGTAGAAGACGCCGTCCCAATCGGCCGCCTCCGCCTCGGCAGCGAGCTCGGCCATCTCGCGTGGATCACCGACGTTGACGATGATCCCATCACGCATCAGCGCAGCGTCAGCTCTTCGACGGCATCGGCACGGGCGCCCATCGATACCGGCTCGCCGAGGGTCTCACCTGGAGTCTCGCCCGGACGGGTGCGCGTGCGGGTGACGCTGATCTCCACGATGTCACGTTTCAGG
>JBBSGX010000393.1:0-1549 GCA_038253685.1 Candidatus Limnocylindrales bacterium | reverse complement strand
GGCATGCAACACATCTGCGTCGGTTACGCTGCAACCCGCTGGAACAGCCCCCAGTGCCCAGCCCTCGGCGCCCACCGTTCCCACCGAGCCGGCAGCCAGCCCGCGTCATGTGACTGACGCCACGCCGACTGCCTCGGCACAGGCCACATTGCGCCCGTCGCCGAACCTGTCCTCAGCGGAGCCACCGGAGGAGATCCGGATCCTGCACGGATTCCGCTATTCGTGCGGTGCGCCATTCGCGGCCTCCGCCCTTTGGGGCCCTGCCAACGCGGAGGACGGTGCCGATCCTGCGGCGGAGGCGCTGCGTGCCTTCGTCCAGGACACCCGCGACCCGGATTCACGGTGGTTGCCCGACACCGGCTGGATCGGGGTGGCTCGGACCGACGAGGTAGCCAACTATGTCAGTGCCGGTGGTGCGCTTGGATACGTGGAGGTCTCATTGGACGGGTTCGCCGACGGAAGTTGGAAGGTCCACGGCTACGGAGATTGCGAGCCTGAGGTCGTGCTACACGATCGCGTCATTGCCCCGTGGAAGCTGGACCGAGACCAGCCCCCGACGCCGGCGAGCAGGGAGCTCCATGTCCGCGCCGTCCTCCAGATTGGTTGTCCGTTCGGACCGCCGCCGGAGATCGTCATCGAGCCACACGTGCGCTACGGCGCGAACTCGGTGGACATCATCCTGGGAACGCCTACATCGACACGGGGGACGTGGGATGCGGAAAGCGCGAGCCATTCACGGTCGCACTCGACGAGCCGCTGGGACCGCGGAGCGTGTTCGACGCCTCCTCGCTGCCGCTGACGCAACGGTTTCCCTAGGGATCAGCCGCCCGATTTCCTCGCCTCGATGGCGGCCGTCAGGCGCGGCACGATCTCGAACAGGTCGCCGATGACCATGAGGTCGGCGAACTCGGCGATAGGCGCGTCCGGGTCCTTGTTGATGGCCACGATGGTGCCCGCGGTCTGCACCCCGACCTTGTGCTGGATGGCGCCGCTGATGCCGCACGCGACGTAGAGATCGGGCTTGACCATCTTGCCGGTCTGGCCGATCTGCTGGCCGTAGCTGATCCAGCCAGCATCCACCACGGCACGGGTCGCGCCGACGGCACCACCGAGCGCGTCGGCGAGGGCCTGCACGACCTCGAAGCCCTGCGGCCCACCGAGGCCTCGCCCGCCGCCGACGATGATGCGTGCTTCCTCGATGGAGGCTGCCGCACCGACCTGGCTGACATGGTCCGTGACGCGGACCTCGGAGAGTGCCTGGCGCTCGGGCACTGACACGGCCTCGACGGAGCCCGGGCTCGCGGCCGCTTCTGCCACGACGGACGCGGGCCGCACGAGGATGATCCCGCGCGTCCCCGTGAATTGGCTCTGCGTCACGAGACGGCCCCCGAAGGTGCTCATCTCCACCTGCGGACCGCCGTCAGCCCACGAGACGCCGGATCCATTGACCAGGATCGGCAGGTCCGTGAGGCCGAGCAGCGCCCCAGCCAGGTCCTTGCCGTCCGGGGTGGCACCGATCAGCACCCAATCGGGTGCCCGCTGCGCGATG
>JBBSGX010000392.1:0-1564 GCA_038253685.1 Candidatus Limnocylindrales bacterium | reverse complement strand
GCTGGCAGGAATCGCCGTGATTTCTCTGCTCGTCGGCGGGATCGGGATCATGAATGTGATGCTTGCCGCGGTGCGCGAACGGACGCGGGAGATCGGCCTTCGAAAGGCCGTGGGCGCGCACGACGGCGACATCGTCGCCCAATTCCTCACCGAGGCCCTGACCGTTTCGGCGCTCGGTGGGCTCCTGGGGATCGTGGTCGGCGTGGCCGCGTCTGGAGTGATCAGCCGCTCTGCAGGCTGGAGTTTCGCATTCGACCCGCTGAGTACCGCCGGGGCGTTTGCGATCAGTGTGGCCGTGGGTTGTGTCTGCGGCGCGTGGCCGGCCCGTCAGGCCGCCCATGTCGACCCGATCGTTGCCCTTCGTTACGAGTGAGCGGCTAACCCCCGGCTTCGACTCCGGTGATCGCACCGGCCGCGGCGGCAGCTTCGTAGACCGTTCCGTGCTCGCGGCCTTCGCCCGCGACGTCGGCGACGGCCTCGCCGAAGATCCGCAGCGCGGTGGCCATCTCGGCCTCCGAGACCGTCAGCGCCGGCGACATGCGCACAGCCGACTTTCCGCATTCGAGCACGAGCAGCCCGCGCTGGAAGCAGGCCCACTGGACCTCCTCCGCGTGGTCGGCCGAATCGAACTCGACCCCGATCATCAGGCCCTTGCCTCGGACCTCCCGCACGAGCCCGGCATGCCGAGCCGCCAGTGGTCGCAGGCCGGTCATGGCCTGCTGCCCACGAACCTCCGCGTTCTCGACAAGGCCGCCCTCGAGCAGCTCGATGGTGGCGAGCGCCGCGGCGCACGCGACCGGATTTCCGCCGTAGGTCGAGCCGTGGGCGCCGGGTCCCCACGCCTCCATGATGTCGGCGCGTGCCACCAGCGCACCGAGCGGCATGCCGCTGGCGATGCCCTTCGCGGTCAGCAGGATGTCCGGCTTGACGCCCCAGTGGTCGACCGCCCACATCCTGCCGGTGCGGCCCGCGCCCGACTGGATCTCGTCGGCAATGAGCAGGATGCCGTGCCGATCGCAGATGCGGCGCAGGCCCTCCAGAAAGCCATCTTCAGGCACGAGGTATCCGCCCTCACCCTGGATCGGCTCGACGATGATCGCCGCAACCTCGTCTGCCGGCGCGAGCTTGTCGAAGAGCACTTCGTCGAACCAGCGCAGGTCCTCGACGTGGCCGTACGGCGCGTGGAACACGCCCGGGAGCAATGGTCCGAAGCCGGCGTGGTACTTGGCCTTCGAGGCAGTCAGGCTCACCGACCCATACGAGCGGCCGTGGAACGCTCCGAGGAACGCCACGATGTACGGCCGGCCGGTTGCCCGCCGAGCGAGCTTGATGGCGGTCTCCACGACCTCGGTGCCGCTGTTGCCAAGATATGCGCGGCAGGCGCCGTCGATCGGGGCAAGGCGCGCCAGCTCGCGGCACACCTTCGGGTAGATCGGTAGATAGAAGTCCGAGGCGCTGAAGTGGATCAGCTGCTCGGCCTGCTCCCGGATCGCGGCCACGACCCTGGGATGCGAGTGGCCCGTCGAGGTCACCGCGATGCCGGCCGCGAAGTCCAGGAAGAGGT
>JBBSGX010000391.1:0-1570 GCA_038253685.1 Candidatus Limnocylindrales bacterium | reverse complement strand
GTAGAGCAGGGAGTGGGGGACGTCGTCCCGGGCAATCTCCGGGAAATACGACTCGGTCAGGTGGATGCGGAACGCCTCGTCGTCGGCCGGCTGGTCGCGCAGCAGCGAGTGGCAGTGGTTGTCGACGATCGGGATCGACGCGAGATCGAGCGGCATCGTGCGCTCTCGGCTCAGTACTTGAAGAAGTGCTGCTCGAGCTCGAACGCCTCGTCCCTGTCCGCGTACGCGGCCGCCTCGGCCCGCCTGACCTTCAGGTATTCGGTGCCCAGACCAGCACCGAGGGCCTCCATCAGGATCTCGTCCCTCTCGAGCTCGTCCAGCGCCGCCCGGGCGGTCTCGGGGAAGCGGTGGATTCCCCGCTTCAGTCGCTGAGCCTCGCTCAGGTTCCCGGGATCCTCGTTGACCGGGTCGCCGGGGTCGAGCCCACGCTCGATGCCGTCCAGGGCGGCCGCGATGACACCTCCCAGCGAGATGTACGGGTTCGCGCTGGCGTCGCTCGCCTTGAGCTCCAGATTGGTCGAACCGGCCTCATCGTCCCAATAGCGGGTGGGCACGCGGACGGCGGCCTCCCGGTTCTCGATGCCCCACGCCGTGTAGGCAGAGCTCCAGTAGTGGGGCTGGAGGCGGCGGAACGAGTTGACGCTGGGGGTCGTGAGCGCAAGGAGACCGGGCAGGTGGGCCAGCACGCCGGCGATCGCGTTGCGGGCGAGCGGGCTGAGGCCGTCTTTGGCCTTCGCGTCGGCGAGCCGGTTGGTCCTGTGCTTGGTGTCCCAGATGCTCCAGTGGAGGTGGGCTCCGCTGCCGGCCTGGTCGGCGAACGGCTTGGGAGCCAGCGACGCGACGAGGTTGTGCTGCGCGGCGACGCCCCGGACCGTCTGACGATAGGTGATCTGGTCGTCCGCAGCCCGGACTGCCGGGGCGTGCCGGATCGACAGTTCCTGCTGGCCGTGCCCGAGCTCCGGATGGGAGAGCTCGACGGTGAGCCCCTGCGCCGTCAGCGCCGCGATGATGTCCTGGATGACCTCCTCGGTCGAGTCCATGCCGATCGCGCTGAAGCAGAGGCTCTGGTCGACGGGCCGGTAGCCGTCGTCGGTCTTCGTCGCCAGGAAGAACTCGTTCTCGAAGGCAGCGTCGAAGGCGAGTCCCGCGTCGGCCGCACGGGCAACCATGCGCTGCAGGAAGGCACGTGGGTCGAGCGCCCACGGCGTGTGGTCGAGCTCGATCATGTTGGCCACCATCTGGCCGCTGCGGGGCGCGTATGGGAGGACCACGAAGGACTCTGGGTCCGGGATGAGGCGGATCTCGCCGACCGGGCCGTAAGTGGCGTCGGCCGGCAGGAAGTCGAGGCTCGTGAACGACTGCATGCCTTTGACGAGGCCGATCCCGCTCTGCATGCGGCGCGCGAGGGAGCTGACGTGCGTGCTCTTGCCCCTGATGACGCCGCCGTTGTCGCAATAGAGGAAGCGGACGAGCTGGAGACCCTCGGTCTGGGCCAGGGCGACGATCTCGTCGGGTGTCATGGGCGTGCCTCGTTCAGTGCCGCGGGGCTTCGGATCGACCGCCGGATCGG
>JBBSGX010000390.1:0-1580 GCA_038253685.1 Candidatus Limnocylindrales bacterium | reverse complement strand
TCGGGGATCGTTGGGTTGATGAGCGTGACCGGCCAGCTCGTGGGGACGGCCATCGCGGGAATCGCGGTCGCGACGCACAACCTGCCACTCGGGATCTTCGCCCTGGCAGCGCTTGAGGTGGGCACGATGCTGCCGGCCGTCTTCGGCGTGGCGGACCGGCCGGTGGCGATCGCGCGCCGTAGCGGGTCCGTGCTCGCCGGAGTCCGTGGCGCCCTCTCGGAAGCGTGGCACCACCGCAGCTTCATCTGGCTGCTCGGCAGCCGCTTCTTCATCCTCATGACCACGGGCACGGTGGTCGTCGAAGCCGCCTTCTTCCTCGAGCGGTCGCTCGGGTACAGCGAGGCACAGACGTCAATCACCATCATCGCGCTGCTCGCGATCACGGTGCTGTCAGCGGCCGGCGTCGCAGCGTGGGCCGGCGGGGCCTCCGATCGCTACGGCCGAAGGCAGGTCATCTGGCTCGGCTGCGGGATCGGCGCAGCCGGGATGGCGGTGCTCGCGCTTGCGCCGGCCCTGCCGGAGGTCTCGCTGCTTGGCGTGCGTTTCCCACTCTTCGGGCTTGCTGCGGTGCCGGTGGGGATCGGCGCCGGCATGTTCATAGCGGTTGACTGGGCACTTCTCGTCGACATCATCCCCAGGGCGACGGCCGGGCGCTACATGGGCCTCAGCAACGTCGTGACGGCGACCTCGGGCGCCCTGGCCGGCACGATCGCCGGCATCGTGATCGCGGCCACCACCTCTGCCACGGGCGATGCGTCGCTGGGGCCGAGGATCGCTTTTCTCCTGACGCTCCTGTATTACCTTGTCGGAGCCCTGCTCCTGCGGCGCGTGGACACGCGGCCGTATGCCGTCCAGATGGCACGTTCGCCCGCGAACCCCTGACCCTGACGTCCGAGCAGCCCTCAAGGGCGCATCACGCCCCCTGTCATGCCACTCCCGGCACATCCCCCTACGTGTGCGTCGTGACCACCACCGGCAGGCGCATGGGCCTGTTGTTCGGGAAGATGGCAAGGATCGAAGGGTCGTCCCCGGAGTCTGCCGATCCTGTCGAAACGTCGATGGGATCGCCGGAGTCGCACGCGGAACCACCCCAGAAGCCCTTGCAGACCAGGTGGTCGATGGCCAGGGCCGGGTTGGTCGCCTTGAAGACCATGTCCCAGGTACCCGTGCTCGAGTCGAACGAGCCTGCCGTGTCGCAGAACTGGCCGGGAACGTCGCCCGAGAGGCGGCCGGTGCAGGAGGTCACGTGGTACGAGAATTGAGGGTGTGCGGTGCTGAGGCCGATGGCGCCCGCGTCGACCGGAAGACCGGTGCCATTGGTGTTGTAGTACGAGTAATCGGCCGAGTAGAGGTTCGCGCAGCTGTCGAACGGGCTGGCCAGCGAGAGGTCGTAGACGCAGACGCTGTTGCCGCCGGCGGGCTTGACGACCAGGTAGTCAGCCTGGAGGGTCGGGTCGGCGAAGACGCCGTCGGCGCGATCGTCGATCTTGATGTCGATCTCGAGCGTCTCGGCCGTATTGCGGACAGCGGCGCCCTGCACCACGAATTCAACCGGTTCGGTCGGCACGTCGGCGTTGGAG
>JBBSGX010000389.1:0-1610 GCA_038253685.1 Candidatus Limnocylindrales bacterium | reverse complement strand
TTCTTCACGCGCACCCAGACGGGCGCGCTCGTCACGCGTCTCAACAGCGACGTGCTGGACGCGCAACGGGCCTTCACCGACACCTTCTCGTCGGTGGTCGGCAACGTGATCGGCGTGGTGATCACTCTGGTGGCCATGGCGCTGCTGTCGTGGCAGATCACGCTCGTGGCGATTGCCCTGCTGCCGCTGATCCTGCTGCCGGCCCGTTGGGTGGGCAAACGGATCCAGGCCATCGCGCGGGAGAGTTACGACCTCAACGCAAAGATGACCTCGATGATGGTTGAGCGCTTCAATGTCTCGGGGGCGCTGCTCGTGAAGCTCTTTGGTCGACCGGATCTCGAGGCGCGCGGCTTCGAGGAGAAGGCCGGGCGCGTCCGCGACATCGGCGTGACGCGCGCCATGTACACCCGTGTCTTCAGTGCCGCCCTCGTCCTGACCGCATCGCTGGCGACGGCCCTTGCCTATGGCTGGGGCGGCCTGCTGGCTTCAAGCGGCGCGCTCGAGGTGGGAACCCTGGTCGCCCTGACGGCCTATCTCAACCGCCTCTACGGGCCGCTCACCGAGCTCTCCAACGTCCAGGTGGACGTGATGACCGCGCTGCTCTCGTTCGACCGGGTCTTCGAGGTCCTCGATCTCGCGCCGATGGTCGCGGAGAAGCCGGACGCCGCCGTCCTTCCGCGGGGTAAGGCCACGGTCGAGTTCGATCACGTCGACTTCAGCTACCCGCGCGCCGACGAGGTGTCGCTGGCCTCGCTGGAGTCGGTGGCGATCCTCGGGCGCACCCAGACGCAGCAGGTGCTGTCCGACGTCTCGTTCGTAGCGGAGCCGGGACAGCTGGTGGCACTGGTCGGCCCGTCAGGTGCCGGCAAGACCACGATCAGCCACCTCATTCCACGGCTCTACGACGTGCGAAAAGGTGCCGTGCGGGTCAACGGCGTGGACGTCCGGGACGCGACCCTCGAGTCGATCCACCAGGTCGTCGGCGTGGTGACGCAGGACGCACACCTGTTGCACGACACGATCCGGGCCAACCTGCGCTACGCGCGGCCGGAAGCGTCCGATCGGGAGCTGCGCGACGCGCTCGAGGCGGCCCAGATCTGGCCTCTCGTGGAGTCTCTGCCGAAAGGCCTGGACACCATGGTCGGCGATCGCGGCTACCGGCTTTCCGGTGGCGAGCGGCAGCGGCTGGCCATCGCACGATTGCTGCTCAAAGGGCCGGACGTCGTTGTTCTGGACGAGGCGACGGCCCACCTGGACTCCGAATCGGAGCAGGCGCTTCAATTGGCGCTGCGAACGGCGCTCTCGGGGCGAACCTCCATCGTCATCGCCCATCGCCTTTCCACCATTCGCGAGGCGGACCAGATCCTGGTGGTCGTCGCCGGGCGGATCGTGGAGCGCGGCACGCACGAGGGCCTGCTTGCCGCGGGTGGAACGTACGCGGACCTCTACCGCACCCAGTTCGCCCGGCAGGCCGCCACCAGCGAGCCGCCGGAGACGGATGAGGCTGTAGCCGCAGCCGCCAATCGCGGGCCCGACGCTCGTGAACCCGCCGACAAGCCGACGCTCGTCTGAACGCGATCCCGGCCCCGATCTTTTGCGGAAGGGTCGCC
>JBBSGX010000388.1:0-1611 GCA_038253685.1 Candidatus Limnocylindrales bacterium | reverse complement strand
TTCCTGATCTACTGGCGCATCGTCGATCCGCTGCGCTCGATCGTGAACGTGGCCTTCTTCGCCGGCGCCCTCCAGGGCATTGCGACGACCACGCTGCGCGCGGTCATTGGCGACATCCTCCTCGACGACGTGCTCTCCAAGCGCGATCAGATCAACGAGGTCCTGCGCGCCAAGCTCGATGAACAGACCGAGCGCTGGGGCGGCAAGATCACCACCGTCGAGATCCGCGAGATCATCCCGCCGCGCGACGTCCAGGAAGCCATGAACCGGATGCTCTCGGCCGAGCGCAACCGGCGCGCCGTGATCACCGAATCCGAGGGCGCGCGGCAGGCCAACATCAACGTGGCCGAGGGCGAGAAGCAGGCGGCCATCCTCCGCGCAGAAGGCCAACGGCAGTCGCAGATCCTCCAGGCCGAGGGCTTCAGCCAGGCCCTCGAGCGCATCTTCTCCGCAGCCCGTGGCGTCGACGAACGCACCATGACATTGCAGTACCTCGAGGCGCTCAAGGCACTCGGTGCCAGCCCGTCGACCAAGTTCATCCTTCCGCTCGAGCTCTCGCAGCTGGCGCAGAAGGTGGGCAACTACGTCGAAGCAGGCTTCAGCGCACCGCCGACACCCGGCTCTGCATTGCCCGCTCCGCCACCGCCTCCCCGCCCGGTGGCTCCCTCCGCGCCCGCAGCCCCGACCGCGCCGTCGACGCCTCCCGAGCGACCGCAGCAGACCAACACGCCGGACTCCCCGTCGATGGGCACCTTAGGCGGCGAACGAGAAGCCTCCAGCTGATCGGGGGCGACCAATGGACTGGCTCCAGTTCGCCGTGCAGTGGCTCCACGTCCTCGGCGGCATCCTGTGGTTCGGGTCGTCGCTGACCTTCAACTTCATCGTGGTGCCGGCGCTGCTCACGTTGCCGTTCGCGCAGCAGCCGTCCACCGGTGCGGCGCTCGGCCGCATGGCGGAGCGCGTCATCCGCCCGGCTGCCGCGCTGGTGATCATCCTCGGCATCCTGCGCTGAGGAACGCGCACCGCTGATGTCAGCTGGCGTGCTCCACGACAAGAACGCCACGTCGGTGTCGCCGACGGCGATGTCTGTCAGCTCGACATGCACCTTCGCGGTCGAGCCTGAGCCGCTGATCCCCGCCCACTGGATCGCCCTTCCGGCTCCGGCGGTTGTCTGGTCCTTCCGGCAATGCTCTCCGGTACCTTCGTCCGGTCTGTTGTGAGGTCGTGGGGGGATAGCATCTCTCTGACACCCGTCCGAGCACCAGAAACCGTGAGATAGATGCCCGTCCGCACGCTCGTCATTGCCGATGACGTCACGCTCCAGCGCCTCCTGAGCCACGCAATGACTGGCGAGAGCCACGAGGTGCTGATTGCCCGCAACACTCCCGATGGCCTCCGACGCTTCAGCGTGGACCGCCCCGATCTGGTGATCGTGGACGCGGCCGTGAAGGGCGCCGACACCATCGATGTGGTTGAACGGCTCCGCCTGGCGGAGCCGGCCGGCGCGCATGCCGCGATCGTCCTTCTCGGCACCACTGACCCCGCTGCCCGCGTGAAGGGCCTGCGCTCCGGTGCCGACGACTACCTGGCCAAGCCTGTCCACCCGGCCGA
>JBBSGX010000387.1:0-1617 GCA_038253685.1 Candidatus Limnocylindrales bacterium | reverse complement strand
CGGCTGCCGCCGGTCAGCAGACGGAATCTGTCGTCGAGACGGGCCGCGATCTGTTCGACAGGCAGCGCCCGGACGCGCGCGGCCGCGAGCTCGATGGCGAGGGGGATGCCAGTCGAGGCGACGGCAGAGCTGCGCGACCGAGCGCGCATTCTGCTCCGTCAGGTCGAACGCGGGCTGGACCGCCTTTGCCCGTTCGACGAACAACCGGCAGGCGTCGACGCCGCGGAGGTCGTTCGCCAGGACCGTCGCGCCGACCTCGGGCGTCATCAGGGAGGCAATCGGCAGGATCACTTCGCCCGGTATTTCCGAGAGCTCCGCGGCTGGTCACGATGACCCGGACGGTCGAGCAGCTCCGGCCAGGTCTGCGCACTCAGTCAGAACGGGGTCGCAATCGTCGAGAACCAGCAGCAGCCGCTTGCCCTTGAGCTGTTCGACGATGGCGTCGCGAAGCGATCGTCCGGCCGATTCCGTCAGGCCGATGGTGCTGACGATCGAGGGCAGAACGAAGTCCGGGTCGGTGAGCGAGCCGCACTCGACGATCCACGTTCCATCCTCGAAGCGGTCGAGGAGGATCCTGGCCAGCCGGAACCCCACACGTGACTTGCCGACGCCGCCCGGCCCGGTGAGGGTCAGGATCGACGAGTGCTCGAGGATCTGGGCGGCCTGCTCGATCTCGCGCTCGCGACCAATGAAGCTCGTGACCTCGAGCTTGAGATTGTTCCTCGGCGCTTCGGTCGTGCGGGGTGGCGGGAAATCGCGAGCCAGACCCGGACCTGTCACCTGGTAGAGCCGCTGTGGCGCCTCCAGCGAGCGCAGCCGATGTGTGCCCAGGTCAAGGAAGCCCATCGGCGCGCGCAGCTCGTCGGCGATCAAGTCGTGAGTCGTCTGCGAGATCAGGATCTGGCCGCCGTGACCCGCCGCGCAGATCCGCGCAGCGCGATGCACGTCCAGTCCGACATATCCCTCCGTCGCACGCCACGGCTCGCCGGTGTGAAGACCCATCCGATCACGGACTGCGATCCCGTCGGGCCACGCATGGCCGTCGATCGCGAGCTGGCCATCGACGGCCGCCTGGACCGCTTCACGCGCCGAGGCAAAGACGAAGTACAGGCCGTCACCCGCCGAACCGCGCTCGACCGCACCGTGCCGGGCAAATGCCTCGCGAATCAGCCGGTGGTGGTCAGCGAGCACCTCCGGGTAGCGGTCGCCGAGTTCCTGGAGCAGCCTCGTGGAACCCTCGATATCGGTGAAGGCCAGGGTGACGGTCCCCGTCGGCTGGCTGTTGTCGTCCGTGGTCTGGGATGGCACCCGCGTTTGCTCCGTGTCGCCCTCTTGGCCCGCCAGCCTAGCCGCCACGGTCGGCCGCGGCAAACGCCACCAGGACGCTGCGCGTTTGGCAGTCGACCGTGGAGTGAGCCAGGGATAAGGACCGATACGTACGATGGCCGCCAGTGGATCGACCCAGCGGTTCAGCCGAGAGCCCTGGGTCCGATCAGCTGCCGATCCGCCGAGCACCCGCCGGTTCCAGCCCGCCGTCCGCCGTTCACGTATGACCGACGCGCACCCGCGCGCGGTCCAGGAGGCATAGGCATGAACCGTGTCCTGCTCACCGGCCGT
>JBBSGX010000386.1:0-1630 GCA_038253685.1 Candidatus Limnocylindrales bacterium | reverse complement strand
GTGGCCGCCAACCGTTCGCGCGAGGCCGCCGATTGGGCACGCGGCGAGAATGCCCGCCGCGAGGCGAAGCAGCAGGACAAGGGCGAGAAGCGCCGCTGGTTCAAGGGCCGCTAACCTCTGGCAGGTGCGCGGCGGCCACGGCGTCTCCTGCGTCGGCTCGTCGCGCCACCCGCCTTTCTGCCGGCACCTCCGAGGACTGTGCCTGCCCGGAGACCCGTCACCGTGGCCGCGGTACCATCGCGGTCCCCATGGATGCCCGCCGTTTCTACGTCACGACCTCGATCGCGTACGCCAACAACCGCCCCGGCCTGCACACGCTCTACGAGGTGATCGGCGCGGATGCCATCGCGCGCTGGCACCGGATGATCGGCGACGACACGCGGTTCCTGACGGGCACGGACGAGTACTCGGTCAACATCGCCATGACGGCCGGAGCGCAGGGCAGGACGCCGCGCGACTACGTCGACGAGATGGTCGGCCTGTTCAAGGCCTCGGAGGATGCGCTCGGCATCGCGCCCGACCGCTTCATCCGCACGACTGATCCGGATCATCTCCCGGCTGTACACGAGATGATCCGGCGGGCGCACGCCAACGGGGACATCTACCTCGGCACATACGAGGGCTGGTACTGCCCCAACGAGGGCTTCCGGAACACCAGTGACCTGATCGAGGACGCCAGCGGCTTCCACTGCCCCCACCATCCGGACGTGGAACTGCAGTGGCTAACGGAA
Source organism: Candidatus Limnocylindrales bacterium (assembly GCA_038253685.1). Taxonomy (GTDB): domain Bacteria; phylum Chloroflexota; class Limnocylindria; order Limnocylindrales; family CSP1-4; genus JAFMJV01. The sequence goes on along the minus strand of JBBSGX010000386.1, from coordinate 899 downwards.
CGCAACTGGTTTTTCCGTCTCTCCGCCTACCAGGAGCGGCTGGAGCGCTACTACGCCGAGCACCCCGACTGGATTCAGCCGGAATACCGCAAGAACGAGATGCTCGGCTTCATCCGCGAGGGTCTGGAGGACTTCTCGATCAGCCGCGAAAAGGGAGACTGGGGCATCCCGTTTCCGTTGCTCCCAGACGGATCGTCGGCACAACGCGCGGATGGCACCTGGGATCCGGCTTCGGGCACGGTCTACGTCTGGTACGACGCGCTCATCAACTACATCACCGGAGCCGGCTTCCCCACCGACGCCGATGCCTTCTCCCATTGGTGGCCCGCCGACCTTCAGATCATCGGCAAAGACATCAACCGGCACCACACGATCTACTGGCCGGCGATGCTCATGAGCGCGGGCCTGGAGCTGCCTCGGCTGATCTGGGTCCACGGCTGGATGCTGGTCAAGGGCGGCGAGAAGATGAGCAAGAGCCGCGGGAACTTCTTCGAGCCGCTCGACGCTGCGCGAGCGCTCGGACAGGACGGCGCGCGCTACGTGGTTCTGCGCGAGGTTGCCTTCGATCGTGACAGCGACGTGTCCTGGGACAGCTTCGTGCGCCGCTACAACGCCGACCTCGCCAATGACTACGGCAACCTCCTCAACCGCAGCCTCTCGATGACCGCACGGTTCCTCGATGGCGAACGACCGGCGCCGACCCCCGACGGACCCCTCGCGAAAGCCTGGCCGGCGGCCTTCAAGCGCTACGGCGAGCTCATCGAGAGCTGCATGCTGCACGAAGCCCTGGCGGTGCTGTGGGAGTTCGTGGGCGAGGCCAATCGGTTCGTGGACAACCGACAGCCGTGGACCCTCAACAAGGCCGCGCAGGGCGGTGACGCCGCTGCCGTCACCCAGCT
>JBBSGX010000385.1:0-1632 GCA_038253685.1 Candidatus Limnocylindrales bacterium | reverse complement strand
GGGCGTGTTCTCGCGCTGCGATCGGGACACCCCTGCATGCTGTCGCGGTGAGCTCGGGCGCAGCCGTCGGGGAACGCGTCCTGGAGCGGCCGGTCGTGCGGCTGGGACGCGAAACCTGCGGCGACCTTCCGTCCGCGAGGGCCGCGAGTGGCTGCTCACCAACGGACTCGGCGGGTACGCCATGGGTGGTGCGCTATCGGTTGCTGCGCGGGCCGGCGGTCCGCATCGGGGTGACGCCGCTGGTCAACTGTCGCGAGCACAACATCCTGCGCGCCGGGCCCGGGATAGTGACGCATACCTCGCCGCGACCCGGCGGCATCCGCGTTCATTTCGACCACGCGGAGGTCGCGCTCGACCTGACCGTCGACCAGGGCGACACCGACGGCAATGACGGCTGGTGGGTGGGATTCCGGCACGCGGTCACGGAGGGAAGCCGGGACGGGGAGTCGGCCACGCTCGAGGCGGAGATCGAGCGCAGCGCGAGCTGCTGGTGAGTGCAGGCGCAGCCGGTTCGCCGTCACCGGTGCGGCAGCTCGTCCTGGCGGCGGACCAGTTCCTGGTCGAGCGTCGGCTGGGCGACGGCGAGCGGGTCCCGAGCGTGATCGCCGGGTACCCCTGGTTCAACGACTGCGGCCGCGACACCTTCATCTCCCTGCGGGGCCTCGCGCTGGTCACCGGACGGGCGGAGACAGCGGCCGCGATCCTGCGTTCGCCGGCTTCGTGCTGGACGGGCTGGTCCCGAACAACTTCCCGGACGCCGCCGGAGACCCGGCCTACAACGCGGCCGATGCCTCGCTCTGGTTCGTGGTCGCGACGGCCGCCCACGAGCTGGTCCACGAGCCCTTCCCGGTCCTCACGGACATCGTCGACGCGCACCTGCGCGGCACGCGCTTCGGGATCGGCGTCGACACGTCAGACGGCCTGCTCCGTGCCGGCCAACCCGGGTATGCGCTGACCTGGATGGATGCTCGCCACGATGGCCGGTCGGTCACGCCACGCATCGGAAAGCCCGTCGAGATCAACGCGCTCTGGTACAACGCGCTGTGCATCGTGGCCGCACTCTCGGCGCGCGAAGAGGATCCCGGCACGAACCGCTCTTCACGCTGGCGGACCAGGTGGCGCGGTCGTTCCGGCGCCGGTTTCTGCTCCCCGGCGGCGGGTTGCGCGACGTGGTCGACGGCCCTGACGGCGACGAGCTGCACGTCCGCCCGAACCAGATCCTGGCGGTCTCGCTCCCTTTTCCTCTCCTGACGGGACGGGACGCCGAACGGGTGGTCGAGCTCGTCGGCCGGGAGTTGCTGACGAGCCACGGCCCGCGAACGCTCGCCGCCGATGACCCCGAATACCGTGGCAGCCACACGGGCGACCGAGCCGGCCGCGACGAGGCGTACCACCAGGGCACGGTCTGGAGCTGGCTGATCGGCCCGTTCGTGGAGGCGCACCTCAAGGTGCACGGCGACCGCGCGCTCGCGGCGACATTCCTCCAACCGTTCGTCAACCATCTCACGGACGCCGGCCTCGGCAACATCTCCGAAGCATTCGACGGCGACGCCCCGTTCAGTCCGCGCGGCGCGCCGGCCCAGGCTTGGGGCGTCGCGGAGATCCTGCGCACCCGGGCGCTCGTCGAGCCGT
>JBBSGX010000384.1:0-1636 GCA_038253685.1 Candidatus Limnocylindrales bacterium | reverse complement strand
TTGGTACGGCCCAGGAATGCCCCGTAGACCGCCGCGAAGGCGTCCCCTGAGGAGACGCCCACTGTCTGGGCGGTGCGGAAGATGAGGTCCTGCCACGCATCGCCGGATTGCGGCGACTCCGCCACGGCCGCCGTTCCGAGCGATGCGAGAAAGACGCGCTGGGCTTCGGAAAGGGCCGCTAGCTCGTCCGCCGGCAGGGCCTGCTGCACGTCGACCCGGTAGCGGTCCGGAGCGAAGGCGGCCAGCCAGGCTCGCGCGATCCGGACGCGCTCCTCGAGGATGCGCAGCTCCTCGTCGTCGAGCGGCGCGCCCTTCTCCGCGGCCAGGCGCGCGGGAAGGTCGACGCCGGGCACCTGCACCAGGAGCGCGAGGTGCCGGAACGGCGGTCGGAAGCGGGCGGCCTCGACGGCCGGATCGGCGTCGGGATCGACCAGGCTGTAGCGCAGGATGCGCTCGTAGTCGGGCGGCAGCTCGCCCCGAACGGGCTTGCCGGCAACCGCGGCACAGATGCGATCGAACTCGTCGAAGAGGCCCGGGATGGTGTCTCCGCCCGGGTCGAACTCGATCGCGCGCCGCGGCTTCTGGCGGAGGAACAGGAAGCGCAGCACCTCCGGAGGGAGCAGCTCGGCCATCTGGTGCGCGCCGACGCCGGTCCCCTTGGAGGTGCTCATCTTCTTGCCGCCGATGTTCAGGAACTCGTAGGGGATGTTGAGCGGCGGCTCGCGCTCGAAGACGCGCCGGCTGATGGCGTCGGCGCGGTCGCGCGATCCACCGGCCGTGGCCAGATCCTTGCCGCAGCCCTCGATCGTGGCGCCGACCAGACCCCAGCGAGCGGCCCAGTCCACGTTCCAGACGAGCTTGGTGCGGCCGCCGAAGGGCGAGACGCGTCCCTTGTCCCCGCAGCCTTTCGCCCAGTCGACCAGGTCCGCGCGGCACTCGTAGCCGACCTCGCGCCCGTCCCAGGAGATCGCGATGGTCGTGCCAATACGGCCGCAGTTCTCGCAGATCACGTGGACCGGCAGCCAGTCCGGCGGGTGCTGCACCGTGCTGACCGTGCGATAGATCTCGAGGATCAGCGGCGCCCGGTCAAGGGCGCGCTCGATGTACGGGTCCATGGCGCCCGACGCATACTGCTCGCTCATCCAGTAGAGCTCGGGCCTGATGCCGAGGCCGGCGAACGTCGCGACGAAGAGCCCGGCGAAGTGGCGCGCGTAGTTGGGGGCGTCGCTTCCCTCCGGGGCGGGCACGTGCGAAAGCGGCTTGCCCATGGCGGACTCGACCGCATCCGGGGTCAGCAGCGACTGCGAGTCCATCGGATCGAGGTCCTCGACGCCGTAGCGGAAGTGGACCTCGAGGCCGCGCTCGTGCGCGGCGCGGCGGACGGCGTCGTGGAGCACCATGCCCCGCAGGCTCCCGACGTGGACGGTGCCCGACGGCGTCTTGGAATCGTTGACAACCTGCGGTCCCTCGACCGATGCCGCCAGTGCGTCCGCCCAGAACATGGCACGGCCCTCCGCAGCCGGGCGCGACGTCAGCTGATGCCGACGATCTTGTAGATCGAGTCCCCGGCCGGCGACGAGACCGTCACCCGCTCGCCCTTCTTCTTGCCGAGCAGCGAACGGCCGACCGGCGATTC
>JBBSGX010000383.1:0-1645 GCA_038253685.1 Candidatus Limnocylindrales bacterium | reverse complement strand
GCTCGAGGCGATGGGCATCGACCCGGACACGATCGGGCGGATGTTCGCGGCCGCGGTCGATCCTGCCGGCGTCGGGCTGCGCCTGCTCGCGCAGCAGGTGCCCGAGAGCAAGACCGCCAAGAACTGCCTGCACTTCGACGTCCGCGTCGGGCGGCCGAACGAGCCGCCGAGGTGGCCCGACTGGTCGGGCTAGGAGCGACCGAACACGGCAGCTTCGACGAGCACGGCAGCAGCTGGACGGTACTCACCGACCCCGAGGGCAACGAATTCTGCGTCGGTTGACGCGTAGCCGGACGGGGTTGCTCGACCGGCGTCGTCGTCACGTCCCTCACCCGGGCGCCGGCGTCCCGGTTGTCCCTCAGCGGGACTTGCGAGCTGGGAAGTACGGCGTAACGGTGGCTCTGCGAGTCAGTACCAGACCGGCTGCGAGGCACAGGCCCCAGGCGAAGAAGAGTGGGTCCCACAGCGCGGCGTGGCCCAATTCGGCGGTGCGCTCGTACCCGCCCGTCGTGGTGATCCGCCCGGCCAACACCGCCCCATGCGACGAGGACATTCGCCACGCCGTAGCGCTGCAGCGCCGCATGCCTCGAGGACCCTCCACCGCCGACGCCCGGAAAGCCTGCCGTCTTCGACCAGAATCGGCAGTACGCCCCAGCAACCTGGAGCACGCCAATCAGCGCCAACGTGACGCCCGCCCAGACGGGGATCGGTCAACCAAGTCGACGGCCCAACCACCAACGGTGTTCAGCAGGTACCGGCCACCGAGGGCCCAGTAGAAGCTGCATCCAGCGTGGACCATCGCGAGCCCACATCCGACGTAAAGCCATCGCTCACCGGCAGCGGTCTGCTTCACCGGATCACTGAACCATCTCGGCGGCCGGCTATAAGCCAGAGTTGCCGATCCAGCGGGCGGCTGCGTCGAAGGTGTCGTAGGAGTGCTATTGAAAACAATTGCGGCTTGGGGAGCGTGCCGTCGCACCAGATTGATCACCAGGAAGAAAGAGAACTTGATCAAGATGTGCAGGCCTGACACGACGGCCACGACGACGGCGGCGGTTCCCATCGACCACCTCCCAGCGTTACGGTACAGAAGTGCACCGTAACGCTGGGGCCAGTGATTGGCAAGCGACGCCTCGCGGCCGACCGCGGGATCAGCGAGCGGAACACGCGATCCTTGACGCGGCCCTCGCGCTGTTCGCCGAGGGCGGCCTGGCGTCGACGACGTTCGACGGGGTCGCTAAGCGCGCTGGTGTCAGCCGAAGCACCCTCTACCGGCGGTGGCGCACCCGTGACGACCTGCTCATCGCCGCGCTGCGGTGGGTGCGCGCGCGAGGTGAGACCGGCGTCGAGGATTGGGCCGCGCGACCGCATGCCGAAGTGATGTCGATCTTCAAGGCGTTGACGGTGCGGGCTCTTACGGACGTTCACAGTATGGACCTGCTCCGGCAGGTGACCGCCCTCCCCGAGCACAGTCCGATCAGAGAGGCCTACTGGTCGGCCGTCGTACAGCCGCGGCGGGATGCGTACGCGGCCCTGGTCAGAGCCGCCCGCGAGCGTGGCGAGCTGTCCCCTGGACCCGACCCTGACCTGCTTCAGGATCAGCTCGCCGGAGCGCTGGCGTACCGCGCCCTAGTGAACCCCGCGC
>JBBSGX010000382.1:0-1665 GCA_038253685.1 Candidatus Limnocylindrales bacterium | reverse complement strand
AGCAGGGGAGTGCGGTGACGCAGGACATCGCTCGCCTTGGCGGTGGCGATGTCGAGCGCGCGACGTCCACCACCGGCTACACGGACGCCGTGATTGAGAACCTTGAGGCCGGCCGCAGGCCCGAACGCGACTACCGCCGGCCGCGCGTCAAGCGCGATACTGTCCATCTGACGCCACCGCGGCGCTGGTCGTACGCGCCAGCCGATCGCGCCATTCCGTCGAAGGTCGTCGGCGTGGACGTGTACATCGAGGCAGACCTTCCATCCGACGTTCTCGGCCGCGACCTGGCAGCCCTCGCAGGACCTGAGTTCGAGCTCGAGATGATCTCTTCGCGGGGCACCAGGGCCTATCCCCCTACGGCCGCACGGATCGACGGAGTCGGGTGGTGGAGCGCGCGGTTCGTGGCTTCCGGCAAGGCCGCCGAGGTAGATGACGCCGCCATCAGCGCCCTCCTCGGACGGGTTGGCACACGCTTCGGCTGGGTGAGCGTCGAGAAGCTCCGCACGTACGGCTCCGAGGAAGGCTTCACGCGGGCCCAGGGACAGTAGGACAGGTTCGATGGACGAGGTCCGGGACAGCTACGACAGCGTGGCCACCGACTACGTCGAGCACGTCGCTGGCGAGCTCGAGCACAAGCCCTTCGATCGCGCCTATCTAGATCGACTGGCGACCGAGCTCGAGGGCAAGGGGCCGGTGGTCGAGCTCGGCTGTGGGCCCGGGCATGTCGGGCAGTACCTGCACGATCGAGGGGTGGAGATCTCCGGCCTGGATCTGTCGCCGGTCATGATCGAGGAAGCCAGGAAGCTGAACCCGGGCATGGAATTCGTTGTTGGCGACATGCTCGACCTGCCGTACGCCGACGGGAGCCTGGCCGCGGTGGTCGCCTTCTACTCGATCATCCACTTCGATTCCGCTCAGCTCGATCAGTCGATCCGCGAGGTTCGCCGCGTCCTGCGACCCGACGGCCTCGCCGTGGTCGCATTCCACGTCGGCGATGAGACGCTCCACCGCACCGAGTGGTGGGGCCACGCGATCTCCTTCGATTTCCACCTGCTCGACCCTGCGGATGTCACGCGACGCGCGATCGTTGCCGATCTGATCGTGGAGGAGCTCCTCGAGCGTGATCCGAACCCCGAAGTCGAATACCCGAGCCGGCGCGCCTACATGCGCCTGCGCCGGTCAGACGCATAGCCGACGAGCGCCTCTCGGGGCAAGCCGATCCGGCCGCGGCGATCTCGTGGATGCCCACCTACACTCGCTTTCATGGACCACGACGACGTCGCGCACGCCCGGCCGCAGCTCGATCGGCAGGAGCGACCCATCCGGCTGGATGCCTACGGCAGGCCACTCGTCCCCAGTCGCGTCCCGGAGACCCGCCCCACGCCGCTCCAGGCCGGCTTCATCTACCTGTCGATCGTGGTGCTGGTGTGCGGGGTCGTGGCCATTGCGTCCCTCGAGCTCGGGTCAGCGCTGGACGCTCCGCAGGTCCGGGTCCCCGTTCTCATCGGCGGCGTGGTGCTCGTGGCCGTCACGCTTGATGCCATCGTGCGGATCTGGCGTTCCGCATTCGCGTGGATGCCCGTCGATCGTGGCCGGGCGTGGTTCCGGTTGGTCTGGGTCGCCACGCTCGCGTTGAGCCTCCTGCTCGTGTTGGGCGCAATGCTT
>JBBSGX010000381.1:0-1679 GCA_038253685.1 Candidatus Limnocylindrales bacterium | reverse complement strand
GATCGTCTTCACGCCGTACTCTGCGAGCACGGCCCGGGTTCGCTCGCCGACCCCCCACAGGCGGCTGATCGCGAGGGGCGCGAGAAAATCCGCCTCGGTCCCTGGCGCGACCACGACCAGACCGTCGGGCTTGCGAAGATCCGAAGCGATCTTGGCAACGAGCTTGGTCGTCGCTACGCCGACGGATGCGGTCAGCCCCAGCTCGCTGCGCACCGCCGCCTTGATGGCCACGGCTACATCCTCCGGCGGTCCGAACAGCGCATCGGTCCCGGCCACGTCAAGGAATGCCTCGTCGATCGAGATGGGCTCGATGGCCGGAGTGAAGCGCCGCAGCAGCGCCATGACCTCGCGACTGACGGCGCTGTATTTGCGCCCGTCGACCGGCAGGAACACGCCCTCGGGACAGAGCGCGCCGGCGGTCCGCAGCGGCATCGCCGAGCGAACACCGAAGCGGCGCGCCTCGTAGGACGCGGCGCTCACCACGCCGCGCTGGTCCGGTCCACCCCCGCCGACAATCACCGGCTTGCCGCGCAACTCGGGCCGGTCGCGCTGCTCGACGGCGGCGAAGAATGCGTCCAGATCGACGTGGAGAATGGTCGGCGCGGCGGCAGTCATCGCCTGCCATCATCCGACCTGATGTCTACCGTCAGGGGGTCCGAGCCGGGACGCCGGGGTTGACGCGGACAGTGCGCCCACGGGGCTCGCGCCGCGATCTGACCGCCGATGTCAGCAGCACGATCATTTCCGCGGGTTCCGCGCGCGAAATCAGCCGAATGAACATCCCGATCGGCCGATTCGGCACCTTCTTGGACGCACTGACGCTCGGACCGGAGCGTCGTCACGCTCACTTGAGATCGTTGGCCGCCCAGATCTTCCCGCCCGTGGCTACAGGCTCGAGGTCCGACCGCGTGTACCCGCTGGGGCGGACAGGCTCTACCACTGACCGATGAAGCGGCGCCGTCGGCTTCAGCCCTTGGGTTCGACCGCCACCGTGACTTCAGGCGTCATGCCCGGAAAGACGCGGATGGCGACCTTGTACGTGCCGAGGGTCTTCAGCGGTTCGTCCAGGTCCACCTTGTGGCGGTCGATGTTGATGCCGCGGCGGGCGAGCGCGTCGGCGATGTCCTTGGCTGTGATCGAGCCGTAGAGCTTGCCGCCCTCGCCGACCTTGACGCCCATCGTCAGGGTCGTGCTGCCGATCCGCTGCGCGGCAATCTCCGCATCCTCACGCTCCCGCTTGCGCTTCTCCTCGCGACTGGCGATGTCGTGCTGCCAGGCGCGGTAGGCGCCGCCGGCGGCAGGCACGGCGAGGCTGCGTGGCATCAGGAAGTTGCGCGCGTACCCGTCTGAGACGTCCTTGAGCTCGCCGCTCCTGCCGAGCGTGCTGACGTCCTGGGTGAGAATGACCTTCACTCGGGCATTGCCTCCTTGGGCTTGGAGATTGGCGGCCGTCGGCCCGCAAGCCGTGTGCGGATCAGCTTCGCACCTTGATCAATGGCGTCCGGCAGGCGCCGGGCGGCGTGGCGGATGGGCCCGGGGATGACTCTCCGCATCGACTCGAGATCCCGCTCCAGCTCGCGACCGTCGATGCCCAGCTGGTACATCTTCTCGATCATCAGGTCGTGCGGCACGCTCTCCAGGAAGAGATCAATCGAGATCACGACCACGGCCATGTCGTC
>JBBSGX010000380.1:0-1731 GCA_038253685.1 Candidatus Limnocylindrales bacterium | reverse complement strand
GCGCTCGATCGCTGGTGGGGACCGCTGATGCAGATGCACGGTCCGCGCAGTCCACGCGAGAAGGACCGTGACCTCTTCTGGCGCATCAAGGCAAAGACCAGCGAGGAGCTTCGCCAGGAGTTCCTTTCGATCTACGTGCCGCGCATCCGCGAGCTCGGCCTCGTCATTCCCGATCCGGAGCTGCGCCTCGACGACTCGACGGGCGACTGGCGCTATTCGGAGCCGGACTGGGACGAGCTCCGTTCCGTGGTGACCGGGCACGGGCCGAAATCACGGGAACGGCTCGATTTCAGGCGCTTCAATCACGATCAGACAGCCTGGGTTCGCGAGGCGATCCTCGCTCCGGCCGCCGCCGCCTGACGTGGGCGCCACGGCGCAGACCGGTTTGAAGCGGCGGAGCTACGCCGGTCCGGCCGACCTTGCCCTGATGCAGGACGTGCAGCGCGCAGGTTGGCGCGCCTTCGGACCGCGCGTACCGTCGCACCCGGGCGACCTCGAATGGGGATGGACAGGGCTCGTCGACCCGGGCAGGGAACGGTCGGACTCGATCGTGCTGTGGGAAGACGCCGGCGGCGAGGTGCGTGCCTGGGCCGTCGACCACACGACCATCTTCGACTGGTACCTGCACCCCGATGACCGCCCTGGCGCCGATGGCCAGCTCCTCCTGGAGGCGGCGCTCGCGTGGTTCCTCGATGAGGAGAGGCTGCTCCGCGCGCACGGCGAGCTGCCAGGCCGTCTCGGTGCATGGTCGGAGGCGGGCAGCGCTCTCGAGCCGTTGCTCCAGCGCGAGGGGTTCGCGCCCGATCCCGGTGGCGAGATCGTGCATCGTGCCCTGCGCCTCGGTAGCCCGCTGGCCGACCCGGACCCGGTGGACAGCTACGTCCTGTTCGGCGTGAGCCTGGAAGGCGACCTGGGTCGCCGTGTCGAGGTCCATCGCGCCGCCTTCGACCCGACCCGCATGACGACGGCCCGCTACGGAAGCGTGATGGCCATGCCCCTCTATCGGCCGGAGCTCGACGTCGTGGCGGTCGCACCGGACGGATCGTTCGCGGCGTTCTGCCTGGCCTGGTACGACCCGCAGATCCGTGTCGGCATCTTCGAGCCCGTCGGCACGCATCCCGATCACCGCCGGCGCGGCCTGGCGGCGGCGGTCTGCCGCGAGGCGTTGCGGAGGCTGGCGGCGGTCGGTGCGGAGTGGGCCCTGGTCATGGCGGAGGCCGCCGAGACTGCGCCCAACCACCTGTACGAATCGCTCGGCTTCGAGGAGGTCATGCGCTCCTCGCTGTGGCGCCGGGGAGGCGCAGCATGAGTGAGCCGCGCGATTCGATCGGCCGCAGCGATCCGACGGCCGCGCTTGGCCCGGAGGCCCAGGCCGATGTCTGGGAAGTGTTCCGTCAGGAGAAGGACGGCGATGCTATGCGGCACGCCGGCAACGTGCGCGCTCCGGACGCAGACCTGGCCATCCATTACGCCCGCGAGTTCTATTCGCGTCGCCAGGAGAGCGTTCGGCTCTGGGTCGTGCCGCGCTCGGCGATCCGGGACCTCTCCGACCTCGACCTGCTCCAGCCGCCGCTCGACCGCTCGTTCAAGAAGCCCGGTGGCTACGTGATGCGCGACAAGCTCGACGCCGCGCGTCGGAAAGCGGGCACGGAATGACCGCTGAGCCCGCCCGGCGGACGACTCGCGTCGTGGTCGCGCGCGACGTGCCGAGCTTCGATGCTGCGGCCATCG
>JBBSGX010000379.1:0-1746 GCA_038253685.1 Candidatus Limnocylindrales bacterium | reverse complement strand
CGGCGCCCTCTCCGACCGGCCAGCCACGGACGGCCGACCCGACTGCCTCCACCGTTCCGACCGCCTGGTGCCCCGGAAGGCTCGGCTGCTCTGAGGCCACCAGCGGCCGGGACTCCATGGCTGCCGGCCGCTCCAGGACCATGGCGCGTATCGGGGCATCGTGCCAGGCCGGCACGGGATCGGCCTGCGCCGTGCGGCGGCCAGGGACAGACGAAAACGGCGGAGGTCCTGAACCTCCACCGCTTGATGCTGCCGGCCGGCGCGAGCCGGTCCGGCGTGGTTACCGCGTGTTCTGTGCCATGACTGGCTGTCTGCCGTTCAGCCGAGGACGTAGTGGAGGGCTGGTGCGCGCTGCACGAACCGGAGGCGCTCGACATAGGGATCGAGTCCGTAGACCTCACCCGCCGCCACGACGCCCAGGAAGGCGGTGACGCCGATGTAGACGATGTCTGAGTTGACGATGCCCAGTGAGAAGTCCCAGCTCGCGACGTAGAAGAGTCCCAGCATGACAACGCCGCTCAGGCTCGCGAAGCGGGTTGCAAGACCCAGGATCAGCGCAGTGCCGATCAGCACTTCCCCGACCGGGACGATGACGTTGATAACGCTCAGCGCCTGTGCGTTAACGGCCAGTCCGACCCAGAAGTCGTGGAACGGATTGATGATTGCGTCCGGAGCGGCGCCCGGCCAGGAGCCGGTCGTGGCGAACTTCAGGAAGCCTCCGGCCGACCACGTCTTGCCGGCATCGAGCCCGACGCCGAGCAGCTTCTCGACGCCCGCGTAGAAGAAGACCCACCCCACCAGGATGCGCAGGATTGCGATCCCGCGATCTCGTGTCCTGGTTCCCATTGGAACACCTCTTTGTTTTCTGAGGCGGCAACCCTTGCCACCCTCCCTCGATCGGTTACTTGACGGTTGAACCGTAGTCCCGGAGCTCGTGGCGGGGAACGTGCCAGTCGGACCGATTGCGCGTGACCTGCGAGTGCCGAATGGCACCCTGGTCACGCGGCGCCGGTCGAGGCCCTGCCTCCCCGATCGGTGGGTCGCACGACCAGCACCGGACATGCGGCGTTTCGGACGAGGTGATCCGAGATCGAGCCGAGCAGGAGCCGGCCGGCGCCGTCGCGTCCGTGCGAGCCGACAACGACGAGATCCGCGCCCTCTGCCTCCACCGCGGAGAGGATCGCTTCCCCCGGATCGCCCGCCCAGAGCAGGAACTCGGTGGCCACGCCGGCCGACCTTGCGCGATGCACGATGTCCACCAGGAGTGGTTCACGCTCGGCATTCAGCTGGTCGACGCGACCACGGCGGCCGGACCGGAGCACGCGAGTGTCGAGCACATTCACGAGCAGAAGGCGTGCGCACAGCTGCGCGGCGATCGAGATTGCATGCTCGGTCGCTTCGACAGAGGTCGGGCCCAGGTCCGTGGCCAGGAGAATCGTCCTGATCTCGCGGGCGCGCAACGATCCGGGAGCTCCAGGCAACTGGATCGGGCCGTCTTGAGTGGCCGCCAACTGGGACATAGGGCGCCTACCCGCTCACGATGAGCGCGGTGACCATGCCGAACATGCCGTGCGGCCCCTCCGCGTGCGGCAGGACGTGGCAGTGGAACGCCCAGGCTCCGGGGTTGTCGCAGGTGATGACGACGTCGTAGCGTTCGCCAGGGTTGACCCCCAGCGTGTCGCACGTGAACGCGGCCGAGCCGAGCGGCCAGCCGTCTCGCGCCACGACGCGCATCGGCATTCCGTG
>JBBSGX010000378.1:0-1783 GCA_038253685.1 Candidatus Limnocylindrales bacterium | reverse complement strand
GTGCTGCTCCTGGCGGCGGCAGGCAGCGCCTTTCTGACGTGGCAGCGCCTGCGTCTCGCGAAAGCCGCCCGGCTCCAGAACGAGCTCATGGAAACCCAGATCTCCCGCCGCCTGCGCGGCCGCTCGGAGCGCGAGGAGTCCCTGCGCAAGACCGAGCGCGAGCACGACGCGCTGCTGTCGACCATGGGCCTCACGGACCTCCACGGCGCCGAGCAGATGCTCGAGGCCGAGACCGAGCATGTCGCCTCGATCGACAAGCTGAAGGCCGAGCTCCTCGGCCTGCTGGGTGCCGACCAGGTCGGCGACGACGTGGCGGCACTCCGCGATCAGGCCGCAGGTGAGTCGGACCAGGCTCGGCACGCCCTGTCTGCCATGGGCGAGATCGGAAAGGACCCCGAAGGCAGCCGCAGCAGGTTCACCTCAGCGGTCAAGACCACCCAGGGCCAGCGGGAGAACGCCCTGGCCGAAGAGGGACAGGCCCACGGCCGCGTCGACAAGAACGAGATCGACGCGGAGCAGGTGGCTGCAGTCTCCGAGGGCCTCACAGCCGCGCAGGAGCATCTCGCCGCGCTCGAGCGCAGGCTGCGCATCTACGACGCGACGCTCGCCGGTATCAATGCCGCCGAGGAAACCACGATGAAGAAGGCGGCACGCTTCCTGGAGAAGAGCATGGGCCAGGACGTGGCGCTCATCACCGACGGGCGCTATCGCCGCATCCGGGTCGACGAGCAGAACCTCGCGTTCAGCGTCTACTCCGCTGAGCGCGGCGACTGGACCGACGCCCATGACCTGTCACAGGGCACGATCGATCAGCTCTACCTCGCAGCCCGCCTGGGCCTGGTGCGGCAGGTTACCCAGGACCGCCGGCCGCCGCTCATCTTCGACGACCCGTTCGTCAGCTTCGACGATGGACGGGCTCAGCACGCGCTCGATCTCCTCAAGACCCTCGCGGCCGACCACCAGGTGATCTACCTCACCTGCTCGGATCGCTACGACACGCTGGCCGACAAGGTGATCACGCTGCCCGGCCCGGACCTGAAGGACAGCGTGGGAGAGGGAGAAACGGGCGAGGTGGCGATGGCCGGGAGCACCGGCAGTGCCCGTGGCAAGGGCGAGGGCTCAGCTGCGTCGGGCCGGCGGAGCTCGGCCGCTGCCGATGATGCTGTCGCCGCGAGGGGCCGCATGAGTCAAACGGTGGAGCCGGCCTGAACCTGCTGGGGCCGATCCTGGCCCTCTGCTCTTCGCTCTCCTGGGGCACCGGCGACTTCTGTGGCGGCATCGCCAGCCGGCTCGGCAACGTGGCCGCGGCGCTCGGCCTGGGCCAGCTGTTCGGCTTTCTCATCGCGCTGGTGGTGATCGTCGGAAGTGGCGAATCGATGCCGAATGGTCCGTTCGTTGTGTGGGCGGCGGCTGGCGGCATCAGCGGCGTCGTCGGGCTGAGTGCCTTCTACCTCGCGCTATCGCGCGGCACGATGGGTCTCGTGGCGCCGCTCACCGCGCTCGTCGGAGCCACGGTTCCGGCGCTCGTCGGCATCGTGGGGGGCGAGGTACCGGGGCCGGTCGTGGCCACGGGCATGGTCGTGGCATTGGCCGCCGTCGCGGTCATCTCCCTGCCGGAGGGCGACGATCGACGCCGCCCGAGCGTCGCGTCGTTGCGCAGCTCACTGGGCGGGGCACGCGCGGCGGAGTTCGGGCTGATCCTGGTGGCGGGCCTCGGGTTCGCGGGCTTCTTCCTTGGCACGGCCCAGGCGCGCGCGGTCGGCGGCGGCGTGCTGTGGCCGCT
>JBBSGX010000377.1:0-1794 GCA_038253685.1 Candidatus Limnocylindrales bacterium | reverse complement strand
GTTCTTCCTCGAGAACTACGACCTGCACCTGTTCATGGGCTTCATGGCCCCCGCCTGGACGCTGTTGCTCGAAGTCGCCTTCTACCTTTCGCTGCCGGTCATCGCGGTTCTGCTCGCCCGCCTGCGACCTGACGCCGGCCGTCCGGGGTTCGCACTCGCGATCGCCGCGGTGCTCTCGATGCTCGGCGGATGGGCCTTGATCGTGACCTTCCACGGATCCGCTGGACTGTGGCTCGCACTCCAGTTCCCGTTCATGTTCTGGGCCTTCGTGCCCGGCATGATCCTGGCGCTCGTGGCGGTTCGCCGACCCGATGCGCTACGCCAGCTTGGGAGCCGTCCGATGGCCCTGGCCGGCGTCGCGACGCTCCTGCTCGGGATGTGGACGAACCTGCCCTACGGAAACCTGCTGACCGTCATCGGCTCGTTCCTGATCGTGGCCGGCGCGATCGTGCAGCGACCGGCCGGCCGCATCATCGCCGTCCTGGCGACCGCGGGCGCGACACTCTCCTATGCCTTCTACCTGTGGCACTACGACCTGATCCAGTGGCTCGCTCGCGAGGGCTTCTCGGGATGGGGACTGGCAGGCGCCGCACTCCTGGTGGCGGCCCTCGTCAGCGCCGCGTCGTGGCTCCTGGTGGAACGACCGGCGCTCCGGTTCGGCAGGGGGCTGTTCGGGCATTCCCGCCATGCGCGGCAGCTGCCAATAGGGGAGGCGCTGCCGTCTGCCGCGGCGCTACCATTGGGCTAGCGGTTCCCGCATCCTGATTCTCGCCGGCGCCCACGCGGCACCAGGCAGCCGAGCTCGGTTTGGCCCCGGCGGTTGCGCTTCGACTCTCACCCAAACTTGCAGGCAGGAGGTCGATCCATGGCCAACGCAGCTCCAGGACTGCGCGAGCGGGTGCTGGCACGCGAGACGCTGATCGGCACATTCATGGTCTTCGGCTCCCCTGCCGTGATGGAGGTCGCCGCCCGTGCCGGCTTCGATTGGCTGCTGGTCGACCTCGAACACGGGATGGTCACCGAATCGGAGCTGGTGTCGAACCTGCACGCGCTCAAGGGGACTGGCGTGGCTGGTCTTGTGCGGGTCGAGCAGGGCACTCGGCTGCGCGTCGGGCGCGCCCTCGATCTCGGCGCCGAAGGCGTGATGGTGCCCCAGGTCTCGAACGCGGACGAGGCGCGCGAGATCGTCAGGTGGCTGCGCTTCCAACCCGTTGGCAAGCGTGGCGTTGCCCTGTTCACGCGAGGCATGGACTTCGGGAGCGGGGGACATGCGTCGGTGCGGACCCGCAACGAGCAAGTGGTCGGCCTCCTGCAGATCGAGTCCGGAGCTGCGGTCGAGGCAGCAGACGCGATCGCCGCGGTGAACGGAGTCGACGTCCTCTTCGTGGGCCCCAGCGATCTGTCCCATGCCCTCGGCATCCCGGGCCAGCTCGACCATCCCGACTTCCAGGCTGCGATCGCAAAGGTCGCCGCAGCCGCCAAAGCGCACGGCAAGGCCGCGGGCGTCCTGGTGTGGAAGACGGAGGACACGGCCCGATACGCCGAGCTCGGTTACACGATCTTCAGCATCTCGTCAGAGGGATCTCTCTTCGAGCACGCGATGCGAGTCGCCGCTGCGGACACGCGCGCGGCCGCAACCTCTTCCTGACCCGCCGAGCTGGTGACGAGGCCCTCGCCGACTTGCAGTCGGCAGACAGCTGATCGGGAACGGCGGTTGCGCACGCTGTGCAGGCATTGTCGCCGGACGAAAACGGCTGGTTGAAGTCGAGCAAATCGCGTGCATGGTTACCGCGC
>JBBSGX010000376.1:0-1797 GCA_038253685.1 Candidatus Limnocylindrales bacterium | reverse complement strand
TCTGATCGCGTTCGTGCTGTTCCTCGCGCGCACGACCCTCGGCAAGTTCACCCCCGCCCAGGCGACGGCGGCGATCGTGGTGTCCTACTACTGGCACTTCGTCGACGTGGTCTGGATCGCGCTCTTCTCGATCATCTACCTCATTCGATGAAATCGGCTCCGAGAGACCGTGAGGGGGCGTTCGTGAACGACGACATCGCGACCGACGTTGACGCCGACCTGGGCTTCGAGCCGGCAGTTTCGGCCACCGGTGCCGACGCGGGTGCCCGGCACCGCTCCCGCCGCGACCGGCGTGAGCGCCCTACGCCCGCCGAGACCGCTGAGACCGCTGAGACCGCTGAGCCCGGCCGTCCGAGTCGACGCGGCCTGCGGCGCCGGCTCTCGGCGAGCGCGGTGCTGCTCTTTGCGCTCCTGTCGATGGGGGGCGTGTACGCCGCGTTCGCCGGTACCTCCGGCGCAGCTGGCAGCGTGAATGCCCAGCAGCAGACGGCGATGGGCCGGCAGCTCTTCGAGGTCAGCTGCATCACCTGCCACGGCGCGAACCTGCAGGGTGTGCACAACCGCGGACCGTCCTTGATCAGCGTGGGCGGCGCGTCGGTGTACTTCCAGGTGAGCACCGGGCGCATGCCGCTCGCGAATGAGGGCGCGCACGCAAGCCGCAAGACCGCCCGGTACGACGAGGAACAGACCCGGGCGCTCGCGGCCTACGTGCAGTCGGTGAGCGGCGGCCCGAACATCCCGACGGGCACGATCCGCGGCGCTGACGCCTCGATCTCCGAGGGCGGCGTGCTGTTCCGGCTGAACTGCGCAGCCTGCCACGGGACGACGTTCAAGGGTGCCCCGCTCTCGGCGGGCAAGATCGCCCCGTCGCTGAACGAGTCCAGCGACCTGCAGATGTACACCGCCATGCTGAGCGGCCCGGAGAGCATGCCGATCTTCAGCGACAACCAGCTCACGCCCAAGGACAAGAAGGCGATCGTCGCCTACGTCCAGACCATCAAGGCATCCGACGATCCCGGCGGCAGCGGCATCGACCGGATCGGCCCGGTCTCCGAGGCCATCGTGCTGTGGACCGCCGGTGTCGGCGTGCTGATGGTCGCGATCCTGTGGATCGGAGCTAAGCAGCAATGACGTCGACCCACGATTCGCACCGCGCGACGGCGGCGCACGGAACAGGCGACAACCCGCCGAGCGCCGAGGAACTCCGGAAGATGACGCCGGGCGAGGCGATGATCGCCGGGGCGGAGGCCGACGGCGTCCACATCGTCCACCGCCGTGACCGGTTTCCGATCCGAGGCACCAAGGCCGAGAAGCGCTCCGAGCGCGCCGTCGCGCTCTGCTTCGTGATCGCCGCACTGTCCGGCGTCGGCTTCATCGTCGCGTTCATCGCGCTGCCCTACCAATGGCACCTGCCCGGCACACCGCAGAACTTCCGCTTCTACACCCCGACGCTCGGCGGGCTGCTCGCGGCACTGCTGCTGTTCATGGGCCTGGGCCTGGTGCTCTGGGCGAAGTGGCTGATGCCCGAGGAGGAGGTCATCCAAGACCGGCACGACGAGCCGTCCACCGACGAAGACAAGCTGATGACCGAGGCGACCCTGGCGGTCGGCCTCCAGGACACCGGCCTGCCGCGCCGTTCCCTGATCCTCAGATCGCTGGGCCTGGCCGGTGGCGCCCTGGCGACCGTGCCGCTCATCGCCATGGTCGGCGCGATGATCAAGAAGCCGGGCGACCAACTGCTGCACACGCTGTACCGGCCGGACAAGAAGCGCTTCCCCACCACCGGCGGACGCGTCC
>JBBSGX010000375.1:0-1803 GCA_038253685.1 Candidatus Limnocylindrales bacterium | reverse complement strand
TCTGATCGCGTTCGTGCTGTTCCTCGCGCGCACGACCCTCGGCAAGTTCACCCCCGCCCAGGCGACGGCGGCGATCGTGGTGTCCTACTACTGGCACTTCGTCGACGTGGTCTGGATCGCGCTCTTCTCGATCATCTACCTGATTCGATGAAATCGGCTCCGAGAGACGGTGAGGGGGCGTTCGTGAACGACGACATCGCGACCGACGTTGACACCGACCTGGGCTTCGAGCCGGCAGTTTCGGCCACCGGTGCCGACCCGGGCGCCCGGCACCGCTCCAGCCGCGACCGGCGTGAGCGCCCTACGCCCGCCGAGACCGCAGAGCCCGCCGAGACCGCTGAGACCGCTGAGCCCGGCCGTCCGAGTCGACGCGGCCTGCGGCGCCGGCTCTCGGCGAGCGCGGTGCTGCTCTTTGCGCTCCTGTCGATGGGGGGCGTGTACTCCGCGTTCGCCGGTACCTCCGGCGCAGCTGGCAGCGTGAATGCCCAGCAGCAGACGGCGATGGGCCGGCAGCTCTTCGAGGTCAGCTGCATCACCTGCCACGGCGCCAACCTGCAGGGAGTGCGCAACCACGGGCCGGCCCTGATCAGCGTGGGCGGCGCCTCGGTGTACTTCCAGGTGAGCACCGGGCGCATGCCGCTCGCACAACAGGGCGCCCACGCAAGTCGCAAGACCGCAAGATTCGACGAGGAACAGACCCGGGCACTCGCGGCCTACGTGCAGTCGGTGAGCGGCGGCCCGAACATCCCGATGGGAACGATCCGCGGCGCCGACGCCTCGATCTCCGAGGGCGGCGTGCTGTTCCGGCTGAACTGCGCAGCGTGCCACGGCACGACGTTCAAGGGTGCCCCGCTTTCAGCGGGCAAGAATGCCCCGTCGCTGAACGCGTCCACCGACCTGCAGATGTACACCGCGATGCAGAGCGGCCCGGAGAGCATGCCGATCTTCAGCGACAACCAGCTCACTCCCAAGGACAAGAAGGCGATCATCGCTTACGTCCAGACCATCAAGGCATCCGACGATCCCGGCGGCAGCGGCATCGACCGCATCGGCCCGGTTTCCGAGGCGATCGTGCTGTGGACCGCCGGTGTCGGCGTGCTGATGATTGCGATCCTGTGGATCGGAGCGAAGCAGCAATGACGTCGACCCACGATTCGCAGCGCGCGACGGCGCACGGAACCGGCGACAGCGCACCGAGCACCGAAGAGCTCCGGAAGATGACCCCGGAGGAGGCGATGATCGCCGGGGCGGAGGCCGACGGCGTCCACATCGTCCACCGCCGTGACCGGTTCCCGATCCGGGGTACCAGGGCCGAGAAGCGCTCCGAGCGCGCCGTCGCGCTGTGCTTCGTGATCGCCGCGCTGTCCGGCGTCGGCTTCATCGTCGCGTTCGTCGCGCTGCCCTACCAATGGCACCTGCCGGGCACCCCGCAGAACTTCCGCTTCTACACCCCGGCGCTCGGCGGGCTGCTTGCGGCGCTGCTGCTGTTCATGGGCCTGGGCCTGGTCCTCTGGGCGAAGTGGCTGATGCCCGAGGAGGAGGTCATCCAGGACCGCCACGACGAGCCGTCCACCGAGGAGGACAAGCTGATGACCGAGGCGACCCTGGCGGTC
The DNA here is from genome assembly GCA_038253685.1 of Candidatus Limnocylindrales bacterium. GTDB lineage: Bacteria > Chloroflexota > Limnocylindria > Limnocylindrales > CSP1-4 > JAFMJV01. The sequence continues at coordinate 190 of JBBSGX010000375.1, read as the reverse complement.
GGCCTCCAAGACACCGGCCTGCCGCGCCGTTCCCTGATCCTCACATCGTTGGGCCTGGCCGGTGGCGCCCTGGCGACCGTGCCGCTCATCGCCATGGTCGGCGCGATGATCAAGAAGCCGGGCGACCAACTGCTGCACACGCTGTACCGGCCGGACAAGAAGCGCTTCCCCACCACCGGCGGACGCGTCC
>JBBSGX010000374.1:0-1828 GCA_038253685.1 Candidatus Limnocylindrales bacterium | reverse complement strand
TCTCAGCTGATGATCTCGCGTCGGGCCTTCCTCCGGCGCCTCTGGCTGCATTTCCTGGTGGCGGTCGGAATCATGGGTGCCTCGCTCGCATTCGGCATGTTGGGCTACATGCTCCTGGCCGGGCTCTCCATGGTCGACGCCTTCCTGAACGCTTCGATGATCCTCGGCGGGATGGGTCCGGTCGACCAGCTGCACTCGGACGGCGCCAAACTCTTTGCCGGGTTCTATGCGCTGCTTTCCGGCTTCATCCTCCTGGGCGTCGCAGGGGTCATCCTCACCCCCATCTTCCACCGGCTGCTCCATCACTTCCACCTCGATCCCGACACGTCCGACGTGGAAAGCGGAGGTGCAGGCCAGCCCCAGAGCGCCCAGGTCTGACTGGATGCGGCCCGGTGGCGGCCGCGTATGATGCCGCTGCCGGTCGGCCCGACGCGGCGCCAAACTGGAGGAGGTGGGGATGCCTCGAGGGAGGCGGTGGGACGCGCTGTTCGCGGCGCTCGTCCTGCTGCCGTCGATGCTGGCAGGTGCCGGCCTCGGGGCCGCTGCGGTGCGAGCCGCGGTCGCCTGCGCGCCGGAGACCGAGCCCAACGACGCTCCGGAAACGGCACAGACGTTCAGCGGCGCTGCGTGCTACAGCGGCATGCTTCCCGACGGCGACCAGGACATCCTCATCTGGGACGTCAGCGCCGCGGACGCCGCGAAGCGCTGGAACGTGGCACTCACCGGGGTTCCCCAGACGGTCACCGGCCTGAAGCTGCTGCCCATCACCTCCGATCCGGGCGCCAGTCCGGTGTTGACGGGCTCTCCCGCGGTGGAGCTGAACACATCCCCTGCCGCGCCCGGCCCCGTCAGCCAGTCGAACCTGCTGATCCCGCCGGGACGCTACGTGCTGGGCGTGTCGCGCTCGGCCACGACCAGCGGCGTGGCGCCGCCGACCTTCGACTACCAGATCTCCATCAACGAGGGCGACCCGATGCCGCCCAACGGGGACAGCGAGCCGAACGACGACGCGAGGCACGCGAGCCCAGTGCACGGCGCCTTCAGCCTGAGCGGTGACCTCAAGGGCAGCGTCGACCAGTACGCCTGGACGCTCTCGAATGACGACGCGGCACGGGCGTGGAGCCTCGAGGCGGACGGCACCGTCGGCGCCTCCCTGTACCTGGCTCTCCAAACGCCGGACGGCAGGTTGCTCACCAGCCAGCCCGGAGGCGCCGACGGTCGCGCCGGGCTGATCGACCTCAAGCTCGCCGCCGGGCGATACATCGTCGCAGTCGAGCCTTCGTCCGACGGCTCTCATCCCTACGTGCTGACTGCCACGTCCACGAACGGCCTGAGCGGGGATCCGGAACCAAACGACACCGCAGCAACCGCCGTCCCGCTGGATCCCGCGCACCTGGTGGCACGGGGCCGCATCGGACGCGCAGGCGATCGGGATACCTATGGGCTGAAGGTCGACGATACGCTCGCCAAGACCCTGCTGGACATCAAGCTGATCTGGCATTCGGGTCTCCCGAAGCGAGTCTGCCTGTACGACGCCAGCGAGACCCAGCTCGGGTGCGGCAGCGGAACAGCGGGCGTGGCGCTCAGCAATCTGCTGCTGCCGGCCGGCAGCTACACGATCGGACTCACGGGCGATCCGAGCCTGAGTGACTTCTACCTGCTGCGCGTCGATCCCACCAGCGCGCCCGCGCCGGACTTCGAGACCGAGCCGAACGATGCGGTGGCGGTGGCCGCGGCATGGAGCCCCTCGGTGGTGATGCGCGGCCGGCTGACACCTGGAGACCGCGACTACTTCCGGATCACCGTCACGGGAACGCCGCAGCTCTGG
>JBBSGX010000373.1:0-1839 GCA_038253685.1 Candidatus Limnocylindrales bacterium | reverse complement strand
TACCCCGCGCGCTCGAGCGCCGGAAGGACCCTCTGCAGCTCGACCAGCTGCGTCTTGCAGTACGGTCACCAGACCACGCTGCGGTTGAACGCGACGACCGCGCGTCGATCGTCGCGCTGCTCGTGGAGATCGACGACCTTGCCCCGCTGATCCGGCAATCGGATGTTCGGGAACAGGTCGCCGACGCGTGGCCCGCGCTCGCGGTACGCCGGTCCGGTCATCTCGTCACCACCCTACCCAACGATATGGTCACGCGCACCGGATGTGCGCTGGGTCACATGGCGACCTGGCGCATGGGGCGCCCAGCGACCGCGACGTCTGCGCCCGATTCCCACAGCCATCGTGCGGCCTCGGCCCGTGGCATTGGGCGCGCGATGGCGTAGCCCTGGAGGCGGCCACAGCCGAGTTTGGCGAGCCGCTCCCACGTCGCCTCATCCTCGACTCCCTCGGCCACGACCTCGAAGTGCACGGTGGTTGGCGAGGTCGATCGTCGCTCGCACGATCGCGCCGCAGCTCTCGTCCGTCAGGAGACCCTGGACGAAGGACCGATCGGTCTTCACCTCGTCAGCGGCCAGGCGATCTTCCGTTTCCTGGCTGCGCACGATGGATCGATGCGGGTCCGTCACGGCGATGTGCGTTGTGTCACACGTCCAGCCGCGGAATCGCGTGACCCGACAATGTGTCTCACGTTCTGAGACGAATCAGCCGGGAGGGCGTCATGCGGTTCCTGCGGTCGAAGAGCGAGGTCTGCGAACACACGCCCGAGGTCATCGCCCAGCCGCGCGCCGAGGCGTGCGAAGGCTGCGGCAGCACGTTCAATCTGCGGCTCTGCACCACGTGCGGCTACGTCGGATGCTGCGAGTCGCAGCATGCTCACGACCGGACTCACGCGCTCGGGGCCCGGCATCCGGTCATCAAGGCGCTGCCATTGTCGGAGGGCTCGTTCACGTGGTGCTACTCGTGCGAGCGGTACGTCTAGCGGCGCTCGCATCCGTCGCCGCGATCCTCGTCTCGGCATGCACGCCGGTCGGGGAGGCGGCGCCGGTGGCGGCGACCGCGGCGTGGCGCAACACGACATGCGCGTCCACGATCGGCTCGGCGGCCCCTGCGAGCGACACGCCTGGCTTCGCGCGGAACAGCTTCTGGAAGACCGACTTCGCGAAACACTGCGTGCCGCTCTCCGAGATCGTGAACGGCGGTCCGAGTCCGGACGGGATCCCGCCGCTCGACGCCCCGCGGTTCTACGAGCAGGCGCGCGCGATGTGGCTGCAGCCGCAGGAGCCGGTCATCGCCGTGGTCGAAGGCGGCGAAGCGCGCGCGTATCCCTTGCAGATCCTGCTCTGGCACGAGATCGTGAACGACACCATCGCCGGCCGGCCGCTCGTCGTCACGTTCTGCCCACTCTGCAACAGCTCGCTCGTCTTCGACCGTCGCGTCGGCGGGGCAAGAGCTGACCTTCGGCACGACGGGGCTGCTTCGTCTTTCCAATCTGGTGATGTGGGACCGGCAGACCCACTCGTGGTGGCAGCAGGCGCTGGGCGAGAGGGTCGTCGGCAGCTTCACCAGGACGCGCCTCGAGCGCATCGACAGCCAGATTCTGAGCTTCGAGGAGTTCGCCCACGCGTATCCCAACGGCCGCGTGCTGAGCCGCGAGGCTGCCAACGACGAGGCGAAGGCGAAGACCGGCGACGGCCGACCCTACGGCACGAACCCGTACGTCGGCTACGACAAGCCGGACACGGGGCCCCTGGCCGGGTTCTGGACCAGCGCTCCCTTCGACAGGCGCCTCCCGCCGAAGTCCCGCGTCGCGGTCGCAACGTTCATCGACCCGCCGATCGC
>JBBSGX010000372.1:0-1848 GCA_038253685.1 Candidatus Limnocylindrales bacterium | reverse complement strand
CTCCCCGTCGACGTGATCCCCACCGCGGGCCTCCGTGTCGGGCTCAGTCCCCTCACACCTGCACCTCGACTGGCCGCGCGGCTCGGACTCGATCAGCTATGGGTCAAGGACGATTCGCGAAACCCCACGCTGTCGTTCAAGGATCGCGTGGTGGGCGTGGCCGCCGCTCGCGCCGTGGAGTTCGGCTTCACCACCCTCGCATGTGCCTCGACCGGAAACCTGTCGGCATCGGTCGCCGCTGCCGCATCGGCGCTCGGATTGCGATCGGTCGTCTTCGTTCCCGCCGACCTGGAGCCGGCGAAGGTCGCCCAGGCCCGTGCTCTGGGCGCGACAGTCGTCCGGGTGGACGGCCCGTACGACGATGTCAATCGCCTCTGCCTGGAGCTCACCGACGAGCTCGAAGGCTGGGCCGTCGTGAACGTGAACCTGCGGCCGTATTACGCCGAGGGCTCCAAGACGCTGGCGTACGAGATCGCGCAGCAGCTCGCCTGGCGGACGCCGGATGTGGTCGTGGCTCCGCTCGCCTCGGGCTCGCTCTACACCAAGCTTGCCAAGGGTTTCGGCGAGCTCACCAAGGTCGGTCTGGTCGAGCCGGCCGCGGTCCGGTTCGTGGGCGGCCAGGCCGCCGGGTGCGCGCCGATCGCGAACGCCTTCGCCGAGGGAGCGGACGTCTGGCGACCCGTCGAGCGACCGGACACGATCGTGCGCTCGCTGGCGATCGGCAACCCGGCCGATGGCATCTTCGCGCTGCGCCTTGCCCGCGAGAGCGGCGGCGGAATCTACGGCGTGGACGACGCCCTGACCGTCGAATCGATCCGTCTGCTCGCCGAGACCGAGGGCATCCTGACCGAGACCGCGGGCGGCGTCACGCTCGCGGCACTGCGCCAGGCCGTCGAGAACGGCACCGTCCGGCGTAACGACGAGGTGGTCCTGGTCATCACCGGCAACGGCCTCAAGACCCTCGACGTGATCGTCGACGGCGAGGAGCTTTCGGAGCCGATCGCGCCGACGTTCGACGCGTTCGAGGCCTGGTGGGACGCGCGCGAGAGCGAGCTCGCTGCCTGAGGCTGCGCCTGGCGGGTCCGCCTGTTACAGCGTCATGTGGCTGGGGCACTTGGCGTGGACCACTGTCCCCGCCTGCGACGACCAGTCGGGATCGATGCCGGAGCTGACGTACTTCGAGTACCACGAATACCAGTGCTTGACCGACCCGACCACGGTGCCATGGCTGTACCAGGTCAGGCGGACGATGAGCCGCGCGTAGGTATGGCCGCCGCCGGCGTGGTATCTGATGTCCCGCGGGTGGAACCTGGCCGACTGGTCCTCGAACGCGGTCTTCCTGGACACCTTGCTCTTGGCTACAGTGATCCACGGGCCGGTTCCCGGATTCGTCGCCCGCTGGATGATCAGCCGGTAGCCGACGGTCTGGCTCTCGTGATGGTTCGCGTCGCCGTCATTGTGGGCCCACACAAGCGGAGGCCGGACGCGGAAGTAGGCAAGCGGACTCTTCACCCCGGGATCGCCGAAGGGATAGATGCAGTAGGGGGCCGGCAGGCTGGAAGAGTCGCGAACGTTGAAGACGCCCACTGTGCCGTGCGTCCGTTCGGGCGGAACGGCGCCCAGCACCGTGCCTGAGAGCGTGAGGATCATGGTGGCGGCGAGCGTCATCACCGCGACCACACCCCGACCTGAAAGCAGGCGCCGGACGAACATGACTCTCCCTCCCATGCGTCTCGCTCAGATGGACTGCCTTGTGCTCCGGACGAAGGTACACCAAGGGGTCAGCGTGTCCGTATCCTAGCGACCGGGGTGCGATTTGTAGGCGTAGCCGCCCACGGTGCTGCCGCT
>JBBSGX010000371.1:0-1869 GCA_038253685.1 Candidatus Limnocylindrales bacterium | reverse complement strand
TCCGTCTGGTCGACCATGCCCTGGAGGTGCGGATCGCCCTGGACTGCCGCGCGCATGCCGTCGCTGAGCGCGCCCTTCTGCGCGTCGCGCGCCACGCTGCTCCAGATCTGGGAGAGCTTCTGGGCCGTTTCGCTGATGCTGTTGGCGCGGACATGCCAGCGCGTTGCCTCGCCGGTGCCATTGATGCCGTCGATGGCAGTGCTCACAGCCGGCGCCACTTGCGGCCGCTGCGCTCGATCAGCCGGTCGGCGGCGGCCGGCCCCCAGGTGCCCGCCTCGTAAAAATGGAGCTCCGCGCCCTGCTGCTCTTTCATGTTGGGCTTCGGCAACGCGGGCACGTCAGGATGCGTCCGATCCCACTCGCGCCAGGTCTCGTTGAGCGGCGTGACGATGCTCCAGGCGGCTTCCACCTCGTCCGCCCGCGTGAACAGCGACGCGTCCCCGAGCATCGCGTCGAGGATCAGGGTCTCGTATGCCTCCGGCGCGTCCTGGATGAACGACGAGCCGTAGGTGAAGTCCATGTTCACGCTGCGTACGTCAAGTCCGAGCTCCGGCACCTTGGCGGCGAATCGAAGGAGGATCCCCTCGTCGGGCTGGATGCGCATCGCCAGGAGATTGGGTTCAGGGTCCGAGACACTCTCCCGGAAGAGCCGCAGCGGCGGCTGCTTGAACTGGATGGCGATCTCCGTGGCCCGGCGAGGCAGACGCTTGCCGGTGCGCAGGTAGAACGGCACGTCCGCCCAGCGCCAGTTCTGGATCTCCACCTGCAGCGCCACGAAGGTCTCGACCGTCGACTTCGGGTCCACCTCCGGCTCTTCCCGGTAGCCCGGCACCTTCTTGTCGGCGGACCAGCCGGCGGTGTACTGGCCGCGCACCACCGCCGAGCGGACGCGGGCCTCGGTCCACTCGTCCTCGATGGCCCGCAGGACGCGCACCTTCTCGTCGCGCAGGGCGTCTGCCTCGAAGGCGATGGGCGGCTCCATGGCCACCAGGCAGAGCAGCTGAAGCATGTGGTTCTGGAGGATGTCACGGCTCGCGCCGGCCTCCTCGTAGAACGCGCCGCGGCCCTCGACGCCGAGGTCCTCCGCCACGGTGATCTGCACGTGGTCGACGTAGCGCCGGTTCCAGAGGGGCTCGAAGATGCCGTTGCCGAAGCGGAAGACCATCAGGTTCCGGACGGTGTCCTTGCCGAGGTAATGATCGATGCGGTAGACCTGCGACTCCTCGAAGACCTCGATGAGCGAATCGTTGAGCGCTCGCGCGGACTCCAGGTCATGCCCGAATGGCTTCTCCACGACGATGCGGGCCCAGCCGGTGGTGCCGGTATCGAGCTTGGCGCGGCCAAGGTTGGCCACGATCTCCTGGTACGCGCTCGGCGGGGTCGCGAGGTAGAAGAGGACGTTGCCGCGCGTGCCGCGTACTGCGTCGATCTGTTCGAGCCGCTCCGCGAGGTCGTGGTAGCTCACGCTGTCCGCGAAATCTCCCTGCTGGTAGTGGATGCCCGCCGCGAAGTCCTCCCATAGCGCCGTCTCGACGGGATTGCGCGAGAACTGCTTGACCGCCTCGTGCATGTCCCTGCGGTACTGCTCGTCCGTCAGCGGCCGCCGGGCAAAGCCCAGGACGCCGGCCTCCTGGGGCAGCAGGCCAGCCCGTCGCAGGTTGTAGAGCGCCGGCAGGATCTTGCGATGGGCGAGATCTCCCGTAGCCCCGAAGATGACCACCGTGCACGGCTCCGGGATCCGCTCGAGGCGCGTCCCAACGCGCAACGGGTTCGCCGGCACCTTGTCCGGGTGCCCGACGTGCTGGCGGTCGTGCAGGATGGTCCCGCGGACGTGCTCGATGTGAGCGGCGTGCTGCGCCTCGTCCTTCG
>JBBSGX010000370.1:0-1878 GCA_038253685.1 Candidatus Limnocylindrales bacterium | reverse complement strand
GATCCGGGACTGGCTCACCGCCAACGGCGGCCACCCGCGCGGAACCCGGCGCGCGATCGCCGACCGGCGCAGCGCCCCATCACTGCGCTGACCCCAGCGACCCAGGCCCGTCTTTACCCCAACGAGAAGCGAGAGGGGGGTCCCACCGAGCAAGACAGAGTCCGAGAACTGCAACGGACGCTTTACCGGGCGGCCAAGGCCGACCCGCGCAGGCGCTTCCACGCGCTCTACGACAAGGTCCACCGCAGGGACGTCCTGGAGCGGGCGTGGGGCCAGGTGCGCCGCACCCGCGGCGCTGCCGGCGTCGACCGTGTCACCCTCGCCGCCGTCGAGCAGTACGGGGTTGATCGTCTGCTCGACGAATTGGCCGCGGACTTGAAGGGCGGGAGCCATCGTCCGCTTCCTGCGCGCCGGGTCTTCATCCCGAAGCCCGGCTCGCAGGAGCGGCGACCGCTTTCGATCCCCTCCGTCCGCGACCGGGTCGTGCAGTCGGCTTCGAAGATCGTCGTTGAGCCGATCTTCGAAGCCGACTTTCAGCCGTGCTCGTTCGGTTTCCGGCCGAAGAAGACGGCGCACGACGCCCTGCAGGTCTTGCTCGACGAGTCCTTCAGGGGCAGGCGCTGGGTGGTCGAGACGGATATCGCCTCCTGCTTCGAGGCGATCCCGCACGAACGGTTGATGCAGGCGATCGAGGAGCGGATCGTCGACCACCACCTGCTCAAGCTCCTGCGCGCGCTCCTGCGCGTCGGGGTGATGGAGCAGGGGGCGGTCAGGCGGAGCGTCAGCGGTACGCCGCAGGGCGGGGTGATCTCGCCGTTGCTCTGCAACGTCTACCTGCACCGGCTCGACCGAGCCTGGCAGACGCGCGGGCACGGCGTCCTCTGCCGCTACGCCGATGATCTCGCCGTCATGTGCAGGACGCAGGCGGAGGCCCGGCGCGCCCTCGTGGCGCTCCGGCTGCTCCTCGCCGAACTCGGCCTTGAGCCGAAAGAGGCGAAGACACGGATCGTGCACCTGCGCGAAGGAGGCGAGGGGCTCGACTTCCTCGGCTTCCAGCACCTCTGGGTGCGTAGCCGTGGCCGACGCAGCCGGCACGTGACCTTCCTCGCTCGTCGGCCGTCACGCCAGGCGATGCAGCATGCCCGCGAGCGCATCCGCGAACTGACGGCGCGCGAACGGCTCGGGCTGCCGGTCGAGATAGTCGTGCGGGACTTGAATCGCTTCCTGCGCGGCTGGGTCGGCTACTTCCGCTACGGAAACTCGACCCGCGACTTCGACAAGATCAGGCTGCACGCTCTCAACCGGCTGTCGCTGTTTGTCGCTAGACGGCACCAGCGGCCGCCGGCCTGGGGCTGGGGGCTCGTCGTCCACCGGACGCCGGACCACCTCGGCCTGGTCGACCTCAGTGGGAGCGTCATCGCCCCGCGACCGATCTGCGGCTGGCGGCGAACGCCGAATGCCGACGGTGAAGGACGTCGCTGAGCCGGGTGCGGGAGAACCGCATGCCCGGTTCGATGGGGGGCGGGAGGAAACTGGCAGCAGTCGGCTCAGCCCGTGCGATGCTGGCGCCTCCCGCCTACCCGACCGCGACCGCCGGAATCCGCCACATGGCCGAGATACGCAGCGGACTTCCGCGTACGTCCTCACTTTCTGGCGTCTCCAGGGGTTAGCAGCGTAGCCCGCTCACAAGAGGGCGGTAGCCGTGAAGGCGTGCGATCCACCAGCCGTGATTAGCCCTAAGGGCCTGTCCAAGAAGGCGCCTTGAGCACGGCCGCGTGGCTCAGTTGAGCGAGATCGCGTAGTCGCAGGCGCAGGGGCCGGCGGCGAGGAGTTCGCCGAGCCAGCGGCCGCGAGCGGCGGCGGCGGTCGGGTGCGGTG
>JBBSGX010000369.1:0-1879 GCA_038253685.1 Candidatus Limnocylindrales bacterium | reverse complement strand
TTTGAGCGACTCCCCGCCAGGGCGCACGCCCAGCCTGCGACCGTTTCGTTTTCTGGCCGAGGCGGTCGAGGTCGTCGACGGCCGGACCTTCGCCGAGCGCGCGCGCAAGGCCGAGGACCTCGGCTACAGCGTGTTGCTGGTTACCGACCACCTGCTCGACCAAGTCGCGCCGATCCCCGCCATGGCCACGATTGCAGCCGCAACCGAGAAGCTGCGCGTCGGGACCTTCGTGCTCAACAACGACCTCCGGCACCCGGCCGTGCTGGCCCATGAGCTGGCGACCCTCGACGTGCGCATCCGTGATCGGGCAGAGGTCAGTGTGGACGAGCTGCTCGAATCCCCGAGCGTCTTCGTCGGCTCCGTGGACAGCCTGGTCGAGAAGTTCCAGGCCCTGCGCGAGCGCTTCGGCATCAGCTCGATCATGGTCGGCGACATCCATACCCTGGCGCCGGTGGTGAGCCGCCTGGCCGGAACGTAGGGCCATCAGGAATCAGCGCCAGCTCCCAGACATGGAACGACCCCGGGAGGCGGGTCCACGGGGTCGTCCGGACAGTATTCAGAGGTTGGTTGCGGGGGACGGATTCGAACCGCCGACCTTCGGGTTATGAGCCCGACGAGCTGCCGCTGCTCCACCCCGCCAACGAAGTCTAGCCCCATACGGTGAATCGTGCCCACCTCCGTGCCCCTTGCACCGGCCTATGAGCCCCGGACACGCTCAGCGGGATGGAGCCGCTTTCCACGCCTCCAGGTTCTCGATCTTCACTGGCGGCATGTTGCCCGCCGGCTCGAAGCCGAGGATCTGGGCGTAGAAGGAGAGCTCCGACTCGAGCGCCGTGCGCATGTTCTCGGCCTTGCGGAAGCCGTGCCCCTCGCCCTCGAAGAGCACGTAGCTGTGCGGCAGTCCGTTGCGCTGAAGCGCGGCGACGAGCTCGTCAGCCTGCGCCTGCGGCACCACCTTGTCGTCAGTGCCCTGGAGGACCAGGACGGGACGCTTGATCCGATCGACGAAGTGGATCGGCGAGCGCTCGCGGTAGACGTCGACCTGGTCCGGATAGGGCGCGACCATCCGGTCGAGGTACCGCGACTCGAACTTGTGCGTGTCGCGCGCGAGCCCCTCGAGATCCCCGACCCCGAAGTAGCTCGCACCCACCGCGAACGTGTCGCCGAAGCAGAGCGCACAGAGGGTGGTGAAGCCGCCGGCGCTGCCGCCGCGGATCGCCATGCGGGCCCCGTCCACCAGTCCCTGGTCGGCCAGCCAGCACGCGACATTGGTGCAGTCCTCGAGGTCGACGATCCCCCACTGCCCATCGAGCCGCCGGCGATAGTCGCGCCCGTAGCCGCTGCTCCCGCCGTAGTCGACGTCGACGACGGCAAAGCCGCGTGTCGCGAAGAACTGGGCGGTCGGGTAGAAGTCCGTGCCGGCATTCGAGGTCGGCCCACCGTGCGACATGACGATCAACGGCGGCCGTTCCCCTTCGACGACTTCGACATCGTGGTTGGTGGGCGGATAGAAGAAGGCGAACGCGGTTCTCCCGCCATTGGTGGGGAACTCGACCAGCTCGGGCCACGACAGATGCTCCGGTCCGGTGGGACGTTCTCCGGCGCGCGTGACGACCTCGACGGCACCCGAGTCGACGTCCAGCAAGGCCACGCCTCGAGGCTGCGTCGGTTCTCCGCCGAGGAACGCGACGCGCGTCCCGTTCGAGACCGGGTCGGCAAGCTCGGTGAACTCCGTTTGGATCTCGCGCGGCGCCGTCCCGTCGGCCAGCACGTACAGGTGGTCCCGGCCCTTCACGCGCGCCACCGCGACCAACCGGCCGTCCGAGAGACCGGCGAAGTACGAGGTTCCGAACACCCACTCGGGCCCGGCAAACTCCGC
>JBBSGX010000368.1:0-1893 GCA_038253685.1 Candidatus Limnocylindrales bacterium | reverse complement strand
TTCGCGCCGATGCCGCCGACCACCGCGGCGAGGTGGATGATCAGGTCCGGCCGGCCGTCCGCCAGCGCCCGGTCGATGTCGGCCCGCTGTCGCAGGTCGTAGTCGCGGCTGCGCGGGACGAAGACGTTCGTGGCCCCGGCGCCTGCCAGTCGACGGACCACGGCCGTGCCGAGGAAGCCACCGCCGCCTGTGACCATGACCCGCCGATCGGCCCAGAACTCCGTCACTTCTCCACTGGGGCCGTCATCAGATCGCGCGGACTGAGGGCCTCCTCCTCGAGATCGGCCGCGAGCATGATGCGGACGAGGGCGTGGAAGGTGGTTCGCGGCTGCCACCCCAGCACCTCACGAGCCTTCGAGGCGTCGCCGCAGAGGACGTCCACCTCCGTCGGCCGGAAGTAGCGCTGGTCCACCTCGACGTACTTCTGCCAGTCGAGCCCGACGAGCTCGAAGGCCTCGCTCACGAACTCGCGGACGGTGTGCATCTCGCCGGTCGCGATCACGAAGTCATCGGGTTCCGGCTGCTGGAGCATCAGCCACATGGCCTCGACGAACTCCGGCGCGTAGCCCCAGTCGCGCCGCGCGTCGAGGTTGCCGAGATAGATCCGGTCGGACTTGCCGGCGAGGATCGAGGCGATCCCCCGCGTGATCTTGCGGGTGACGAACGTGGCCCCTCGGCGCGGCGACTCGTGGTTGAAGAGGATCCCGTTCGCTGCGAAGGCACCGTACGCCTCGCGATACTGGATCGTCATCCAGTGCGCGAAGAGTTTCGAGACCGCGTACGGGCTGCGCGGATAGAAGGGCGTCCGCTCGGACTGCGGCGTCTCGGCGGCCTTGCCGTACATCTCGCTGCTGCCGGCCTGGTAGAAGCGGACGGGCCAGTCGGCGTGCCGGATAGCCTCGAGCAGGCGCAGGTTGCCCATGCCCGCCGTGTCGGCGGTGAACTCCGGCATGTCGAAGCTGACAGCGACGTGGCTCTGGGCGCCGAGGTTGTACACCTCGTCGGGCTTGATCCTGTTGATGAGCGTGATCATCGACGAGGAATCGGTCAGGTCCGAGTAATGCAGGAACAGCCGCACGCCCTCTTCATGGGGATCGCGGTAGAGGTGGTCGATGCGCCCGGTCGTGAACGAGCTGGAGCGCCGGACCAGGCCATGGACCTCGTAGCCCTTCTGGAGCAGCAGCTCCGCGAGGTACGAGCCGTCCTGCCCGGTGATCCCGGTGATCAGTGCCTTCTTTGCCATCAGCGTCCCTCGAGAGCGGCGGGAACCGTCCGCACCAGGATCTGCAGGTCGAGCCACAGCGACCAGTGGTCGATATATTCGAGGTCGTCGGCGACCCACCGGTCGAAATCGGGGTCGCGGCGCCCGCGGACCTGCCAGAGCCCGGTGATGCCGGGTTTCATGGACAGGCGGCGGCGGTGCCACAGATCGTAGTCCCTGACCTCGTCGGGGAGCGGCGGACGCGGCCCGACGAGGCTCATCTCACCGCGCAGCACGTTCCAGAGCTGGGTCAGCTCGTCGAGGCTGGTGCGGCGCAGGAAACGGCCCACCCGTGTGATCCGGGGATCGCCGGTGAGCTTGAAGATCGGCCCGCTCACCTCGTTGAGTGCTGAAAGTCCGGCCCGACGCGCTTCCGCGTCTCGGACCATGGAGCGGAACTTCACCAGCGAGAAGGCGCGACCGTGCACGCCGAGGCGCTTCTGGCGGAAGAGGATGGGCCGTCCGCTGTCGATGGCGATGGCGACGCTGATTGCGGCGAAGACCGGCGAGAGGACCAGGAGGGCGAGGGCGGAGACGACCAGGTCGAAGGTTCGCTTGATGGCAAGGGTCAGGGCTCGATCCGGGCCGGACACCAGGGAGAAGACGGGCGTCCCATCGAGCTCCTCCACACT
>JBBSGX010000367.1:0-1895 GCA_038253685.1 Candidatus Limnocylindrales bacterium | reverse complement strand
GCCGGATCGTGGCCGCGGCCCTCACGCCGATCCGGTTCAGCGCCTGTGCCAGGCCGACCGTGGTGGTGGTCTTGCCTTCACCGAGTGGGGTCGGCGTCATCGCGGTCACGATGATCTCGCGCCCGTTCGGGCGGCTAGCGAGGCGCCCGAGGATATCCAGCTTGACCTTGGCCTTGTATGGCCCGTACGACTCGAGCTCCTCGGGCAGGATCCCGAGTTCGGCAGCGACCTCGGCGATCGGCCGCAGTTTTGCGTTCTGTGCGATCTCGAGGCTGCTCGGCATCGACGCGGGCATGCTGCTGGCTCGGGCGGCGGTCAGCCGGCCGCAGCGAGTCCGATGGAGGCGGTCGACCCGGGTTCGGCGGGTGCCTCACTCCCTGCCTCGAGCTGAGCGCGAGCGGCGCGAACCAGGTGTTCGAGGAGGACGGCGTTCGTGACAGGACCCACGCCGCCCGGCACCGGCGTCATCGCACCGGCGACACGCTCGGCCGAGGCCCGATCGACGTCACCCACGATCTCGCCGCCGACAACGTTGATGCCGCAATCGACGATCAGGGCGCCGGGCTTGAGCATGTCCCCGGTGACGAGGCCAGGCGATCCCGTCGCGACCAGAACGAGGTCCGCGGTCCGCACCTCTCCCGGAAGGTCGCGCGTCCGGCGGTGGCAGACCGTGACCGTGGCGTGTTCACGAATGAGCAGCAGGCTGGCCGGCTTGCCGACGACGTTCGAGCGGCCGATCACCGCAGCTCGCATCCCTTCCAGCACGTAGCCGTACCGCTTGGGGATCTCCACGGAGGCCTCCGCGCAGGACGGCACGAAGGCGGGATACCCGAGCGCGACGTTCCCGGCATTCAACGGATCGATCCCGTCGATGTCCTTTCGCGGATCGATGGCCTCGATGATCGCGGCCAGGGGGATGCCGGCGGGGAGGGGCATCTGCACGATGATCCCGCCGACCGACGGGTCATCGTTGAGCCGGCGGATCTCCCGCACCGCGATGGCAGTTGGGGTCGATGCCGGCAGATCGACCAGCAGGCCAGGGAGATCGACCGATTCGGCGTTGCGCAGGATCCGCCGCGCATAGACCTTGGATGCGGGGTCGTCTCCGATGAGCAGCACCGCGATCCCCGGCACTGCGCGTATCGGTCCCTGAGGATTCGCACGTCGGCAGACACGGAGCTCCGGATAGCCGCCGCGATGGGTCCACCGTGAAGGATGCGCGCGGTCCCGTCGGTTGCAACGTCTCCGGCCATCGCTACGGAGATCGGGGCAGGCGGTGCCGTCACGGCGCCTCCGCCTCGCGCAGGTTTCCCGAGCGTACCCGGGAGTGCACGCCGGCGACGATCGATTCGATCTCGTGCAGCCGTCCCTCCAGGTCCGCGAGCAGCGTTCCCGCGTACCGCGGATCCTCGACGGATGGCAGGTTGATGATCACGTTCGCTCCGGCACCGCGCGCCGCCGCTTGGGCGAGCAGCGCGGCCACGTCCAGGTCGCTCGCGGCGTTGACGTTGCTGCGGCCGGTGAGGGACTCGATCAGCTGGACGAGCGCATGGCAGTCCCGCACGACCTCCAGCGGCACCTCCGCGGCGCCACGAGCGGCCAGGCGAATGGCGCTGCTGCGAACCGCGTCCTCTTCGGGCGTGTCCTTCGGAAGCGTCCGCGCTGCGCCGAACGCCGCGTATGCGGTGGCATCTTCATCGGCAAGCGCAAGGAACCGGTGCCGCGCCGCCTCTCCGGCGGCAATTGCCCGGTCGTGCGAGGCCGCGTAGGCAGCGTACCTGGGCCGGCGGGTCGACAGGCGCGCGACCATGACCAGGAGGCTCGCCGCCAGGGATGCCGCCACCGCCGACGCGCTGCCACCGCCCGGCACCGGCGCGTCCGAGGCGAGTGCGTCG
>JBBSGX010000366.1:0-1896 GCA_038253685.1 Candidatus Limnocylindrales bacterium | reverse complement strand
GTGTCGAAGCGAGGCGACGTGCGGCTGGCTTCGATGCGCGCAATGGTCTCCTGCGGGACCCCCGACTTCCCTTCGAGCGCTCGCTGCGTCATGCCGGCGTGGTGCCGGGCGTAGCGGAGAATCCGGCCGCCTGAGCGGACCGGAGGGACTGCTCTCGATGACATGCGAGTCATATTGCGCTCAAACTTTTGTCGAATTCAACCCAGTACGATCGTTGTACGGTCGGAGGCGACTAGAAACGCGGCCGCGTTTGACTCCAATGGAGGAACCACATGCTGTACCTCGCCCTGATCTACACCGAGGAGCAGGACCCGTCGACCGTCGATCCAAAGCTCCGTGCGGAGGTCTCTTCCCAGTACAACGCATTCACCGAGGAGGCCCGGAACGCGGGCATCATGGTCGCCGGTGAGGCTCTCCAGCCGACAACGACCGCGACCACGGTCCACGTCGAAGGCGACAAGACGATCACGACGGACGGACCCTTTGCGGAGACCCGCGAGGCGCTCGGCGGCTTCTACCTCTTCGACTGCAAGGACCTCGACGACGCCATCGAATGGGCCGCCAAGATCCCCGGCGCTCGCTTCGGTCGCGTCGAGGTCCGGCCAGTCCTGGACATCAATGCGCGGGAAATGGAGATGTAGTCGTCGCATACTTCCGGGCAGCCGACCGTCTCGAGAACCGCCAGCCGATGCTTCGAGCACCTGAACCCGTCCTGATGGTCATCGCCGACATCAGCGGCTACACGACCTTCCTGTCCGGCACTGAGATCGACCATGCCCAGAACATCCTGCGATGCGTGCTACTTCGCGTTTCGCCGCCGCCTGCGCGATATCACGCAGGCCACGACCTGCGAGTGCAACGCCTGCTCACGAATGCCGAGCCTCGATCTCAAGTTCGTGGCGCATTTCGGCCAGGCCGTGCACCAGCGCGTGTTCGGGCGCGAGGATCTGGTCGGTCCGGACGTGATCGCCGTGCACCGGCTCCTGAAGAACCACGCCGTCGAGCAGCACGGGTGGCGTGCCTACGCGCTGCTCACCGAGGCGTGCGTGACCAAGCTGGGCCTTGACTGCCCGCGTCTCGGGATGGCCATACACACGGAGCAGTACGAGGACATCAACGAGCAGCGCGGGTTCGTCGAGGACCTCGATGCGCGTTGGAAGGCCGAACAGGAGCGCGCCGCATTTCGCCTCACGCCTGCGGACGCGTGGGTGACGATCAGCGTCGACCTTCCGGCGCCGCAGCCGATCGCCTGGCAGTACGGCACCAACCCGCGGCTTCGGCAGCAGTGGATGAGCTGGGTGATCCGCATCGACCAGGAGACGACCGACGGACGGCCCGGCGTCGGCACGATCAACCACTGCGTCCATGGCGGGGACGTGACGGTCGAGGAGGTCATCGACTACCGCCCATACGAGACGATGACGATCCGTTCCACGACACCTGCGGGGCCGCTGACCATGACGTTCAACTACGAGACCGCCGGCGACGGCACCATGCTGACAGTCCTGTGCGCGATGGATGGCTCGGTCAAGTCCAAGCTGATGTGGCCAGTCGCACGGCGCATGATCCAGGATCGCTTCGGTGAGGGACTGACGAACCTGAAGCGGCTCCTGTCCGAACGGCGAGGGGCTGGCGACCCCGAGCGAGACGCGTTGTCCGAAGCCGCTGCGCCCTGATCGACCGCTTCATGTGCGCTCAATGTCGACGGCCGGTGTGACCGACGGCGGCGCCCGCGTCGAGTCGTAGCTCGCGGTCCACGAAGGCGTAGGGCGGCACGTCCAGGGCGTTCATGTCGAGCACACACAACTCCTCCTGGAGCCAGTGCGCGAAGTCGCGGTCGACGTCGAGCGGCAATCGGAAGATCACGTCGCGCATCGGCGTGAGGATCAGGGCCGG
>JBBSGX010000365.1:0-1902 GCA_038253685.1 Candidatus Limnocylindrales bacterium | reverse complement strand
TCGCGGGAGCTCTGAGAGACCGTCACGGTCGCCGACCATGGACCTCTGGACGCAGTTCCTCAACATCCTGTCGCAGGTCATCACGCCCAACTGGAACGACCTGCTCCAGTACATGCCGCTGCTCTTCATCGGGCTGATCCTGCTGTCGATCGCCGCGGTCGTCCGCAGCTGGCAGCACAACGCAGCCATCAACCGGCCGCGAGTCCCGGCACCGGCAATGGCCGGTGCGCCGCCGCCGGGCGTGCACCTGCCGGGTCCCTCGCCGTGGCCGTTCGTGCTGCCCATCGGCGCGCTGCTGATCTTCGTGAGCGTCGCCCTGCCGACGGCCGGCCTCCCGGTCAACCCGATCCTGCTGGTCGTGGGGCTGGCGGTTGCCGCCGCGGGCGCCACGGGTTGGTATCGCGACGCCACCCGCGAGTGGCGCCGTGTCGAAGTTGGCGCCCACGACGCGGGGGCGTATGGGGCAGTCGCTGCCGGCGCTCAGGTGGGAGGCGTGTTGCCGGCCACCGTCAGCGAACCGGCAGACCTCCACGAGGCACCTCCGGGCGTCCACCTGCCGGGTCCGTCTCCGTGGCCGTTCTCCGCGCCGATCGGCCTCATGTTCGTGTTCATGGGCTTGGTCTTCGGTCCGTGGCTGATCCTGGGCGGCCTGATCATGAGCGTCATCGCCGTGGCGGGCTGGTATCTCGACGCGGGTAGCGAATACCGGCAGGTCGAGGCAGGCCATCTGCCCGAGCCGCGAACCCGCGACCCTGAGAAGGCATTCCCGAAGCGCCTGCTCCCGATCTACGCGGGTGTCGCCGCGGTCACGCTGTTCCTGACGCTGCTGCCGTTCCTGCTGACCTTCCTGCCGGGAAGCGCGGCCAAGCCCCAGGCCAGTGGCGGGGCCGGGGTTCCGGTCACATCGACACCCGTCATCTCCGCCTCGTCGGCGGCCAGCTTCGACCAGTCGGAGGTCATCGTTGCGGCAGCGAAACCGCTCACACTGACGTTCGACAACAAGAACGCCGGCGTCCCGCACAACGTCGCGATCTTCGACGGTCCGAGCGAGGCCAAGACCCTCTTCGCGGGCGAGATCGTCACCGGCCCGAAGCAGGTCGTCTACAACGTCCCGGCGCTGCCCGCGGGCAGCTACTACTTCGTCTGCCAGGTGCACGCCAACATGCACGGGACGATCACGGCCAAGTGAGCCCGCGACGCGCTCGGAGCTGAGATCCCCGCTGCGGCTTGCCGCGATTGCCCTGGTGGCGCTCCTGGCGATGGTTGCCCTGATCGTCGTGGCCAGACTGCCCCTGGGCACGACCGCGAACGGGCCGGATGGCACGCCGATCGTGGTCGGCGGGTCTCCCCTCCTCAACAAACCGGCTCCGAACATCGACCTGGTTGCCCTCGACGGCTCGCATGTCAGGCTCTCCGACTACCTGGGCAAGCCGGTCATCGTCAACTTCTGGGCTAGCTGGTGCGGCCCCTGCCGCGACGAGTTCCCCCAGTTCGTTGCGACGATGCGCGACCACGCGGCGGAGGGCCTCCAGATCCTCGGCGTGGTCCACGACGACAATGCCGACGCCGCAGCCGCCTTCGCGGCGTCCGAGAACGCGACATGGCCGCTGCTCATGGACCCGCAGGATGCGGTCTGGAACGCCTACATCATCCCCGTCGGAGTGCCCGCAACGATCTTCATCGACCGTAGCGGGATTGTGCGAGCCACGAGCTTCGGCCCGGTGACGCCGACGGGGCTGCCGCAGCAGCTGGGGACCATCCTTTGAGCGACTCCCCGCCAGGGCGCACGCCCAGCCTGCGACCGTTTCGTTTTCTGGCCGAGGCGGTCGAGGTCGTCGACGGCCGGACCTTCGCCGAGCGCGCGCGCAAGGCCGAGGACCTCGGCTACAGCGTGTTGCTGGT
>JBBSGX010000364.1:0-1933 GCA_038253685.1 Candidatus Limnocylindrales bacterium | reverse complement strand
CTCGTCGAGCACCCGCCAGTTGCCGCGGCCGTCGCCGCGTTCCAGTCTTCTTCGCCGGAAGACGAGGGGACGCTGCGCCTCGTCAGGGAATTCCTCGTCGCTGCTGATGCGGCCGTGCGTGCGCACATACCGGCCCGGCGGCGCAGACGCGGCCGCGGCAACGAGATCGGAGAGTGGCACGTCCGGGGCTGCGGCCAGGACCCGGGCGATGCGATACGCGCTGCCGGTCCGCCGGAGGAGAAGCGCGGCGGCCCCCAACGCAAGGAGGCCCGACATTGCGAGCGCGGTGGGGATCATGCGCAGGGCACGAAAACACCCAGAGAAACCTTCACAAGACGTGGGCCTTGATGCAATCTCGGCCGCTAGTCTTGATCCTGGCCCCTCCGGGCTGATTGGAACTGTACGGGCGGGCCTCCCGGCGGGTCAAGGCGACTTATCCACCATTTCGGGGCCCGAGGGGGATTCTGTCCACCTACGATCCACATCGGTCATCAGCGCCCGTCCAGCGAACGGCCGGTCTCCGGGTCGATGGCCTGGAGCTGCCCGCCGTAGCTTGTCAGGACCAGTCGGCCGCCCACCAGCTCGGCGTCCGCCACGACGTCCGAGTGGGCGATGCGCCAAACCGGGCTTCCCTCGCCGTCGAGGGCCACCGTCTCGATCTCGCTCTGGACGATGACATGGTCGAGGCGTGAGGAGCCCAGCACGCCAAGGATGGGCGTGCTGCTCGCGTGCGACCAGCGCAGGTTGCCGGTTCGGCCCTCCAGCCCGTAGGCCATGAAGCCGTACTTCAGGACCAGCAGGCCCGCCGTGTCCCAGTACGTGCCCTCTGGCGTATCGAAGATCGCCGATGCGAACCGCGCTGTCCACGCACCGAGCGGACCTTCGACGCGGATCTCCGCCCGGCACAGCCGGTCCGGTTCTGGAGCAACGAGCTGGCCGTGATCCGTCAGCGTGCCGCCGGCCTCGGTGAGGGCAAAGATCGCGGCGCCCTTGCCGCTTCCCGTCCAGCGGAAGCGGGCGGCGAGGCCGCCGGGGTACTGGATCGCGACGCGGCCCGGTTCTGCGTCAGCCGGGATCGTGGGAATCCTCGGCGCTCCGGACTCGGCTTCGTCCCGCGTCACGCCCCTGAGGGCACGCCTGCCGGGGTCGAGCCGTCTGGCAGTCCGCGATCGGGCTCCTCCCCCGGAAGGACCAGGCGTGCCGCCTCTTCCGCGAACGGAGCAACCGTGGCGTTGGCAAGGATGCGGAGCGTGCCGGGCGGAACGCTGAAGACGGCATTCGGCGTTCCTGCGGCCGCCCAGACCGTGGTGAAGCGCCCGAGATCCGGGTCCATGACCACGCGAAGGGGTTTGCGGTGGCCGAACGGCGGGATGCCGCCGATGACGAAGCCGGTCAGCTCACCGGCTTCCTGCGCGGACGCGCGCCGCAGTCCGGGCATCCCGACGACGGCCGCGAGAACGGCGATGTCCACTCGATTGGAGCCGCTCACCAGCGCGACGACTGCCTCGAGCCCGCCGGCGGTCGGCGCGACGAACACGAGGCTCTTGACGATCTGGCCGAGCTCGGCCGCGACCGCGCGCGCCGCCTCCGCCGCGGTGTGCGTGGACTCGTTGAAGACGATGATCTCGAGCTCCACGCCCTTCTTCTGGGCAGCGTCAAGCACGCGCTGATGGGCCGGGTGCTCGGGACTGGCCACGGCCGGAGTCTAGCATCGGGTCGGGGTACAATCGCTGCACGATTGGAAGCACGGGACAGGGGAGCGCCATTGCGGCGCTGAGAGTGCGGCACCAGCCGCAGACCCTCGGAACCTGATCTGGTTCGTACCAGCGAAGGGAGTCCAGCGAACGACCTCCGTCCCGCCATCCACGGAGGCTTCTCTTTGCCCAAGCTCCGGGTCATGGTCGTCGCCGACGGCGACCCCGATCCCCAGGCG
>JBBSGX010000363.1:0-1948 GCA_038253685.1 Candidatus Limnocylindrales bacterium | reverse complement strand
GCCGACCTGCCCGACCTTCCCGTCGATGGCGCCCGAGACACCACCGATGGCGGCCACGGCCAGCACGCCGGTGGCGACGGCTCCGAACATGCCGCCCACACCGTGGACTGCGAAGACGTCGAGCGCGTCGTCGACACGGAGCCACTCGCGCAGCAGGGTCGCGCTGTAGCAGAGTGCGCCGACGGCCAGACCGATGATCACCGCACCGCCGGCGGTCACGTAGCCCGACGCCGGGGTGATCGCCACGAGCCCGGCCACCGCACCGGCCGCAGCTCCGACCACGCTGACCTTGCCCTTGTGGAGGTAGCTCGCGAGGACCCAGGTGAGCGTCGCCGCGCCGGCCGCAGTGTTAGTCACCAGCAGCGCGTTTGCCGCCTGGCCAGTCGCTGCCAGCGCCGATCCGGCGTTGAAGCCGAACCAGCCGAACCACAGCAGGCCCGCGCCGAGCACGGTCATCGGCACGTCATGCGGCTCCATGCGATCGCCGTTGGTGGTGCGGCGGCCGATGAGGATGGCCGCCACCAGGGCCGACACGCCTGAGCTGATGTGGACCACGGTGCCGCCGGCGAAGTCGATCGCGCCGAGAGTCCGCAGCCAGCCGCCCGGCGCCCAGACCCAGTGGGCGATCGGCGAGTACACCAGGATCGACCAGAGGATGGTGAAGAGGACGAAGGCGCCGAAGCGCTTGCGCTCGGCGAACGCTCCGGTAATGAGGGCAGGCGTGATGGCCGCGAACATCAGCTGGAACGATGCGAACAGCACGAACGGAATCGTGGCCGCGTACGCCGGGTTCGGCGTCAGCCCGACGTTGTTGAAGCCGATGAAGTCGAGCCCGCCGATGATGCCCCAGCCGTTGACGTCAGGACCGAAGGCGAGGGTGAAGCCGATGAGCACCCAGACGACGCTCACGAGTGCCAGCCCGAAGAAGCTGTGGATGATCGTCGACAGCACGTTCTTGCGGCGCACCAGGCCGCCGTAGAACAGGGCCAGACCGGGCAGCATCACCATCACCAGCGCGGTCGCCATCAGCAACCACGCGGTATCGCCTGCGTTGATTTCGGGCATGGCTCTTCTCCGTGCACGGCCGGCAGGAGGGCACAGTCCGCTTTTCCGGCCTGCGACGAGGCTATTGCGGGGTCCTGTCCGGGTCAGCCCCGAAGGGGTGCGAAGGCGGTAGCGCCGGAGGTCTGCTTTCGGTGGCGCGAGGGTGGCGCCGCCGGCCGGTGTCGTGACCGAGTCGCGACCCTCCGGGCTACTCTTCGAGCCGGTATCCCACGGCGCGCACGGCCACCGGTGTCGGCGCGCCGAGCCCCACCAGCTTGTCGCGCAGGCGGGCGACATGAGACTTGAGCCAGAGGGGATCCGGGTCGGGCACGTCCGTCCATCCCGCGTCCAGCAGGTCGCGGTGCGGAACCAGCTCGCCGAGGCGCTCAACGAGGAGTCGCAGCAGCCGGAACTCGATGGTGGTTGCCGGGACCACGGAGCCCTGCCAGCGGATCTCGTGGCGTCGCATGTCGAGCTCCCAGCCGGAGCCGATCTGACCGCCGCCAGTCCCGGCACCTGCCGCTCGGGCCGCAACCCGGCGGCGCATCACGGCGCGGACCCGGGCAAGCAGCTCGTCGGCCCGGAAGGGCTTGCGGATGTAGTCGTCCGCGCCCGCGTCGAGCAGCTCGACGGTGGCGGCGCGATCCCGCTCGCCGGAGATCACCACGATCGGGGTGTCGCTGTCCTCGCGGATGCGCTGGCAGACCGTGATGCCGTCCATGCCCGGCATCGCCAGGTCGAGCAGGACCAGGTCCGGCGCGTCCGCCCGGAAGCGGCGCATCGCCTCGTCGCCATCGTAGGCGGCGATGATCCGGTGTCCGGCCTGGCCAAGCAGGGCGCCGAGTGCGCCAACCATCGCCGGCTCGTCGTCGACGACGAGGATCTTGAGCGGCTCGGTTGCGTT
>JBBSGX010000362.1:0-1964 GCA_038253685.1 Candidatus Limnocylindrales bacterium | reverse complement strand
GCCGCTCTTCCACGGAAACTCGAGGAGTCGCTCCGGGCGGGCATCCAGCCCGACCGCCAGCCAGTCACCTGCAAGCGTGAGGCACGCCCGAAGTCGGTCCGGGTCCTCCGCGACAGCCCACAAAGGAACGACCACGCGGGTCGCGCCTGCAGCGAACGCGAGCTCGATCTGCTCGGGCCCGTCGATGCCGCCCGCCAGTTGCAGAGGTGTCGCCACGGCGCGTGCCACTTCCTGGATGGTCGCCACGTTCATCGGCCGTCCTGCCTTGGCGCCGTCGAGGTCGACCAGGTGCACGGCGGGTGCGCCCGCGTCCACGAACCAGCGGCAGATCCGATCTGGCCGATCGGTGGGCGCACCGGATCCGGACGCCGCACCCGGCCACCAGACCAGCCGTGATCGACCGCCCTGGAGGTCCAGGCTCGGAATGACCTGCATCAGGACGACGGTTGCTCCCGGTTTGACGGCAGCTTGCCGTTGGATGGCAGCGTCGGACCCCCGCCTTCGCCTGCCAGCAGCCGTCGATGGAAGCTGACGGGGATGCTGCCGGAGTAGAGCAGGGCGTCGTGGAAGCCCCTGAGAGAGAAGTCGGAACCCAGCCGCTTCCGCTCGTCCTCGCGCAGGCGCAGGAGCATCACCTTGCCGAGTAGATAGCTCAGCTGGTAGGTCGGCGTGTGCGTGTATCGGTGCACTTCGGCCGTGGCGTTCGGGCGCTCGAAGCCGGTCTGCTCGACCAGGAAGTCGATCGCATCGGCAACTGAGATCTGGCCGCGGTGCAGCTTGACGTCCAGGATGATCCGGCACGATCGCCAGATCGCGTCCGTGTACATGATCACGCGGTGCTGCGGGGTGGCGTCAAAGCCCTGCTCGCGCATCATCTGCTCGCAGTACATGCCCCAGCCTTCGACGAACTCAGGTGCGTCGGTCATGAGGCGTGTCAGGCTCGAGTGCTCCACTGCGGCCGAGAGCTGCTGGTGATGCCCGGGGTACGCCTCGTGGATGCTGGTGTTGCTGATCGAGGCCCAGTTGTGCTCCCGCATGGCGTGCGGATCCCCGTCCACCGAGGGTGTGACGATGTAGATTCCCCGCCGGTCGGCGTCGAACTTGGCCGGCTGGAAGTAGGCCGCGAAGGGCATCACGTTGCGGAGGTATTCGGGCGTCGGGACCACCGCGAGCGACTCGTTCGCCGGTACCGTCGCCAGGTCGCGCTCGCGGATGAAGTCGCGGGCTCGGAACATGACATCGCGGTAGCCGTCGAGCGCCGCCTCGAAGCTGGACGGGTGGTCCGCCTTGATTCGCGCCAGGACCTCCGCCTCGCTGGCGTCCGGATCGACCTCCCGGGCAGCCGCGCGCCGGCCCTCGTGGTTGAGTGCCAGTTGTTCCTCGCCGATCTGAAGGATTTCGTCCGTGGTGAGCCCGTCGAAGGAGCGCAGGGCGATCAGCTCGTCGTAGGCCTCGGCGCCGAGCGCGAAGTCGTCGGTGGCTCGGCTGAGCTGCGCGCGGAGCCAGGCGGCGTATTCCTCGAGGGCGTTCTCGGCCGCCTTCGTCGCGGCCTCAAGGCGCACGATCTGCACGCTGCCGGCGTCCCACTCACCGCAGGCCGCCGCAAGGATCTCGCCGAAGAGCGCTGGCATCGAGCCCACCGCCTCGAGCTCCATCTCGTTCCAGAGCCGCACCGGACGGTCCCCGAGGCGCTCTCGGGCCTCAACGAGCACGCGCGGTGCCTCCTCGAGCCGCTCGGTCATGGAGACGAGGCGCTGGGACAGGGGCGCGAATCCGCGCGCGAACAGCAGGAACAGCGAGTCGCCGACCTCATCGCTCGCCGTGGCGCGCCGCTCCCAGGTGCGATGGACCTCCGCGTTGAAGAGCGCCCGCCTGGCCGACAGGATGGCCAGCTCACGCTCGATGCGGAAGGGCTCCGAGAGCTCCGTCGGATCGATGCCCTCGACCTCGGCCAGGAAGCTGCG
>JBBSGX010000361.1:0-1995 GCA_038253685.1 Candidatus Limnocylindrales bacterium | reverse complement strand
TCGTTCAACGTTCCGCAGGTCGCCATCGGCAACCTGTACGTGCCCGCCAACCCGTACGTGCCGTTCTCTCTGCAGACCTTCAGCGTCCTGTTCGCGGGCGCCACACTCGGGTTCCGGCGCGGCCTCGCCTGCACGATCCTGTACCTGCTGCTTGGCGTGGCCGGGCTGCCGGTCTTCGCGGTGAACGCCAACGGGGTCCACGCATCGGGCCTCGCGACCATCCTCTCGGCGAAGGATGGGCACATCGTGCTGGGGACGACGGGCGGGTACCTCATCGGTTTCATCCTGGCTGCCGGCGTGGTGGGTCGACTGGCTGAGCTCGGATGGGATCGCCACCTTCGCGGGTCGATCGCGGCCATGCTCATCGGCAGCATCGCGATCTACGTGGTGGGTCTGCCGTGGCTCGCCGCCTCCGCCTCGCTGGACGTCGCCAGGACGCTCCAGTTCGGCTTGTGGCCGTTCGTCCCGGGGGACATCGTCAAGCTCCTCGTCGCTGCGGGCCTGCTGCCTGTCGGCTGGCGCCTCGTGGCTCGCCGCCCAGACGACCGTTAGCGCTCGCCGCGCATGGACGCGATCGTC
Organism: Candidatus Limnocylindrales bacterium; assembly: GCA_038253685.1. Classification (GTDB taxonomy): domain Bacteria; phylum Chloroflexota; class Limnocylindria; order Limnocylindrales; family CSP1-4; genus JAFMJV01. The sequence continues at coordinate 1,416 of JBBSGX010000361.1, read as the reverse complement.
ACCGACGGCCTCTCCAAGACATACGGCCGGGGCCGCCACCTGGCGCTCCGACCGCCGACGCCGGTCCGGGCGCTGGAAGACCTGTCGATCTCGGTCAAGGAAGGCGAGGTCTTCGGCTTTCTCGGTCCGAACGGCGCCGGCAAGAGCACCACCATCCGATTGCTGCTCGGCTTCCTGTACCCAAGCAGCGGCCGGGCCAGCATCCTGGGCAGGGACGCGGTGGCCGATTCGCTCGAGATCCGCCGCCACGTCGGCTACCTGCCGGGCGGCATCGCCCTGTACGACTCGATGACGGGGGAGGCCATCCTCGACTACCTTGCGGCGGTCTACGGCGAGGGTGTGCCGCTGCGCGACGAGCTGGTCGATCGGCTGGAGTTCTCAGCCGCCGACCTGCGCCGGCCGGTCCGGGACTACTCGCGCGGCATGCGCCAGAAGATCGGCATCATCCAGGCGATCCAGCACGACCCTGAGCTGCTCATTCTTGACGAGCCCACGGAAGGCCTCGATCCGCTGATGCAGCGCGCCTTCTACGAAGTGCTGGACGAGCGGCGCAAGGCCGGCCGCACGGTCTTCTTCTCGTCGCATGTCCTCTCGGAAGTGGAGCGCGTCTGCGACCGCGTGGCGATCATCCGGGCAGGGAGGCTGGTGGCACTGTCCAACGTGGAGGAGCTGCTGGCCCGACGGCGCCGCCACGTGGAGATCCGCTACGTGGAGCAGCCGCCGGCCCTCGCGGGGGTGCCCGGGATCACCGATGTGCGCGTGCGCGAGGGCCTGGTTACCGCGCAGCTCGAAGGCGACGTGCGGCCCTTCCTTGCAGCCATCCGTGACGCGCAGGTGACTGACCTTCTGATCGAGCCTGCGCGCCTCGAGGAGGCCTTTTTGGAGTTCTACTCCGACCAACCTGCCGGCGAGCCGGGCGCCACCGCTTCGGCTGGCTCATCGGAGACCTCGACGAACGCCTCCACTGACGGGACGCTGACATGAACTGGACGCTGTTCCGTCGGACGGTTGCCGCGTACCGGATCCGGTTCCTGGCTTGCGCTGTCGGAATGCTCGTCTGGGGACTGTTGCTGCCGGTGATCTATGCCAGCTTCGGCAAGTCCCTCGGAGACTTCATCAAGGGCAATCCCGCCTTCGCGCAGCTCGCCAATTTCGGGGGCGGAGACCTCTTCACCCTGAGCGGCTCGATCGCGCTGGGCTTCATCCATCCGATCACGTTGCTGCTGATGGGCATCTTCGCGGTCGGCTTCGCCACGGTCGCGGTGGCAGGGGAGCGCCAGCGCGGCACGCTGGAGGTCCTCCTCGCCCGCCCGATCTCGCGACGCAGCATGTACGTGACCCTGTTCGTGGCCGGGGCGGCCTTCCTCGGCGTGCTGCTCGCGCTGGAGCTTGCCTCGAACGTGGTGGCGACCTACG
>JBBSGX010000360.1:0-1999 GCA_038253685.1 Candidatus Limnocylindrales bacterium | reverse complement strand
TGGAAAGTGCTCGGGCGCATGACCGAGGGTGGACTCCCGGTTGCGGGCTACTCACCCAGGCCGACCGAGCCGCCGCTCGCACAACCGTCGATCCTGTCGGCGGACGGACTTCGCGCTGCGATTGCAAGCCACAAGGTGGCGGGGGCCTTCACCACCGACGTCGTCGCCGATCTCTCGATCGACGTCAGTCAGCCCCCTGAGCCCGTGGAGCGCGAGTGCCAGGATCCCATCACGCGATGCAATGTGGTCGGCACGCTGCAGGGCTTCGGTCCGGAGGATGGCGTCGTCGTGCTCAGGAACGACGACTACTACCCTGACCTGACCTTCCGCAACGGCAGCGGGCCCGTTGCCCTGCGCCTTTCAACGGGTCCGATTCAGTACCTGGGGCACGTTGCCCCGGCGTCCGACGGGCTTGCGTGGTCCTCGACGGACGCTCAGGCTGCGCAGGATTCGATCACGCCCGGGAACGTTCTGGCCGTCAAGGGTTGGCTGGAGTCGGTGCAGACGATTTCGTGCGGACCCGCGCCTCCGCCGGGGCCGCCTCTCCTACCGCCGTTCGGCTGTGCGATCAGGGATGCGATCACCCCGACGCCGGTTCAGACGACGTTCCCGATGGGGCCGAACGGCTCTCAGACGGTCGAGCCCAGCGAGGGCCTCCTTGTCCAGATGGCCGCCTACCGCCAATTCGCCCGCGACCCGTATCCAGCGCTGCCGGCGGTGCGCTTCGGCGTGTACGTGGTCGAGCGTGTGCAGAACGTCAATTCCAACTGCAACGAGTGCCACGGCTGGCTCGTAGTGGGCAGGTTGGAACCGGAGGGAGGCTCGCTGACCACGGCAAACCCGCGGATTGTCTCGCCCGCCGAGCTGGAGGCGGAACTGGCCGCGGATCGATCGTCCATGGTCGGACGCACGGTCATCGTCGATGGATCGGTCAGCCCCGGCGAGCCTGTCTGTCGAAGCGGCGATCCATGCGACATGGGCGCCCTGGCCGGAACGACGGAGCACGTAGTCGCGACCAGCGCCAATGCTTCGTATCTCATCCCGGGCAGGACGACCGACACCGAAGGTCGGCTTGCATTGACGGTGCGCGCCGATGGGCTCCAGTGGGTAGGACGGCTCGGATACGCCGAGGACAACGGCGTGGTCGTTCCGTTGGCAGACCTGCTGACTCGACGATATGTACATGAGAACGAAGGGACGCTGTTCGTCGTTCGCGGCTGGCTCGTGGACGACAGCGGGATGTCACGTCCCTGCCCATTGCTACCCTCGCCGGTTCCATCCGGGACAGGAGGCTGCCAGAACAGCTGGATCACGGCTGATCGAACCCTCGCGACCGACCGGCCGCTCGACCGTGCGCTCGTTGCCCAGTCGGACGCATACCGGCGTTTTGCCTCAGATCCGGCAATCACGCCAGACTCGTCGCCATCCTCCGAGCCGCGGTTCGGCAGCTATCTCCTGCGGTTGGTGTCAAACCAGTTTGGCGCGACCAACTGGGAGGTCGTGTCGCGGCTCGATCCGTAGCGGCAGGCTACCCCGGGAACTACAGCTAGGGTCCGCGCGATGCAAGGCCGAGGGGTCCCTATCAAGGCAGAGCGTCGCCGAGTCACGCTCCTCATGAGCCTGATGCTCCTGGTTGCCTGCGCGGCGCCGCGCCCGAGCTCGAGCCTGACGCCCACCTCGACTGTCGAACCCGTCGTGCCTTCGGGCCTCGCATCTCCGCCCGCCCCGCCGACGCCAACTGCTTCGCCAGGGACGACCAGCCCTCCAGGCACAGCCAATGCCGATCGACCTCTGACGGCGACGGAGCTGGCCGACGTGCTGGTCGCCGTCCAGGCAACCGGCGATAGCGCGACCGTCGTGGCTGATGTGTCGCTGACGCCCATCCACGAAGCCTGCGAAGCGCCAGCGCCGTGTCCGTTCGGAACGATCGCGCTGCCGGGCCTCGACCCAGTTCCGGTCACCGCCGATAAGGATGTCCGTGCGCTCTTTCCGGGCGCGA
>JBBSGX010000359.1:0-2021 GCA_038253685.1 Candidatus Limnocylindrales bacterium | reverse complement strand
GCTTCGTCAATGTCTATGTCAACGGGCGGGACGTCCGTTATGAACAGGAGCTTGCGACGCCGGTCGCCGCGACGGACACGGTTATCCTGCTGCCGGCCATGGCCGGCGGCTGAGGCTGCCCCGAATGAAGGTGGCCGACGCGGATCGGCTTCATCCACGGGAGCCCGGTGCAGCGTCGGCGCACGGCCGGCGCTGCGCCTCGATCGTTGACGCGATCGGGAACACGCCGCTCGTCGAGATCGCGCGCATGTCCCCCAACCCGAACGTGCGCCTGCTCGCCAAGCTCGAGTTCATGAACCCGACCGGGTCGGTCAAGGATCGCGTCGCGAAGTACCTGATCGAGGACCTGGAGCGCTCCGGACGTCTCGGTCCCGACTCGATCATCCTCGAGCCCACGAGCGGCAATACCGGCATCGCCCTGGCGATGATCGCGCGCCGCAAGGGCTACCGCCTGGCCGTCGTACTGCCGGAGAACGTGACGCGCGAGCGCCGCCAGCTGCTGACGCTGTTCGGAGCCGAGATCATCGAGTCGCCGGGGGCGCTTGGCTCCAATGGCGCGGTTGCACTCGCCAAGCAGCTCATCGCCAGGGACGGTCGCTACGTGATGCCCTACCAGTACGGCAACCCGGCCAACCCGCGGGCGCACTACGAGACCACCGCGGCGGAGATCATCGAGGATTGCCCGGAGGTCGACGTGTTCGTGGGCGGGTTGGGAACCGGCGGAACCCTGATGGGCATCGGCAGGCGACTGCGCGAGCACAATCCGCGAGTGCGCATCTTTGCTGCCGAGCCGCATCCGGGCGACGCGGTGCAGGGCCTTCGCTCGCTGGAGGATGGCTTCATCCCGGAGATCTTCGATCCCGCGATCCTCGACGGGAAGCTGCTCGTGTCCAACGCCGAATCCATCGACACGCTGCGCAACCTGACCGAGCGGGAGGGCATCTTCGCCGGGGTCTCGTCGGGCGGCGTGCTGGTCGCGGCCGATCGGGTGGCACGCACCATGGAGAGCGGCACGATCGTCACGCTTCTGCCGGACGGCGGCTGGAAATACCTTTCGGAGAACCTCTGGACGCGCGACGTGGACGAGGACCGGGAGGAACTGGAGAGCCTCAACCTGTGGTGAAGCCAGACGCCGATGCCTGGCGCCAGGCCGCCGAGACAGGCACAGCCAGGCGCCAGGAAGCTGAGGCCGGCGGCGAGCCCAAGGTGCCAACCTGGACACCTGCATCAGCCGGCATCCCCGCCGCGGTCCTCCAGGAGCTGATCGAGTGGGCTCGGGAGGGCTTTCCCAACGAGGCCTGCGGCCTGCTTGCTGCGACACGCACGGCGGAGGACGGCGGCGTCCCGTCGCGCTTCCTGCCGATGAAGAACGCGGCCGCCTCCCCGTATCGATACCTCATGGACCCGGACGAACAACTGAGCGTGATGCTCGAGATCGATGACCGCGACCAGGTCATCTGGGGCATCTTCCACTCCCACGTGGCATCGAAGCCCGAGCCCTCGGTGACCGATATCGGTCTTGCCTTCTATCCCGAGGCCCTGTACCTGATCTGCTCGCTGGGCGGGCGGACGCCCGAGGTGCGCGCCTGGGCCATCCAGGATGGACGCGTCGGCGAGGTGGTGCTCGAGGTCGTCTAGGAGGACGCGGCGTGGAGCGCCTCGACCACGTTCGCATCCGTCGGGGTTGAGCCCAGGCCGAGCTGGGCGCCGACGCGAGCCGCATAGGGCGGCTCGAGATAGGTGGAGGCGAGCGTCGGCCACGACTCCTCGGCGAAGACCGTGGCAGGCGGACCGTCCAGGATGACGCGGCCGGCGCGCATGACCACGACCCGCTCGAAGTGCTCGGCGACGAAGCGCATGTCGTGGCTGATGGCAATGACCGTGCGGCCCGCAGCCGCCAGGTCCGCCACGATGGCCGCCACTCGCTCCACGCCGCGCGCATCCTGCCCCGTGGTCGGTTCGTCGAGGATCACGATCGGCGTCTGCATCGCGAGGATCGATGCAAGGGCGAGCAGCTTGCG
>JBBSGX010000358.1:0-2027 GCA_038253685.1 Candidatus Limnocylindrales bacterium | reverse complement strand
CCTCGGCGCGACCGATCCCGGCACCGCGATCCAGGTCGACTTCGTGCTGCGACAGCCCGGCAAGGCGGCCATCGACGCCTTCCTTGCGGCGCTCAACAACCCGCGCTCAGCCGACTACCACCGGTACTTGACGCCGGCCCAATTCGGGGCACGCTTCGGGCTGGACGACGCGGCCATCGGCAGGCTGCGGTCCGCCCTCGAAGCCGCCGGGCTCCAGATATCGACCGTGGAGCCGGAGCGGACGCTGCTGCATGCGCACGGCACGGTCGCGGCCGTGGAGCGGCTGCTCGGCATCGTCATGCAGGACCGCCAGATGGCCGACGGCACGCGCTTCCACGCCCCGAGCGGCGAGCCACAGATCCCCGCGGCGCTGCTCGCGGATGTCAGCGGGATCACCGGCCTCAGCGACCGCCCCAACGTGCATCCGCTCTTCCATCCGCCCATCCTTGCCGACGTCCGGCCGGGCGGCATGCTGCCCGAGGACGTACGGCGCGCCTACGACCTCCAGGGCCTGGCAGACGCCGGCATGGACGGAACCGGCCAGACGATCGCCATCGTCTCGTTTGACTCGTTCCTCGACTCCGACGTGACCGCCTGGGAGACGCTCACCGGGGTCCACGGGCCGCCGGTGCAGCACATCGCGATCACGGGTCCGGTCCAGGTCGGCAGCGGCACCGACGAGGTCAACCTGGACATCGACACCATCCGCTCGATTGCGCCTCAGGCCACGCTCCTCGACTTCGAGATGAACCGGAAGGGCGGGAACTTCGCGACCATGATCAGCGCGATCCTCAAGGACGGCCGCGCGGACATCATCAGCATCAGCTGGGGCCACTGCGAGTCAGAGCTGACTGCCGCCACGCGCACGGCTGCCGATGCCGAATTCCAGGCCGCCAACGCCGCCGGCATCTCGATCTACGTGGCCAGCGGTGACCAGGGCGCCTACGACTGCAACGGCGGTACTGTGGAGGGCGACCTCACGCTGAGCGTCGACTATCCGTCCGGCTCGCCCTACGTCATGTCCGTCGGCGGAACCACCCTCTTTGTGCGCCAGGACGGTACCTACTACAGCGAGGCGGCCTGGGTGGACCCACTGCGCGGCTCGGGAACCGGCGGCGGCGAGAGCGCGGTCTACCCGCGCCCGACCTGGCAGCAGGCAATGGGTATCGACCCCAGCAAGACGCACCGTCTCGTTCCGGACCTGGCCGGGCCGGCTGACGCCAACACGGGAATCCTGATCGTCTACTCCCCCGACGGCACCGGCCCACCGGTGCAGGCGTCGGGCGGCGGCACCAGCCAGGCGGCACCGTTCTGGTCCGGCACCACGGCACTCATCCGCCAGTTCGCCGATTCCCAGGGCGTGCTGCCCACGGTCAACGGGGTGAGGCGGATCGGCGCCCTTGCGCAGCCCCTCTACGAGCTGGCCGCGAGCTCGACGACCACGCCGATCTTCCACGACATCCAGCTGGGAAGCAACCTCAAGGATCCGGCCGGTACCGGCTGGGACGCCGCGACGGGCCTCGGCACGCCGATCGGGACGTCGCTGGCGAATGCCCTCGTGGCGCGCTTCCAGGCAGGCGGAACGCCGTAGCGGCAGCACTTCGGCCGCTAGACTCCGTGAGTGAGTCGCTTGCTCGAGCCCAGCCCCGCAGACCCGTCCGCCTCCGCCGCGCCCGAGGCTTCGACGACCTGGGGCAACTTCATCGACGGGGAGTGGCGCCCCGCCGTCGGAGGCGAGACGTTCGTCTCTCGCAATCCTGCGGACAGCCGCGAGGTCATCGGCCGCTTCCAGGTCTCCGGCGCTGCCGACGTGGCCGCGGCCGTCCGAGCCGCAGAAAGCGCCTACCCGTCCTGGCGTGCGACACCGGCGCCGAAGCGCGGCGAGGTCATGTACGCGTTTGCGGCTCTCCTCGCGCAGCACAAGGAGCGCCTCGCCCGCGCCATGACCCGCGAGATGGGCAAGGTCCTGGCTGAGGCCCGCGGCGACGTCCAGGAGGGCATCGACATCGCGTACCTGATGGCAGGGG
>JBBSGX010000357.1:0-2036 GCA_038253685.1 Candidatus Limnocylindrales bacterium | reverse complement strand
GTCTTGGCGACGGTGTCGGCCTTCGGGATCACCCGATGACCCCTGCTGACAGCGCGAGCACGATTCCGATCGCCAGTGCGACGAACCCGCTGACGAGAAGGTGGCGTCTCCAGCGCACGAATGGCTGTGCAAGGACGCCGACCAGGACGCAGACCCCGATCGGCACCGCGGAGGTCGTCAGGCGCTCGCCTTGCTCGGCGAGGGCGTCACCCCTCGTCTCGGGCGCATCGGGGTCGAGGCCAACCAGGTCCGGCGCCTGGGCCCGCAGGTCCGTGAGGCGCCTTCCGACATCGAAGCCCCCGGATGGCAGCGCGTACGTTGCGTTCGAGGCCAGATCGGAAGCGGACTCAAGCGCACTGACCAGCGACGCCTGGACGGAACTCTCGAGGAGAAGCGCCTGCTGGGTGGCGCTGGTCGCTGCATTGCCGGCGGATTCGAACTGTTGCTGGCGAAGGCGCGCTTCGGCGATCGCCATGGCCAGTGGCAGCTCCGTCTGGTAGAGGTATCTCGCGTCCTCGACCGCGCCGGCGGATCGCTTGACCTCTGTCCGCAGGGCGGTCTGCCAGTTTCCGGAAGCGTCGCTCGAGACGAACGAGGCGCGCGCCGTGATGATGGCTGCGACCACGGCCGCCACCGCGAGAAGGGCAGCGATGGCGCGGTTGCCGCGCTCCGCCGGACGGGCGACCTCGGCTGGTTGGTCGGGAGCGTCCTCGGCCGGCCTGCCTTCTCCGGTTGGCGCGCCCTCGCCGGGTGCCTCAGCCTCGCCGGCTGGCCTGCCTTCGCCGGTTGGCACGCCCTCGCCGGGTGCCTCGGCCTCGCCGACCGGCTTTGCGACGTGCTCGTCCGGCTCCTCGCGGTGGTCGGGCGGGCGCGAACTCTCGGTCAGCCGCCACGCGGCTAGGATACGCAGCCTGGGTCACGTCCTGCGAGGGAGCCGCGTATGTACGACTACAGCACCTTCAAGCTCACGCATCGACACGGCGACGAGTGGGTGGAGCTCAAGCCGCGAGAGCATCACGATGCTGCCGAGCTCGACCCCGAGCGCAACTGGCTGCGCCACGCACGCCTCTTCCGCTGCACGAAATGCGAAGAGGCGTGATGGTCGTGCCGAACCCGGCGGCAGCAGAGGAAGGGGCGGCACCTCCTGTCTGAAGCTGGCACCACGACCTCGCCGCCTGACGCCGTCCGCGTCACCGACAACCGCGACCTCGGCCGCTACGAGATCCGCCTCGGCAACGACCTGGCGGGCTTCGCGACGTATCGCCTGCGCCCGGGTCGAATCTCCTTTCTCCACACCGAGGTCGAGCCGGAGTGGGAGGGTCACGGCGTCGGCAGCCTCCTGGCAGCCGCCGTTCTGGACGACGCCCGGAAGCGTGGCTTGTCGGTAGTGCCCATCTGCCCGTTCATTTCCTCGTGGATCAAGCGTCATCCCGAGTACGCCGACCTGGCCGCGCGATGGCCTCCCACGGCGGAGGACTGAGGCCTCCACGGACCCAGGGCAGGCGCGTGTCGCAGGGCCTGGTCGTCGACACCACGGACTGAGCACGGGACCGATCACCGCATCCCGGTCTGCACCGCGCTCACGGTCCTCGGCATGGAGCCGCCGGCGATCGAGGTGTGGGACCTCGCCTGCAGGGACGGCCGGATGTTCACGATCGAATCGACCGGATCTCGCGAACCGTCCTCCTGAATCACGGGTTCGGCCGACCTCCAAGTCAAACCGATCCGTCGTAGGTAAAGTGGTAGCCCAACGGCACGAGGGCTGTGCGGAGGGCTGGTCCACTAATGAGCCTTGACGATGAACACGCGATGGTGGCCAAAGCCGTGATCGTCATCAAAACTGCGGTGCGGATCATGGAACGACGCGGCTGATAGAAACGTGATGTCGATGCGCCAGGGGCGCGACCGTAGACACGCATCGGGCGTCGTCGGGACTAGTAGACGATCGGGGCGGATTCCGAACTTTGCGCGCTCACGCCCAGTCCGACCGGGCATGAGACGCCGGTGCTGTGATCGGGGCAGTAGCCGTCCGGGTT
>JBBSGX010000356.1:0-2038 GCA_038253685.1 Candidatus Limnocylindrales bacterium | reverse complement strand
GACGGACCACGTTCTGCCGGACCAATCGCCGAGGGCCGCCGATTACTCGGTGCTCTTCGAGGCGCTCTCCACCCTTGCCTACGTGGCCGGACGCACAACCCGGGTCCGCCTTGGCACCAGCGTGATCGTCGTGCCGATGCGCAACGCGGTGCTGATCGCCCGCGAGGTCGCGACCATCGATGTCCTGTCAGGCGGTCGCATGACACTGGGCGTCGGGGTCGGCTGGAGCGAGGCGGAGTTCGCCAACGTGGGGGCCGCGGATACCTTCCATCGGCGCGGCGCCTACCTCGACGAGTCGATCGCAGTCTGGCGCCACCTGTGGAGCGGTTCCGAGGAGCCGTTCAAAGGCAGGTTCCACTCGTTCGCCGACTACCGTTTCGCGCCTCTGCCCGCGCAGGGCGCCGCGCTTCCGATCATCGTCGGTGGTGGGTCGGAGGCAGCGCTGCGCCGAGCGGGCACCCTCGCCGATGGCTGGCACTCCACGACCACAAGCCCGGCCCTGTACGCCGAGAAGGCGCCGCTCGTGCGTGACTTCGCGCGGGCGGCAGGGAGGCCCGAACCGACGTTCTCGGCACGGATCCGCGTGCGCTTCGAGCCGCGCGGCGCGACCGGCGGGCCGTACGTCATGACCGGAACGCCCGAGGAGATGCGCGCTGACGTGGATGGGTTCGCGAAGGCCGGCGCCACCCTCCTGGTTGTGGACCTGGTCGAAACCGACCCGTCGCGCTGCGTGGCGGCGATCGAGCGCTTCCAGCGCGACGTGATCGGCGAGTCCGGCAGCTGACGATGTCGCGCCTCGGCCGATGAGCGAACTTCGGCCGGCCACGCCTGCGCAGCGGCCGGGGGACGCACGGCCGCGCGAGGACGCCGAACCGAAGATCGAGCCGCCCAGCCACGGCGAGCTCGAGCGCATCGAGCGCCAACTGGCCTCGCTGCCGGGACATTCGGGCGCCACCGTGACCGACTCACCGGAGCTCGGGGCGCTCCTGGTCCATGCCGGCGGCAAGGGTCCGGGGCTCAACTACGTGGCATTGCCACGATGGCCTCCCGAGCGTTGGCGGGAGTCCCTCGATCGCGTCGTGCTGCACATGCGTGCCCGGGGCGACTGGCCGTCGCTGCTCCTGGCGGATCGTTTGGATCGTCCGCTGGGCCTCGCGGGTGAGCTCACCAAGCTCGGCTGGCAGGCGATGGGGCAGGAGACCGTGCTGTGGGTCGGGCGAGCCTCGGTTGTGCCCCACCTGGATCCGAGCCTGCGCATCGAAGCCGTCCAGCCCAGGAGCGCGGCCGACCACGAACGGATCGAGCGGCAGGTCTTCGCCCTGCCGGAGCGGGAATCGCGCGAGCGCGTGGAGGCACTCGGGCACGCGCTCGAGGTCGGCCACTTGCGTGCCTACGTCGTGCGCATCGGCGATGAGCCGGTCGCAGTGGCGCGCCTGTCCCAAGGCGAGGGCGTGGCGGGCCTCTATGGCATCGGTGTCGTGGAAGGCAGACGCCGCCAGGGTCTGGGCACGCTGATCACGACCGTTGCGACGCGGGCGAGCATGGCCATGGGCAACCGCGTTGTCTGGCTTTCGGTCGAAGACGTCAATCCCGGCGCGCGAGCGATGTACGAGCGCCTCGGCTTCGCACCTGCCTTCGGCTGGGTGCGCTGGATGGCACTGCCGCAGTAGGGCCGGCGCTCGCCGATGGCCGTGCTTCCTCTGCGGTCAGGTCCCGTGACTGGGTCACGAGGAAGCGAACCGAGCGCACCGCCTCGGCTCCCGGCGAAAGCCGGATCGGCCAGCGCAGATGCAGGCTGCTGCCCTGGTAGACGCGCTCGAAGCCGGCCTCCGAGTTGGACACGGTCTCGACCGGGAACCAGGTGATGCGCCCGGGCTGGTTGAGCTCGGCTGTCACGTCCACACCGATGTAGCGGTTCCCGAAGGCCAGCCCGCCGGCCTCCGGGAGATCACCGGGAACGTCGTGCGGTGACGTGCCCTCGACGCCGGCCTCCGACCAGGCGTACCAGGCGTCCGGGTTGTGGCCGCCGCCGGCCACG
>JBBSGX010000355.1:0-2040 GCA_038253685.1 Candidatus Limnocylindrales bacterium | reverse complement strand
GTAACCGGGGCAGATTTGCGGGCGGAAGGGGTTGTGTTGGCGGGAACGGCGTGATTCACGCTTCCCATGTCATTGCCGGATATCGCTTCGCTGGACCGTCTCTCGCTGGGCGAGTTGCGCGAGCTTGTCACGGTGCTGGTCACGGAGATCCGTCGGCTTCAGACCGACAATCAGGCTTTGCGCGATGAGGTGGCGCGGCTGAAAGGTCTGCCGCCGCGACCACCGTCGCGTCCTTCGGGTATGGACAAAGCGAGCGATCCAGAGGCGTCTGGCAAGCCCAGCAAACGCTTGCGCCGCCGGCGCGAGGCCAAGCGCGATCGGCATGGGGTCACGGCCGAGGTCGTGCTCGAGGCTTCTGTTCCGAGCGGGTCGCGCTTCAAAGGATACCAGGACATCCTGGTGCGCGATCTGCATCTGTCGGCCGAGGTGGTCCGCTATCGGCGGGAACGTTGGGTGACGCTGTCGGGAGAGAGCGTGGTGGCGCCGCTGCCGTCCGGGATTGTCGGCGGGTTCGGGCCGCAGTTGCGGCGCTTCATCCTTGCGGCTCACGTTCAAGGCCAAGTGACGACGGATCGGCTGGTTGCTCTCCTGACCGGGATGGGGGTCGAGATCTCCAAGCGGCAGGTGGTTCGCCTGCTGTCGGCTCCGCTGCAGGCCTTCGTGGACGAGGACCATGAGGTTCTCCGAGCGGGCTTGGCCACGGCCAGGTGGGTCACGGTAGACGACACGGCCGCACGTCATGCCCGGAAGGACGGCTTCACGACCCAGATCGGCGATGATCGGTTCACGGCGTTCCGGACCGGCCCCTCGAAATCGCGCCAAGCCTTTCTCTCGGTGCTGCGCGCCGGGCACACCGATTACGTGGTCAACGATGCGGCGCTCGGCTTCATGCGCGAACTCTCCTTGGCCGGTCCCGTGGTCGCACGGCTGGCGGCTCATCCGATCAAGCGCTTTGCCGATGCGGCGGCCTGGAGCGCGCACCTCGCCGACCTCGGCATCGATCGGCTCGACGTCACGCCCAATCCGGTCCGTGTCGCCACCGAGGGAGCACTCTGGGGCGCGATCCGCGACCATGGCCTGCTCGCCGACACCGTCATCGTCTCCGACGGCGCCGGACAGTTCCGCGTGGGCCAGCATGCCTTATGTTGGGTGCACGCCGAGCGGTTAGTCCACAAGCTCGTGCCGGCGACGCCGGCCCAGCGGAAGGCTGTCGAGACGACACGATCGCTGATCTGGTGGTTTTACGCCGACCTGAAAAGCTGGAAGCGGGACCCATGTCCGAGGCGCGCCGCCGCGCTGCGCGCGCGCTTCGACAGGATCTTCAAACGCCAGACCGGTTATGTGACGCTGGATCTGCTGATGGCCCGTCTGTACCGGCGAAAAGCGGACCTGCTGCGGGTTCTTCAACGCCCGGACATTCCGTTGCACACCAACGGATCGGAAAACGACATTCGCGCCTGCGTCATCAAACGCAAGATCTCCGGCGGCACGATGAGCAGTTCCGGCCGCACAGCCCGCGACGTCATGCTCGGCTTGATGAAGACCTGCGGAAAACTCCAAGTCTCCTTCTTCCGCTACCTCGGCGATCGTCTGCACGTGCCCGGCATCAGCGCCGTACCGCCGCTCCCAGTCCTCGTCCGCCAAGCCGCAACCCCACAATGATCGCCCGCTAATCTGCCCCGGTTACGCTTCAACACGATGTAGTCGGCACGTCGCCCCCACTCCCTAACAATCTTGTCAGCGCGCTCCTCAACATCAAACCACTCCGTCGCGATGTGCCGGACCTCCGCCTTTCCGGTCCACGTATCGAAGATTACTTTCAGCGCGGCGGCGCGGTGCCGTTCCTCCTCCCGGATGCGGCTCTCTTGTTCCCGCGTCAGCATCTGCTCCGTTGGCATGATGGTCGCGAGAGGCGGCGTGCGGACAACCAGGACGTTGATGCGGGCGGCGCCGGTAAGGTCGGCGAGACGCGAGGCGGCGGCCAGCACGCGGCTGGCCATCTCGGGGTGCTCGACCAATGTGAGGATCACACCGGGCATC
>JBBSGX010000354.1:0-2086 GCA_038253685.1 Candidatus Limnocylindrales bacterium | reverse complement strand
GTGGCGATCGCCGCGGGACTGCCCCTGGCCGAAGGCGTCGCGTGCGATGACCCCGCGGAGGCGATCCTGGTCGCGCGTGCCCTGGGCAGCCCGGTCGTGGTCAAGGCCGACGGCCTGGCAGGGGGCAAGGGCGTCACCGTCTGCGGCACCCTGCAGGAGGCCGAGGGGGCCATCCGGGCCGCCATGGTCGACGGGGTGTTCGGCGATGCCGGACGCCGCGTGGTGATCGAGCGTGCACTCGAGGGCCGGGAGGCAAGCGTCATCGCGGTCTGCGACGCAACGCACGCGCTCGCGCTGCCGGCCGCGCGCGACCACAAGCGCATCTTCGACGACGACCAGGGCCCGAACACGGGCGGCATGGGCGCCTACTCGCCGGCGGAGGATCTCGAGGACGCCGACGTTGTCCGCCTGGTGGATGCCTTCCACCGCCCCGTGCTGGCCGAGCTGGCTCGCCGCGGCTCCCCGTTCAGCGGCGCGCTCTTCGCCGGTCTCATGCTCACGGCCGACGGGCCGCGACTGCTCGAGTTCAACGTCCGTTTCGGCGACCCGGAGACCCAGGCAGTGCTGCCGAGGCTCGACGCGCCGTTGGGTGCACTCATGGAGGCGGCTGCCAGGGATCGCCTTGCCGACGCGGCGGTCCAACTCGGCATCGATGCGGCCCTGCTTCCGGTTCGACCCGGGGCGACAGTGGCAGTCGTGCTCGCTGCGCCCGGCTATCCGGCCCAGCCGGAGGTGGGCGGGCAGATCCACGGGATTCCGGACGCCCGGGCCATCGGTGCGCTGGTGTTCTGCGGCGGCGTGGCCCCTTCGCCGGACGGCGGCCTCCAGACGGCCGGCGGACGCGTGCTCTCGGTCGTGGGAGAGGGGCCGGACCTCGAGTCCGCAGCATGCGCCGCGTACGAGGCAGCCGATCGCATCACCTTCCCTGGCGTGCAGCTGCGCCGCGACATCGGGCGGCCTGCGCGCATTGCGGCCGGGGTCGCGCTGTGATCCCGCGCTACACGCTTCCCGAGATGGAATCCACGTGGAGCGACCACGCGCGCTTCGAAGCGATGCTGGAGGTCGAGCTCGCGGTCATGGACGCGCTCGCGGCCCGCGGCGTCGTGCCGGAGTCCGCTGCCGACGCCGTCCGTTCCCGCGGCCGGGTCGATGAGGCGCGCATCGCCGAGCTCGAGGAGACCACTGATCACGACGTCGTCGCCTTCGTCAGCCAGGTCGCCGAGACGGTCGGCGCGGAGGGGCGCTGGCTGCACTTCGGCCTGACGAGCAGCGACGTGGTCGACACCGCGCTGGCGCTCCAGTGCCGCACCGCAGGCATGGCCATCCTGGCCGCACTCGACGATCTGATCGCCCTGCTGGCCCGCCGCGCGCGAGAGCATGCGGGCACGCTGATGATGGGCCGCACCCACTCTGTGCACGCCGAGCCGATCACGTTCGGCCTCAAACTCGCCGGCTGGGCGTTCGAGCTCGACCGCGACCGGGCACGCGTCCTTGCCGCCACCAGCGATCTCTCGACCGGCAAGATCTCCGGCCCGGTCGGCACCTACTCGCAGCTCGGGCCCGAGATCGAGGCAGAGGCGCTGGCGGCGTTGCGGCTGACAGCCGACCCTGTGAGCACCCAGATCGTGCAGCGCGACCGGCACGCAGCATTCCTTGCGGCACTGGCAATCACCGGCGGCTCGATCGAGCGCTTCGCGACCGAGGTGCGCAACCTCCAGCACACGGAGATCGCCGAGCTCCAGGAGCCCTTCCGCGCCGGCCAGAAAGGGTCGAGCGCCATGCCGCACAAGCGCAACCCCATCCTGTCGGAGCGATTGGCGGGGCTGGCTCGACTGCTGCGCGGCTACGCGCTCGCCGGCCTCGAGAACCAGGCGCTCTGGCACGAACGCGATATCAGCCATTCCTCTGTGGAGCGCGTGGCGCTGCCCGGTGCCACGACCCTTCTTCACTACATGCTCGTCCGCTTCCGTTCGCTGGTGGATGGCCTGGTGGTCCGGCCGGAGCGCATGCGCGAGAACATCGAGCGTGGGCTCGGGCTGCACGCCAGCAGTCGCCTGTTGACCGCGCTGGTGGAGGAAGGGGGCAG
>JBBSGX010000353.1:0-2097 GCA_038253685.1 Candidatus Limnocylindrales bacterium | reverse complement strand
TGGTAGCGTGGCGTCTGGAAACGTCACCAGCCTCCGCGCAGGGCCCCAGGGAGAGCCGATGATCCAGGTCGAGGGACTCGTCGACCGCGTGGCGGTCGTCACCGGGGCCGGTCGCGGGATCGGCAGGGCGATCGCCGAGACGCTCCAGGGCAACGGCGCCAGGGTGGCCGCCTTCGACCTCGAGGCGCCCGCCCATCCCGGCATCCTCGGCATTGCCTGCGACGTCAGCGACGAATCCGCGGTCGACCGCGGATTCTCCGAAGTCGAGCGGCAACTCGGGGCCGTGTCCGTGCTCGTCCTGAACGCGGGCATCTTCCCCATCGTCCCCTTCGAGGAGACCACCCTCGAGGTCTGGGAGCGCACCCTCGCCATCAACCTGACCGGCGGCTTCCTCTGCGCGAAGCGTGCGCTGCCCGGCATGCGGGAGGCGCACTACGGCCGCATCGTGGCCATGGGCTCGAGCGCCGGCAAGGCGGGCGGCGCCAGGAGCGTGGCTGCCTACGCGGCGTCAAAGGCCGGCATCATGACGATGGCCAAGTCGATCGCCAACGAGTACGCCGCCCACGGCATCACCGCGAACGCGCTCGCACCGGCGCTGATCGACACGGACATGATCGCCAACACGCGCGACCTCATCAGCCGCATCCCGGTCGGACGCTTCGGCAAGCCCGAGGAGGTGGCCGCGCTGGTCGCATTCCTCTGCTCCGAGCACGCCGGCTACATCACCGGCGAAGTCACCGACATCAACGGCGGCTTCCTGGTCGACTGACGTGCAGATGCCGCACCCGGAGGCCCGCCTCGCACGACATGGTGATCCACGGCGGGACGGTCATCGACCCGGGAAGTGGCATCCATATCGCGATGGACCTCGGGATCCAGAACCGACGGATCGCCGCCGTCGCGGACCACGTTTCGTTGACCGACGCCGACGACGCGCTGGACGCAACGGGTCTCCTCGGCGTGCCCGGGCTGGCCGACCTGCACGTGCATGTGTACTGGGGCGTCGCCGACCTTTTCATCGAGCCCGGGCCGACGACTTGGCGCGCGGGGGCGACCACCATCGTTGACGCCGGCTCCTCGGGCGCCAACACCTTCCCGGGGTTCCGGCGCTTCATCATGGAGCCGTCGAGGGGCGCATCCTCGCCTTCTTCGACATCAGCTCCATGGGTCAGATAGACCCGGAGCTCGGTGAGCTGCACGATCTCCGTTTCGCCATGATCGATCGTGCCGTTTGAAGTCGCGCGAGCCAACCCGGATCGGATCGTTGGCACCAGGGTGCGTACCTCCGAGATGCACGCCGGGCGCAACCCACGCATTCATCGCCTGGGAGCCCGGCATCTTCGATTCGCGGCTGAAGGTCGTGCCCGCGGCGCTCGAGGGGCGAGCTCGCGGCGTGCAGTTTGACGTGGGGCACGGCGCCGGGTCCGTTCTCGTTCGCGCGCGCCGAGACTGCCCTGGCGCAGGGTTTCCGCCCCCGACGCTCACCGTCGGGGCGGTGGCAGAGGTCGCTCTGCTGCGGCTCGAAGAGGCCGCTTCCCGATGACCGATTCACTGGGCGCCACGGTCGAGGCACGCCGCCGCCTGGTGCCCGTCGCCACGCTCCTCGCAGGTCAGCGGGTCGGCACGTCCCTCTCGACCTGATCGCGCCGCGAGGTCAGCCGGGGCGAGGCCTGGGTCGCCACGGCGATGATCGTGTCGATCACGGCATGAAGCGGCGTGACCCAGCCATCGCCGGGCCAAAGGGCGCGAGCACGTCATCCTGCGGGGCGCGATCGCGCCACAGCTTCTCGTCGTGCAGCTCGACCGGGGCGTCCATCGGCGCGCTCATCAGCGCGAAGACATCGGCCGCGCGGAGCCCGGTGATCCACAGCGCGATGCCGAGCGCGTGGCTCAGCTGGGCCTGTCCGTAGCCGCCGCCCGAGAGCTGGGGGTCGACCCATGTCTCCGGTCGCGGCGCGGCTTCGGGCGCGGAGAATGGGTACGTCCCGACGTTCGCCAGCAGCTCGCGCGTCGTCGAGGCCATGGTGATGGTCATCTGCTCGAGGTCGCGGATTCCGCCTGTCCTCGTCCATGAGCCGCTTGGCGGCCTGCGTCATC
>JBBSGX010000352.1:0-2120 GCA_038253685.1 Candidatus Limnocylindrales bacterium | reverse complement strand
GCCGACGCCCGTCCCAGCCGCGATCGCCGTCTGCGAAGAGGTCCTGGGGACACTGGACGGTGACCGTAGGTCGGAGGCCTACGTCCTTCGAGCGCAGGCCAACCTGGAAGCCATGCGAGGGCGGTTCGACGTGGCCCGCTCGATGTACCGCCGCAGCCGCGCGACCCTGGAAGAACTCGGCTGGACACATGGCGCGGCCATGACTTCAGCCGTCGCGTCGGGGCCGATCGAGCTGCTGGCAGGAGAGCCGGAGGCCGCCGAGCAGGAGTTGCGGCGCGACTACGAGACCCTCGATGCGATGGGAGAACGCAACTACATCTCCACGACCGCCGGCATCCTGGCAGAGGCTCTCTACCGCCAGGGCCGCTTCGACGAGGCAGGGAGCTTCACCGAAGCCAGTGAGGCCGTCGCGGCGGTAGACGACGTGACGACCCAGGTGCTGTGGCGAAGCGTTCGCGCCAAGGTTCTGGCACAGCGGGTCCAATTCGGCGACGCGCTGGCACTGGCGACGGAGGCCATTCGCATCATCGCGGCCGCACAGGACCCGGACGCCCAGGGTCACGCCTGGCTGGATCTGTCCGAGGTCCAGACGCTGGCAGGGGAGCCGGGCAAGGCCGCGGCCGCTGCCCGAAAGGCCGCGGCGCTGTTCAAGGGAAAGGGGAACATCGTTTCCGAGGCCCGAGCGCGCGCGCTCCTGAAAGACCTGCGAAACAAGACCATGGTCGGTGTGCCTTGATGCCGCCCAGTGGACTGGGATCCTGATGCGCCGAGCGCCCGCGCTCCTGGCCGCCGCCATCGTCGCCGGGAGCGTTGTCGCGCCGGCTGGTGCGTCAGCTGCGACGGCCAGCCTTCCGGCGTTCTCCCACATCTACGTGATCGTGATGGAGAACAAGGAGTACCCGTCGATCGTCGGCAACCGGCATGCGCCGTACGTCAACGAGCTCATCGGCCAGTACGGACTCGCGACCCGCTACCACGCGACGACGCACCCCTCCGAGCCGAACTACCTCGCCCTGTTCAGCGGCTCGACGCAGGGCGTGACGGATGATCGCATCCATCACATCTCGGCCCGGAACCTTGTCGACCAACTCGAAGCGCATGGTCACAGCTGGGCCGTGTTCGCGGAGAACGTGCCCCAGGACTGTTACCGACTCAACTCCGCGAGCGGCGGGCCGGACGGACCGGGCACGTACGCTCGGAGGCACGAACCGGCGATCATCTTCAGAGACATCGAACGCAACCCCACGCGCTGCGCCATGATCACCAACTTCAGCCACTTCGATCCGAGCGCGGCAGACTTCGAGCTGATCGTCCCGAACATCTGTCACGACATGCACGATTGCTCGGTGGCAACGGGTGACACCTTTCTTCGCCACTTCACACGCAGGATCCTGAACAGCCCCGACTTCGCGACGAGCGTCGTGTTCCTGACCTGGGACGAGGGCCTCACGAGCCATGGAGGAGGCGGGCACGTGGCCACCCTTGTGATCGCTCCGCAGGTGAAGCCGGGCTTCAAGTCCGCGGAGAAACACACTCACTACTCGCTGCTCCGGACGATCGAGAGGGCGTGGAAGCTTGGGTGCATGGCACACACCTGCACGGCGAACGATCTGGGCGAGTTCTTCAATTAGCGTCGCGGGAGGCCATCGGGGCCGCCTGGCGTTTCGGGGAGGGAGGCGGGTATGGGAGCACCATGGGCTCGGGCCGTCATGGTCGTTGCGGCCGTCGTGCCGTTCCTGTTGGCTCTCATCGGAGCGCCGCAACAGGTCTCGGCCGGCACTCGCCCGACAGGTGGCACAGGTGCGAAGCGCCCTGACTTCAACAACGATGGATACGCCGACCTGGCGGTCGGCGTTCCCTTTGAGGATCTCGGAAGCGCGACGAGCGCGGGCGGTGTCAACGTGATCTACGGGTCGGCCAACGGGCTCGGCTCGGCGGACAACCAGTTCTGGAGCCAGGACAGCCCGGGCATCATCGGGGACGCGGAAACAGGTGATTCCTTCGGTTGGTCGCTCGCCACGGCCGACTTCAACCACGATGGATTCAGCGACCTGGCAATCGGCGTCCGGTATGAGAGCTCCGCCGTGGAACGTGCCGGCGGCGTCAACGTGATCTACGGG
>JBBSGX010000351.1:0-2124 GCA_038253685.1 Candidatus Limnocylindrales bacterium | reverse complement strand
GCCTATCGCGACCGTGGTCAGCGCCGCAGGCGAGGCGCCCGGACTCTCGCCAGGCACCATGCTCTGGTGCGGAGTCATGCTCTCGTGGGGCATGGATTCGGCCGGAGCCATGCTCTCGTGAGCCATGGTCTCGTGGGGAACTATGCTCTCATGCGGCATCGCCGAACCAGATGGCGTTGCCGGCAGCGAGGCAGCAGTCGAAGCGCCCGCACCCGAACCGCAGGCGGCCAGGATCAGGGCAAGGGCAAGAACGGCCGTGCTCGGCCGGAGCAGTGCGGTAGGGCGATCGTTCGGCATAGCGCGGCCTCCAGGGTGTGCGTGTTGAGAAGCACACCCTGCCCGAGGCGCGTGACGGCACGATGACGCCCAGATGACGCGGGAGGCCCTGCTCGTCATCGTTTCGTCGCACGCACCGTTCAGCCTGTGCGCGTGGCTCGATTCCGTCCCGTCCTGCTCGCCTTTCTCGCAGGATGCCTCGCGACCGGTCCCGCGCTACTCGTCATCGTGGCGTGGCACCTGGTGAGGTCGCGGCCGGGCTTCCTCGAGGCGGTCGCGGACGGCGTGCTTCGCTTCATCCCCCTGGATCTGTTCGAGGTGGGCCTCTCGACGTTCGGGCCGCTGGCCAAGGGGCTCCTGTTTGCCGGAGTCGCTGCCGCGGTCGTGCCGCTGGGCGGCGTGTTCGGCGCGCTGATGCTGGGGGGATCGGGATCCTGGAGCCGCGCGCAGGTGGCCGTCGTCGCAGCTTCGGTCGCCACGCTCGTCGCCGGAGGGCTCGTGCTGCCCGCCTTCGGCTATCCGCCGTTCGCAGTCGGCAGCACGTACCACCCGATCGACATCGATCCGCCGCTGATCCTCGGCGCGGCCGCCTACGGGGTCATGCTGGCATGCCTCCGGCGATCCCCGGTGCCGGGCCCTTCAGGCCTCGAACTCTCCTCGCCCGACATCGGGTTGACCACATCCACAGCCGAACGGGACCTCCGGACCCAGGTCTCGCGTCGGCGCTTCGTCATCAGCTCGGCAGCGATCCTCGGCCTTGGCTCGCTGTTCGTGTCGTCGCTCGGTGTCCTCCTCCAGGTGGTCCAGGCCGCGGCCCACACCGTCGCGCCGCCCCCGCCGAACACGGGCGATCAGGCCGGCTTCGGGCCGACGCCGGCGCTCACCCACATCGCGGACTTCTACGTCGTGGCGAAGGACGTTTTGGCTCCTTCGGTTGACGGCGCAGCGTGGACCCTCGCGATCGACGGGCTGGTGGATCGTCCGATGCAGATCAGCCTGGAGCAGCTGAAGTCGCTGCCTTCCTACGAGGCGTACCGGACGCTGAGCTGCATCAGCAACAACGTGCCGCGAGGCGACCACTACATCGGCAATCAGCGTTGGCGCGGGGTGCGGGTCAGCGACCTCCTGGCCATGGCCGGCCCGGCGTCGACGGCGCAGTTCGTGCACTGGGAGGCCGAGGACGGCTACACCGAATCCCTGCCGATCGACGTTGCCGGGCACGCCGACACCTGGATCGCGTACGAGATGGGCGGCGCCCCCCTGCCGCGCGAGCACGGCTACCCAGCGCGAGTGCTGATCGCGGGTCGTTTCGGGATGAAGCAGCCGAAATGGGTCCGGCGCATGACACTCGCCGCGTCGGACGCACCCGGGTACTGGGAGGAACGCGGCTGGGACGAGACGGCGGCAGTCCGCACGATGTCGCGCATCGACATCCCGGAGAGCGGCACGAGCGTGGCCGTCGGATCCACCGTCTCGGCTGCGGGCATTGCCTACGCGGGTGATCGTGGCATCAGCGGCGTCCAGGTCAGCCCCGATGGCGGGTCGACCTGGGTCAACGCCGAGCTCGAGAACGCCTCGCAATCGCCGCTCGGCCCGCTCACCTGGGTGCGGTGGCGCGCGACGATGAGCTTTCCGGCAGCCGGCGTGCACCAGGTGGCGGTCCGCGCCACGGACGGCTCGGGCATGCAGCAGCCCGAGGAGGCCACCCCGCCGCTTCCGTCCGGCTCGACGGGCTGGCACACGGTGCTCGTGCAAGCAAGCTGAAGCGCCCGCGGACGGTTCCTGCTCTTGGTCGAGCCGGCAGCAGCTGGATACTGCCGCGCAATGGAAGACGAGGCTCGTCCCGGG
>JBBSGX010000350.1:0-2133 GCA_038253685.1 Candidatus Limnocylindrales bacterium | reverse complement strand
CTCGTGTCGCGGCTCGCGAATATGGCTCACCCCGAACAACTGGCTGCCCAATGGCCGGCGCACTCGGCGATGCCCTGATGCAGCCCATCAGGCCCGTCTCCGTCGTGATTCCCGTGCCCGTCGCAGTCGGCGGCGCCCTGGCGCTTCCGATCCTGGTCGTCGATGACCACGAGGACCTGCGGCGGTTCTTCGGTGAAACGCTCACGCGTGCCGGTTTTGATGTCTTCGAGGCGGAGAACGGCGGCGACGCGCTGCGGATCGTCGGCGAGGAACCGATCGGCCTGATCCTGCTGGACGTCCAGATGCCTGGCTTGTCCGGCCTCGAGGTCCTGGCCACTCTGCGCAGCCACGCGGACACCGCAACGATCCCCGTCATCCTCATCACCGGCTCCGTGGATCCACTGACCGTCGAGGAGGGCCTGGAGGCGGGCGCCAACGACTTCCTTACCAAGCCGGTGCGTGTCCCGGAGCTCGTTGCTCGCGTCCGGGCACACGTCCGTAGTCAGACCGCGTGGACCAAGCTGCTGCGGGACGAGCTTCACGCTCGCGCAGGCGTGGTGTCCGTCCTCGGCCACATCAAGGTCTCGGGCGCGCCCGATGAGGCGGCCGCGGCCGTGGTCGGCGAGCTTGCCATGCAGACCACTTCCGATTTTGTCGCCGTGCTCCAGCTGGCCGAGGGCAACCGGCTGCAACCGCTGGCCACGTACGCCCTGGGCCCGGGAGTCAGCCGCGGCGGCCCGTCGCTCTCCGCGCCGCACATCCGCTACCTGCTGTCGCGCGCGCGCGCTGGGCCATGGGCCGAGTCGAGCGAGCAACACGGCCAGGGGAACGGCGGCGGTGTCGACCTGTCCGGAGGGCTGTCGCCCACGCCGCTCGGAGCCACCGCCGGCGCCCCGATCTATGCGGCGAACCGCCTGGTCGGGCTCTTCATGATCGGCGTCGCGGCAGACGCGGGAACTGTCGCGCCCGCGCGACAGGCCAAGCTGCTTGCGGCCGCGATCGACTACGCGAGCATCTTCAGCGCCGTGGCCGGACCGGCCATCGCCGATCGGCGTCGGACGGCTGCCACGCGTGCCACCCTTCAGCGCGGCCTGACAGACCGAGCCTTCTACCCCGTCTTCCAGCCGATCGTGGAGATGCCCTCCCGTCGGGTCATCGGTTTCGAGGCGCTCACGCGGTTCCGGGACGGCGTTCGGCCGGACACGCGCTTCGCGGAGGCGACCAGTAGCGGATTGGGGTTCGAGTACGAGACGGCGGCCATCGAGGAGGCACTCAAGGTGGCGAACCGGTTGCCGATGGACGCGCTCCTGTCACTCAATGCCTCGCCCGAGTTCGTCCTGGAAGGCGCCCGGCTCAAGCAGCTGCTCGACGGCCTCGGTCGGAAGCTCGTCGTGGAGCTCACCGAGCACGCTCGAATCGACGACTACCGGGCCCTTCGCGCCGCCATCGGCAAGATCGGCGGCCAGGTCCGGATCGCCGTCGACGACGCGGGTGCCGGATACGCCAGCCTGCGGCACATCGTGGAGCTCAAGCCCGCCTTCGCCAAGCTCGACCTCACCATCGTCCGCGGAATCCAGGACGACAAGGTCCGCCAGGCATTGGTCGCCGGGCTCCAGTATTTCGCGGCCCAGAGCGACTGCCGCCTCATCGCCGAGGGCGTCGAGACCGACGCCGAGGCCGACACGCTCCAGAGCCTGGGCATTCCCCTGGCACAGGGCTACCTCTTCGGGCGTCCGACGGCGATCGCCCTGGCCCGACCGGCCGCGCAATCCGCGCGGTGCCCGGCAGCCGCGGGTCGCGCTTACAAGCCGCTGTGGACGCCGACACGGTCGACTGCCGTAGGCGGCTCCCGACGGCGAAAATGACGTATACGCCACAGGGCACGACGTATACTCTCCCGATGAAGCGCCTGCAGATCTACCTCGACGAGTCGCTTGACGAAACCCTGACGCGCCGAGCTCGCCACGAGGGGAAGTCGAAGGCCGCTTTGATTCGCGATGCCGTCCGCGAGCGTTACGGGTCGACGACCGACCGCGATCCATTCGACGCCTGGGCGGGCGGCGTCGATGGCGTTCCGGGGGACATCGACTCGATCGTTTACGGACGATGAGGTTCGTCGACACCTCGTTCTGG
>JBBSGX010000349.1:0-2137 GCA_038253685.1 Candidatus Limnocylindrales bacterium | reverse complement strand
CGCGTGCCGAAGGCCTCCGACGATGACGACACCGAGGGTCACATCGGCCGCGTGCCGAAGGCCTCCGACGATGACGACACCGAGGGTCACATCGGCCGCGTGCCGAAGGCCTCCGACGATGACGACACCGAGGGCCATCGGATGAACCTCTCCGGAGCCGTCCCGCAGAAGAAGTAGCCACCCCCGCCATCGCGAGCGACCTCGCAGTCCGCTCCAGGTGGAGCCCAACGCACGCAACGCCGCGCTACAGACCCTCCAGGCTGTGGCGCGGCGTTCTGCTGCCGCGCGGCGGCTGCAGGGAGACGTAGAGCAGACGCTGCTCCAGACCGTGGTGGATGCCGCCGTCACCCTCTTCGACGCCGAGGCGGCTTCCATCGCCCTCTTCGAACGAGACCCCGACCGGCTCGAGTTCCGCGTCGCGGCGGGCGCCCAGGGTGCGGGGGTGATCGGCCTCGCCATCCCACCATCGCGTGGCATCGTCGGGTACGTGTTCTCGACCGGCCAGGCCATCGCCCTATCGGACGTGCTGTCCGATCCCCGCTTCGACCAGGAGGCCGCAAAGCGCACCGGCTATGTGCCGCGCTCGATTGCTGCGGTGCCGCTCGTCGACGGACAGTCGCCGATCGGGGTGCTCCAGGTCCTGGACAAGCAGTCCACGCCGACTTTCTCGCTCCGCGACATGGAGTTGATGGGGGTGTTCGCGCGCCAGGCGGCAACCGCCATCGAGGCGAGCAAGGTCCAGCGCGACACCGGCCGGCTGCTGCGGGAAGTGCTCCGCCAGGTGAGCGAGGGCGAGCTCTCCGAGGAAGGGGTCGAGGGCCTGGTGGAGATCGCGACCGACCAGCTGGACCGCGACGAGGAGGCTCCCTTCTGGCGCCTGGTCGACCTGGTCAGCCGCATGCGCGACATGAGCGACCGGGAGCTGACCCTGGTCACCGACATCCTCGAGGTCGTCGCCCGGTCCTCGGGCCGGCCGCGCCATCGAGGCTGATCCGGACCGGGTAGGCGTGGACGAGGCGATTCTGCCGGCGTGGTCCGAGCCCTTCGTCGGGGACGACCTGTCCGGACTCCTCCGCCAGACCCGGCTCGACCAGATCCTCCGGGAATGGGCGTTCGAGGGTGGCACGGGGCGTGGCGTCACCGTGGCGATCATCGACAGCGGGCTGGAGAAAGACCATCCCGCTCTCCAGGGGCGCGTGACCGAGAGCGTCGCGGTCGAGATGGTTGATGGCGAGCCGAACGTGGTGAAGGACGACTCCGGTGACCTCTTCGGGCACGGGACGGCCTGCGGCAGCATCATCCTGGGGCTCGCGCCGGAGGTCGACCTGGTCTCGGTCCGCGTGCTCGGGGCCGATCTCAAGGGCAAGGGGGCAGCGTTTCTCGCCGGCCTCGAATGGGCCACCGAGCGCGGCCTGCAGGTGGCCAACCTCAGCCTCTCGTCCAAGAGCGAGACGCTCTTTCCGTACTTCCACGACGTCGTGGATCGCGCGTATTTCAGCAACGTGCACCTCGTCAGTGCCGCGAACAACGTGACCGGTGCCAGCTATCCGTCGCTGTTCTCGTCGGTGTACTCGGTGGCGGCCCACGCCGTGCGGGATCCGTGGCACGTGCTCTACAACCCCAGGCCGCCCGTCGAGTTCGGCGCGTGGGGCGTGGACGTGCCGATCGCGTGGAAAGACGGCGGCAGCACCGTGGCCACCGGCAACAGCTTCGCGGCGCCGCACGTGGCCGGATTCGTGGCACGGATCCTGGGCAAGCACCCCGGACTGACCCCGTTCGAGGTCAAGGCGGTACTGGCAGCCATCGCGAACAATCCGACACGCGACACGTCGCCCGGTTGACATGCTCGCGGCATGGCCCGGGTTGATACTGCTGACAGGAAACGACGCAATCTGCGCCGGAAGGAGCCGAGCAATGACCAGCAAACCCGTCCGCAAGCAGGAACAGCCCCAGATCGATCCCGCCGACGTCACCGGCGAGAAGGACGTCGAGGGACACTCCCTGTCAGAGACCGAATTCCATCGCCCGAACGTGACGAGCCGCACCCGTGAGTCGGTCGAGTGGACGCGACCCGGCCAGGAGCGGAAGACCAACAAGGGCCAGTCAAAGGGACGCCACGGCCGCTGACCGTCCCAGT
>JBBSGX010000348.1:0-2154 GCA_038253685.1 Candidatus Limnocylindrales bacterium | reverse complement strand
TTCCAAGCGATTCGGCACCTTCGTGGCGGTCGACGACGTGTCGCTCACCGTGCCGGATGGCGAGTTGACCGCGCCTCGGCCCGAGCGGTAGCGGCAAGTCGACGTTGCTGCGGATCATCGCGGGGCTCGAGACGCCCGACGCGGGCAACATCCGCCTTGGGGACCGCGACGTGACCCGCGTGCCGCCACAGCAGCGCGGCATCGGCTTCGTGTTCCAGCACTACGCGCCGTTCAAGCACATGACCGTCCGGGACAACGTGGCATTCGGCCTGACCATTCGCAAGCGACCGAAAGAGGAGATCCGCAGCAGGGTCCACGAGCTGCTGACGCTCGTCCAGATCGAGCAGTTCGGCGACCGCTATCCCTCTCAGCTGTCAGGTGGCCAGCGCCAACGCATGGCCCTCGCCCGCGCGCTGGCGGTCGAGCCCGAGGTGCTGCTGCTCGACGAGCCCTTCGGTGCGCTCGACGCGCGGGTGCGCAAGGAGCTGCGGGCCTGGTTGCGTCGCCTCCACGAGGAGACCCACGTGACCACCGTCTTCGTGACCCACGACCAGAAGAAGCGATGGAGGTCGCGGACAACATCGTGGTCATGAACCACGGAGCCATCGAGCAGACGGCGCGCCGCGCGAGCTCTACGAGCACCCCGCGAACGAGTTCGTGATGAGCTTCATCGGGCCGGTCAACCAGCTGGGCCACGCTTATGTCCGACCGCACGACATCGACATCTTCCTGGAGCCGACCGACGGGGCAGAGGAATCGTTCATCGACCGGGTCACGTACCTCGGCTTCGAGGTCCGCGTCGAGCTGACGCGCCACGACGGGACTCGGGTGTGGGCACAGATCCCACGCGACGACGCGGAGCGCCTCGAGGTTGGCCAGGGCCAGATCGTCTACGCCCGCGCCCGGCTCGAGAAGGTGTTCGCAGAGTCAGGGTTCGTCGGGTAATCGAACCTGGACTGGCGGGCAGACCCGATGGATCTCAACCGGGGGGACGGCCCCACAGACCCGGGCTCAGCGCCAGAAGCGGGCTCAGGCGCCGGCAGTGGTTCCGCGGATGCGGCCGAGCGATACCCAGGCCCTGGGGTCCTTGGCCAGCTCCTCGACCAGCTCGGGAAGCTCGCCGCCACTGAGGTCGGCGAGCGACGTGGACTCCAGCACGTGGCGAAGGCTGGCCCGCACGGCGATCCAGACGTCGGTGAGGCGCACAGCGGGGCCGCGGTAGATGACGTTCTCCGGCCGATCGCCGCGCACGTTGGCGAGCGGACCATCAACGGCGCGGATCACATCGGCGAGGCTGATCTCCGACGCGGGTCGTGCCAGCCCGTAGCCGCCTTCCGGTCCGCGCTGGCTGCGCACGATGCCGGCATGCTTCAGCTCGAGCAGGATGCTCTCGAGGAACTTGATCGGGATGTCCTGGGCATCGGCGATCCGCTCGGCCTTGAGAGGCTTGGTCTCCTCGGCGGCGGCCAGCTCGGCGGCGGCGCGAAGCGCATAGTCGGCCTTGGCAGATACACGCATGTCCCGCCCATTGTCGTGTATGCCGGTCGGTTTCGGGGAACCAAGTTGGCCGGTCGCCGCAGTCGGGCTCAACCGCGTCTAGGGGCCGTACCCGGGATTGCCCGAACGGATCATGAAACGCCCGGGCTCAGGGAGCTTTTGGAAGCCGATCCTGCGGTAGAGCTCGTGCGCATCGCGCGTCCCCAGCAGCCAGCGGCGTAACCCCTGGAGCTCCGGGTGCGCGACGATCGTCTCCATCAGCCAGACGCCGAGGCCGCGCCCGCGCTCCTCCGGCAGCACGAACACGTCGCAGATCCAGGCGAACGTGGCACGGTCGGTGACCGCCCGCGCGAAGCCGACCTGTCCACCGTCCGGCGCGTACACGCCGAACGGAACCGACCCTTTGATTGAACGTTCGACGACGTCCCTTGGCACGCCGCCCGACCAGTACGCGGTGGCCAGGAAGCCGTGGATCACGTCCAGGTCGAGCCGGGCCGGATCGTCGTTGATTGTGTAGCCGTCGCGTTGCCATTCCACGTTCGGAGGGTAGCGCGACCCGCCGCGGCCCATCGAACCGCCGTGGAACCCTGAGTCGCACCGCCCCGGTTCGGAGGGAGGCATGCCCTCAGCCGATGACGAACCAGCTGAACTTCACGT
>JBBSGX010000347.1:0-2188 GCA_038253685.1 Candidatus Limnocylindrales bacterium | reverse complement strand
GATAGGTCGCCGCGCAAGCTGGCGGAGAGGGTGGGATTCGAACCCACGAGGCTTTCGCCCGGCGGTTTTCAAGACCGCTGCCATCAACCACTCGGCCACCTCTCCGCCCCGAATCGTAACCCGCGCGCAGACGGCGACGCTCTGTCGATCAGTGGCTGGCGATGACCACGGTGCCGGCGATGAGTCATGCCAGCCGCGGCGCCTGGCGTCGATGAAAATCCAGATGAAGCCGAGATCGCGCTCCCTGGCCGTGTGCCGTTCTCGAGAACGGCGTCAACCCGCGGCCACCCTCCGGGAGGCATCGTAGACCCAGCCACCCGGGATCGTGCTGCGGCCCAGGCCTATCGCTCTCCCGCGCGCAGTGCGCTCACCAGCGACAGAGCAGCAAGGATGAAGACCAGGCCGAAGAGAAACGCGATCGGGCTTCCGCGCAGCCCTGCCTGGATGAAGAACGCACCGTACAGGCCGCCGACCACGGCGCCCAGCACCTGTGCCACCCTGTGATGGCGCAGAACGGCCAACCCCACCAGCAGGGGGAGCAACCCGAAGGCTGCGACGTACGGCGCCAGCGCCTGCCCGAGGCCGCCGAATTCGCCCGCACCAGGCTCGGCGAACGCGAAGGCAGCGGCCAGGGCGAGGATGAACAGCCCGGGGACGAGCAGAAGGAAACCGCCCCTCCGGACCATTCGAGACGGCGGCAGGTTGCTGCCGACCACCCCCGGGCTCGCCACGTCGCTCAGACCGGCGTCAGTCGCTTGCCGAGCCGTGCCTGGAGCACCTGTGGCACCTCGAGCGACCCGTCCGGTTGCTGGCAAACCTCGAGGATGGCCGCGACGGTCCGCGGGAGCGCCAGCGCCGAGCCGTTGAGGGTGTGCAGGATCTCCGGCTTTGCGCCTGGCTCGGGCCGCCAGCGGATGTTCATTCGCCGGGCTTGGAAGTCGCGGAAGTTCGAGACCGAGCTGACCTCGAGCCAGTCCTGCACGCCGGGGGCCCACACCTCGAGGTCGTAGGTCTTCGCCTGCGTGAAGCCCATGTCGCCCGTCGAGAGCAGCTTCACGCGGTACGGAAGGCCGAGCCTCTGCAGGCAGATCTCCGCTCGTTCGGTCAACCATTCGATGCGGGCGGGCGAGTCTTCCGGCCGTTCGAAGCAGACCATCTCGACCTTGTCGAACTGGTGCACGCGCAGGATCCCGCGCGTCTTCGCGCCGGCTGCGCCTGCCTCGCGGCGGAAACATGGCGAATAGGCCGCGTAGTGAATCGGCAGACGGTCGGCATCGATGATCTCGTCGCGATGGATGTTCGTGACCGGGACCTCGGCCGTTGGCACGAGGTACAGGTTGTCCTTCGTGACCACGTACATCTGGTCTTCCTTGTCCGGGATCTGCCCCGTACCCCGGGCTGAGGCCTCGTTGACCAGCCCGGGCGGCCAGATCTCGGTGAACCCACCCTCGCTGATGTGGAGCTCCAGGAAGAAGTCGATCAATGCGCGTTGCAGGGCTGCGCCGGCGCCGCGGTAGATCGGAAACCCGGAGCCGGTGACCTTGGCGCCGGCCGCAAGGTCGATGATGCCGAGGGCTGCGGCGACCTCCCAATGGGGCTTACGGTCCTCGTGCTGCGCCGGCTCCCCCCAGCTGCGCATGATCGTGCTGGCATTGGGCGGGCCGACCGGGACGTCGGGATCCGCTGGGTTGGGGATGCGCAGCATCAGATCCGTCAGCTGGGACTCGAAGTCCGCGACGGCGCCCTCCAGCTCGCTGATCCTGCCGCCGATCTGCGTGGACTTCGCTCGCAGCTCGGCGACTTCGGGCCCCTTCGGGTCCGCGCCGGTCTTGACGAGCGCGCCGATCTGGTCGCTCAGGGAGTTACGCACGGCCCGCAGTCCGTCCGTCTCACCCAGGGCTTCGCGGCGGCGGGCGTCGACCAGCACCGCCTCGTCAACGACGGCCGGATCCTCGCCCTTGTCGATGGCACCCTGCCGGACGCGGGCCGCGTCCTCGCGCAGACGGTGAAGCCCCACGCTCATGCTGGCTGTCCCTCTCGCGCCGCCGCGGCCAGGCGATCCAGCACGAACTCCCGGTCGAGGCTCGCAAGCAGCCAGCCGGCGCGCGGACCATTGGTACGGCCCAGGAATGCCCCGTAGACCGCCGCGAAGGCGTCCCCTGAGGAGACGCCCACTGTCTGGGCGGTG
>JBBSGX010000346.1:0-2208 GCA_038253685.1 Candidatus Limnocylindrales bacterium | reverse complement strand
CGTGCTTCTTGCGAGCGCGTGCAGCAGTGGCATCGGCAAGCCCGGCGAGAGCGTGCCGGTGGTGAGCCTCCCGCCCGCGGCGAGCCATCCGGCTCCCGCCACTGCTTCCGTCCCGTCTGCGGCGCCGACGAGCACTCCGGCAATGAGCGAGCCCGCCGGCGCGCCTCTTGCCCACGTGGCCGGCACGTTCCTCGTCGTGGCCGAGACAGGCAGCGACGGGCTCCAGGTCATCGCGGCGAACACGGGTGAGCACGTCATGTCGCTCCCTGCTGGCATCCCGGCCACCGGCTGGACGCGTCTCCTGACGGCCACGCCCTTGAACGGCAAGACCATGCTTGGCGAGTTCAAGTTCGAGGACGTCGACAACCCGGCCAGCCTGAGTCTTGACGGGACCTGGCGATTCCCCACGATCGGCGAGGATCCCACGCTGGTCGGCCTCTCCGGCGACGCCTCCACGCAGGTCCTGGTCGACGCCTCCGCCGGCGGGGCGACGGCGTCAATCTCCCGCTTTGCCGTGGTCCCCGCGTCCCTCGACAGGAAGGCGCCGGTCATCAGCCTCACCGGCCACTTCGAATACGACGCAATCTCCACGGACGGGCGAAAGCTCTACGTCGTTGAGCATCTGGCGGGGCCACCCGCCGGGCACTACCAGGTACGCCAGGTGGATGTGGCCTCGGGCGCACTTCAGCCGGGCGCCGTCGCCGACAAGACGAACGTCAGCGAGGCGATGGCAGGCTGGCCGCTCGGTCAGCTTCGGCTGCCGGGAGGCCGCGTCCTCACGCTCTATCGCGGCACGGAGCATCCCTTCATCCATGCGCTCGACACTGTGCAGGCCTTCGCGGTCTGTACCGACCTGCCATCGCCAGGCGCAGGGAACGCCGCCGCTGCCCGCGACTGGGGCATTGCCGACGCCGGTGGCAGCTCGGCGTTCGCCGTGAATGCGACCCTCGGCCTCGTGCTCCAGGTCGATCCCTGGAGCAACGTGGTGATGCGCTCCGCGACCATCCGGCCGATGGCGCAGAGCGGGTTCGTGCTGGCCAAGTTCAGCGATGGCGTCGGCGGCCAGGTCGCAGGACGGGCGATGGTCGCTCCTGACGGCAGGTCGCTGTACGCCGCGGGTGCAGGCGGGGTCCTCGCGATCTCGACCTCCGACCTGAAGGCCACCGGGCGCTGGCTCGAGGGCCAGGCAGTCGACGGCCTCGCGCTCAGCAAGGACGGCGGCAAGCTGTTCGCCCTGCTCCATGGTTCGGGCCGGATCGCCGTGATCGACACGGCCGCCGGAACGACCCTGGGCATGGTGCCCGGAGACGGCTACACGCGACTCGCGGCGGCCCTGCCGGGCGAATAGGGCCAAGCGCCACACGGGAATCAAACATGGACACTGTTCGAATCCACGGATGACCGTGAAGCACTGCTCTCCGTGGCCATGGACCTGATCGAGCCCGCGGCTCGCGACCAGCTTTCAGGCGAGGACTGGGACGACCTCTGCCGGATCGTGCGCGGCCCGGTGGACGCTGCGAGAGAGGCCGTTTTGGAGGTGCTTCTGACCGAGCTTGACAGCGCCGCCGTGGAGGTCGACCGAGGCCTGATGGCGCGACTCGACCAGATCCGGCGCCGCGCCTTTCTCGGCACCGACTGAGCACCCGCGCTTCATAGGACCTTCAGGCTTCGGCCCGAATATCGCGGCAATGAACCGAGCCCGCTGGTCCGTCCTTGCCGCCGTCCTGATCGTTGGCGCCGTCGTCGGCGGCTACATCGCCTGGGATCAGATCCTGCGCGGCGACAACGTGTCACCCCTTGCCATCTCGTCGGGCGATCCATCCGGGTCTGGGTCGGTATCGACGATCACGAGCACCGCACAGGCCGCTGGGACGTGGAACGTCAACAGCTCGAGCGTTGTCGGATACCGCGTTCGCGAGCAGCTGGCGAGCCTCTCGGCGCAGAGCGACGCGGTCGGACGCACGAGCTCGCTGACGGGCTCCGCGACGCTCGCAAGGAATGGTTCGGACCTGAGCGTGACGGCGGCCCAGTTCCAGGCGGATATGACGACGCTCACCAGCGACAAGAACATGCGCGACCAGAAGCTCCACACTCTCGGCCTCGAGAGCGACACCTTCCCGACCGCGACGTTCAAGCTGACGTCGCCCGTCGCGGTGCCTGCCACGGGTATCTCCGGGGCCACGTTCCATGTGACGCTGGCCGGGGACT
>JBBSGX010000345.1:0-2210 GCA_038253685.1 Candidatus Limnocylindrales bacterium | reverse complement strand
TGGCGATCGGCTCCTCCTCTGGCGATGGCGGGCATTCCCCGCGTCGTCAGTGAGAGGCAACTATAGCAGTCGAAGAAGGGCCGGAACAGACCGGCCGACCGTCCCCTGCATGCCTCCGGCCTGGACGCCGCTCGGCCTCAGCTGACCTCGATGTCGCGCACGACCCGGCACGGATTGCCGACGGCCAGGACGTGCGGCGGAAGGTCCCTGTCACGACGCTGCCGGCACCCACCACTGTCGCCTCGCCGATGGTCACGCCGGGCAGGAGGATCAGCCCTGCGGCGATCCAGACGTCGTCCTCGACGGTGACGGGCCTTGCCCATTCCCATGCCTCCCGGCGAGCGGTTGGTGGATATTGAGCCGTAGTCGCAGCGGAACGGCGGCCAGATGGTGGCGTGCGTTCCGAACGTGCCGAACGGGCCGCGCAGGATCTCGCGCCGCGCTTCTTCGTCGTCGCCGCTGATCGCGTTGCGCCATCGATGCGTTCCTCCAGTTCAGGGCGCGGGCGGCCCCACCGCAGGCGCGCGAGTGTCGCCAATCCGACGAACCAGGTGTCGAATCAGGGCTAGCGCGCGCCAGCCGGCAGTAGCAGAATAGGTCGGGGTCGCGTGCCGATTGAGCGACCGTGGGTACGAACAGGCGGGAGGCCGGCTCGATGAATCGTCTTCGCTTCGGACTTGTGTGCGCAGGTTTGGCGGTGCTGCTTGCAGCTACCCCGGCCGCGGCAGCGTCACCGTTCCACAGGATTGCCAGCGGACTCCTGAACCCACGCGGCCTTGCGCTGGGCCCGCATGGCCGACTGTTCGTCGCGGAGGCCGGCGTGGGCGCTGGCACGGATTCAGAGGCGGTTGGCCCAACCGGCAGGATCATCGCGATCCTCCATCCGGACAAGGCTCATCCACGGATCCATACCGTGCGCACGGGCATCATCTCGGACGGCACCCAGTCCGGCCAGGAGACGGGAGGGGTCGGCGGCATCTCGGTGGACTCCAACGGGATCATCTGGGCGATCATCGGCGGCTCGACGAAGCTGCTGGGGATCTCGGACCCCCAGCTCGGCCGGCTGCTCAAGATCAGGCAGGACGGCTCGTGGGAGGCGTTCGCCAACGTTGGAAATCGGGGCTACTCCTTCACGAAACATCACCCCGAACTGGATCCGGGCGGTCAATTCCCCGACGCCAACCCCTACGGCGTCGTGGTGGGCGGACATCGCTACGTGGTGGACGCCGGCGCAAACACGCTTGACAAGGTGAATGCGGACGGGAGCGTGCAGGTCATCGCGTACTTCCAGAACACCCAGGCCGCGGACGCGGTCCCGACATGCGTTGCCAAGGGCCCCGACGGGGCGCTCTACATCGGAACGCTGGCCCTCGTCGATTCGCTCTTTGCAGGTCCCCCGCACCCGGCGGCGACCATCTACCGGGTGGATCCGGCGCAGGCGGAACCAGGCAACATCAACAGGATCACGAGCATCGCCACCGTCTGGGCGAAGGGGTTCTGGCCGATCCACAGCTGTGCCTTCGGCCCCGACCACAGCCTGTGGGTGTCCGAGATCTACACCGGAGTCGGGCCGCAGGGACCCAACGGTGGCGCGCTTGTGCGCGTCCCATGGAATCATCCCCGTAACAAGTCGCTGCGCAAGACCTACGGCGAGGGGCGCCTCAACGCGGCCGGCGGCGTGGCCGTTGCGTCCGATGGCACGGTCTACGTGGCCAACGGAACCACGTCCGCCGACGGTGAGGTGCTGCGCTTCCATCCATAGGCGCCCGCAGAGACCGCGGCACGCTGACGCTCAAGGAGGGCTCGGCGCCGCGGTCTCCGAGAGCCGTGTCTTGACGATCCTCGTCACGAGAGAAGCGGGAATGGGCTGCTCTGCCTTGAAGCTGATCGTGCCCTTCCCCCGTGATGTAGGGCTTCAGTTCGTCCCCGAGCGCGTCGCGCACCGCCTGGCTGGCAGGGAACAGGCTGCAATGATCCTTGTACGCGGCATAGGACACGAGAAATCGGCCGTGGTCCCTGAACGCCGGCATCTGGTAGGCGATCGTCTCGGTCGCCTCAGGAGCGGCGGCCCCTGATGGTCGCCCGAAGCTGCTCGAGGGCGGCGCGCGGTACCTCGGCAAGGGCGGCCAGGTAGTCATTGACGGCGCTGGATGTGCCCATGCCAGTCTCCCTCGGCGAAATCATCAGCCGCGCGGCCGAACCACCGGTGA
>JBBSGX010000344.1:0-2223 GCA_038253685.1 Candidatus Limnocylindrales bacterium | reverse complement strand
TGGGTCGCAAACGACCGATTCTGGGACGATCACCTAGAGAGGCGAGCCGGCGAACGCGACCCATCACCTGTGAGCCCCTGCGTCGGTATGCGCACGGACACACTCATCCCACCCCGCGCCTGCCTCTGTGAATGCCTCAAGCGTGGGCTTGATAGCCGCAGGCACGCGAACCGCGCCAGCCAGCGCGTCCAACGTCTTTAGACCGTCACCGGAGTTGATTATCACCGTCTCCGCGGCGGGGTCGAGCTGCCCGGCGGCGAGCAGCTTGCGCAGCACGCCCAGTGTTACGCCCACCGAGGTCTCGCCGAAGATGCCCTCGGTGGCGGCGAGCAGCCGGATCGAGTCGACGATCTCGTCGTCGCTGACGTCGGCAACTGCGCCGGCGGTGCGCCGCACGGCGTCGAGCACGTAAGGTCCATCCGCCGGGTTCCCGATCGCGAGCGACTTGGCGATCGTCGCGGGCATCACCGGGCGCACCACGTCGTGGCCCGCGGCGTACGCGGCGGACACCGGCGAGCATCCGGTTGCCTGCGCTCCGTATATCTTCCATGCCGATTGCTCGACCAGGCCGAGTGAGACCAGCTCGCTGAAGCCCTTATCGATCTTGACTAGCTGGGCGCCGGACGCGACCGGGACCACGATCTGATCGGGCAGCCGCCAGCCGAGCTGCTCGGCGATCTCGAAGGCGAGCGTCTTGGATCCCTCGGCGTAGTAGGGACGCACGTTGACGTTCACGAACGCCCAATCGTCATGTTCGCTAGCCAACTGGGAGGCGAGCCGGTTCACGTCGTCATAGGTGCCGTCGACGGTGACAAAGGTGCCGCCGTACACCGCGGTCGCGATGATCTTCTGTGGCTCCAGGTTGGCGGGCACGAGTACGACCGAACGGATGCCGACGCGAGCGGCGGCCGCCGCGACGGCGTTGGCCAGGTTGCCGGTGGACGGGCAGGCGAGCACCGTGAAGCCCATCTCGGTGGCCGCCGCGAGGGCCACAGCCGCGACGCGGTCCTTAAACGAGTGGGTCGGGTTGCCGCTGTCATCCTTGACCCACAGCCTGCGCATGCCCAGCACCTGGGCCAGCTCGTCCGCCCGAATCAGCTGGGTGTACCCGGGCCTCGTACTCGGGCGCTGCGCAATGTCGGCTGGGACAGGCAGGAGGCTGGCGTAGCGCCAGATGTTCTGAGGTCCGGACTCGATGTCGGCCCTGGTCAAGGGCGGGTAGTCGTAGGCGACCTCCAGCGGCCCGAAACAGTCTTCGCACGCATAGTGCGGCCCGAGATCGCTTGTCTTGCCGCACTCTCGGCAGGACAGGTGCGTCGCGTAGCCGAACCGGGTCGTCTCGGGTGGCGCGGATGTGCTCATGCGGCGAGGCCTTTCTTCCCATCTCCCCTGTGGCCACGGTGACCACGGGCCGACTTGGCACCAGTCGAGGCGCTGTCACGCCGACAAGAGCCAGATCCTGCTGATAGGTGGTCTCAGTGGTGCGCGGTCGTAGACCGGGCCAGACGACGGCGCAAGGTGACCTTCGTGGCCGGCCACTCGGCGGCGATGACCGAGAACATCGCGGAGTCGCGGAGCAGGCCCTGCTCCCCGGGCGCGTGTGATGGCGACCAGTGGCGAAGGACGCCCTCGAAGTGCGCGCCCAGTCCCTCGAGGGCGCGTCGGGAATTCTGGTTGCGGGCGTCGGTCTTGAAGTCGACCCTGACCACGCCCCAGGTTTCGAACGCGCGCTCAAGGAGCAGAAGCTTCGCCTCTACATTGATGCCCGTTCGCTGGGCCGAAGCGCCCAACCAGGTCCAGCCGATCTCGATGGCGCACAGCTTGCAACTGCCTGGCCAGAACCGGGGATCCCAATAGGTCGTGCACCCCACGGCCCGCCCATCGCTCAAGCGGATTTGGGCGAACGGTGCCAATTTGCCGGCCTCGGCCCGTGCAAAATGCGCGGCAAGGAAGCCCGTCACCTCCCCGCCGCGGGGTACACCGGTGAAGCCGTACGCGGCGCGGTCTTCCTCCGCCGCGACGGCTAGGTCTTCACTATGGTCTATCGAGAGCGGCTCCAGCCGGACCAGGGAGCCGTGCAGGGTCGGGACGTCAGCCAGAACGTTCACGTGTGTTCCTCATCGATCCTGGCGTTGGCACCTTGCGGCGAGCGCAGGTTGCCGGACCGTCACCGGGCCAGGTCCCTCAGATCCTCTGGATGATTACAGGACAAGGACCATAACC
>JBBSGX010000343.1:0-2278 GCA_038253685.1 Candidatus Limnocylindrales bacterium | reverse complement strand
CGACGGTCAGTCCTGCCCCGACCCCAGGGCACAAGCCGCGCCACCTTCGACACCTTCACCGGCATCACCACCGACACGGAAACGGCCACGGCGGTCCGGGCGACCACCGTGGCCACGGGGACTGATTCGAACCGGGGGCTGACCAACCTGCGACGTCCCCATTAAGCCCCGTGCCGGGCTGTCATCATGAGCCCGTGAGTGACCGAGAACCCGCAGTCGGGCCGGTCTCGCCGGTTCGTGGAGCGCATGGCGCCGTCGCCAGTCCTCATCACCTGGCGACCCAGGCCGGCCTCGACATGCTGCGCCGCGGCGGGAGCGCCGTCGACGGTGCGATCGCGACCAACGCGGCCCTTTCGGTGGTCACGAGCTACATGTGCGGATTGGGCGGGGACGCGTTCTGGCTCATCTGGGACGTGGACGCTGGCCGGGCAGTGGCGCTCAACGGCAGCGGGCGATCGGCGGAAGGCGCGACCATCGACGCGGCGCGCTCCGCCGGCCTCGCGGAGATGTCGGTTCGCGGCCCATGGACCGTGACGGTTCCCGGCGCCGTCGATTCCTGGCGCGAGGCGCATGCCCGCTTCGGGAAACTCGCCTGGGCCGATCTGCTGGCGCCGGCGATCGAGCTCGCGGACGGGTTCCCGGCCAGTGTCACGTGGGCAGACACCGTGGAACATGCTGCCACCGTGCTCGGGGAACGCTCGGACTGGGCGCAGACGTTCCGACCGAACGGGAGGGCGTGGCGGGTCGGTGAGCGTGTGGCGCTCCCCGCGCTGGCGGCCACGCTTCGAACGCTGGCGACCGACGGAGCCGAGGCTGCCTATTCCGGGGACCTCGCCCTGCGGGCCGCTGCCTATCTCCGCGAATCGGGATGCCCCTTGCGGCCCGCGGACTTCGCTGCCCACCGGTCGGACTGGGGCGCACCGATCGCGACGACCTATCGCGGCGTCACGTCCCTGAGCCACCCGCCGAACAGTTGCGGGCCCATCGCCCTGGAGACCCTCAACATCCTGTCGCGCTTCGAACCGCCGGCGAGCGGTGCCTTCGACGGCCGCGGCGTCAACGACGCTCGCTGGGTCCACCTTGGCCTCGAGGCCTCGCGACTGGCCCTGGCCGATCGCGACGCGCTGCTGACGGACCCGGCCAGCATGGCTCCCGGCGCGCTCGAGACGCTGCTGTCCGGGGAGCACGCGGCAGAGCTGGGAGCGCGGCTGGATCCAGAGCGCGTGCTGCAGCCTGAGCGGAGCAGCCTGCCGCGCGGCGGCGGGACGATCGCGCTGGCGACTGCCGACCGCTGGGGCGGCCTCGTGAGCCTCATCGAGTCGAACTACGGCGGGTTCGGCTCAGGCCTGGTCGACCCGGAGACGGGCATCGCCTACCAGAACCGCGGCAGCTTCTTCCGGCTCGACCCGGACCATGCCAACGCGCTCGTCCCTGGCAAACGGACCGTGCACACGCTCACGCCGGGAATGCTGGTGCGCGGCGGCCTCCCGTGGATCGCCCACGCGTCCATGGGCGGCGAAATCCAACCGCAGGTGTTTGCGCAATTCGTGTCAGCGGTCGTCGACGGTGGCCTTGATATCGGCACTGCGGTCGCCGCGCCGCGATGGGTGACGCGGATCGGGCAGCACCTCGGAGCGCCGTCGCTGAGCGTGCTCGAGTCGCGCTACCACATGGCCGTCACGCAGGGACTGCGGGATCGCGGCCACGAGGTCCAGGTGGTCGGGCCATGGTCCTCGGAGATGGGCCATGAGCATGCCGTCGAGATCGTGCGAGGCACCGGTGACGCCGCGGAAGGCCCCACCTACGCGGCCGCTGCCGACCCGCGATCCGAGGGATTGCCCGCCGCCTGGTGAACGGCGCTCGGTATACTCAAGCCCGGCCGGTCGCGCCGCGCTCACGACCTCCGCGGCTGGCCCACCCCCGTCGGTCGGTCGCACCAACTGAACGCATGCCCAGCAGCCCGGAGCGGCAAGCCGTGAGCTCGAACATCAGCCAGAACTACCCCTATGGCAGCGAGACCGAGGAAGAGCGCGCGGCCGCGGTGGAGAAGGCGCTCGCCGCGTTCCCGGGCCTGCCCGAGAAGGTCGAAGCCGAGGCGACCCCGCTCGGCGATGTCAAGCCGGACGACACGGGCGCACCGGTGCGCTGGTGGGTGTGGGTCTGCCCCAAGGACGACTTCAAGGGACGCCTGCACGTGGCCGGCTACGCACGCGATCGCCACGCACTCTACACGGTCTGCGACATGCACGGCGACACGTATCTGCGCTGACCCGCAAGG
>JBBSGX010000342.1:0-2303 GCA_038253685.1 Candidatus Limnocylindrales bacterium | reverse complement strand
GTGATCACGATGGCGGTCATGCCGCGGCGGAGATGCGAGATACCCTCGACGAGCAACTCGCGCAGGGCGACCGTGCCATCGGCCTGCACGGCCGCCATCAGCTGCATCACCTTCTGGTGCTGCCGCCCGCCGCGGTCCACCGGCAACACCGCACGCCGGGCACCGACCGCGGCAAGGCCGACGGCCCGATTCTCCAGCAAGGCACGCGCCGAGATGGACGCGCACGCGCGCACGACCGTCTCGATCGTCGCGTTGTCGAAGGACCCGGTGTGCACTGTGCGATCGAGGTCCAGGAACATCCACACGTCGGCCGTCTGCTCGAGCTCGAACTCCTTGACCTGGAGCTCCTGCTGGCGCGCCGAGCTCTTCCAGTGGATGCGGTTGAAGGCGTCGCCCGGGGCGTAGGGCCGGATGCTCGAGACGAGTGGCGTCGTCTGGATCGTCCGTTCGGGGTTGGCGTTCGTACCCTCGACCATGGCCGGCGGCAGCTTCCAGCGCGGCAGCGCCTCGACGGCCGGGTAGACAATCAGGGTCGCGCCGCTGCCCACCGTTGCCGAGGATTCGAACAGGCCGAACGGGTCGCCCGTCCGGATCACCATCGAGTCGATGCGGAAGTGGCCGCGGCGCGCCAGCGGGACTCGCGCGATCCAGGAGCGCTCGGAGCGCGGCCCGAGGGCGATGGCGCGGCCGGGTAGCGCGATCGACAGCGTCGAGGGGTTGTGGACCTCGAGCCAGAGCTTGGGCAGCCGGCTGGTGTTGCGGACCGTGTAGGTGGCACTCAGCACGTCGCCGACCTGGGCGTGCAGCTTGTCCAGCGAGTAGCCGGCCTCGAGGTCGGAGAGGCCGAAGCGCGTGAGGATGTAGGCACCCCCGA
Source organism: Candidatus Limnocylindrales bacterium (assembly GCA_038253685.1). GTDB lineage: Bacteria > Chloroflexota > Limnocylindria > Limnocylindrales > CSP1-4 > JAFMJV01. The sequence continues at coordinate 1,429 of JBBSGX010000342.1, read as the reverse complement.
TGACCAGGATGCCGAGGTAGACGAGGAAGAAGACGAAGTCGGCCCCAGTCGAGAAGGCGCCGACGATCAGGATGACCGCGATGATGAGGAACTCGAGCCTGCGGATCATCGTGCTGCGCTCGAACCGGGACCGGTTGCCAGGGTCGCGCTATGCGGGCCGGATGCCGTGGCGCTCTGGGCGGAGCGCCGGCGCGTCAATCGGGATCGTGTCGAGCAGCTCGCGCACGATGGCGCCCTGGTCGACGTCGCGGATCGATGCCGAGGTCTTGATGATCAGGCGGTGAGCCAGCGCGGGTTCAGCAAGCAGCTTGATGTCATCCGGGATGACGTAGTCGCGGCCCGAGAGGGCGGCGAATGCCTGTCCGGCGCGGTACAGGGCGAGCGAGCCGCGCGGTGATGCACCGAGGTACACGTCGGGGTGGCTCCGCGTCGCGTTCACGAGTCGCACGATGTAGTCGGCGACGGTCGCGTCGACGTAGATCTCGCGGATGCCCTCCTGCATGTCCGTCAGATCCCCGACCGAAGCAACGATGTCGATCTCATCGAGCGGGTGGCCGCGCTTCTGCTCGTCGAGGATGACGATCTCCTCGCTGGGCGACGGGTAGCCGAGGTGCAGGCGCAGCATAAAACGGTCGAGCTGGGCCTCGGGCAGGGCAAACGTGCCTTCGTACTCGATGGGGTTCTGGGTCGCGATGACGAGGAACGGGACGGGCATCGGGTAGGTGGTGCCGTCGATGGTCATGTGCCGCTCGTCCATGCACTCGAGCAGTGCCGACTGCGTCTTCGGCGTCGCGCGGTTGATCTCGTCCGCGAGCACGATCTGGCTCATGATCGGGCCCGGCCGGAACTCGAACTCCTGGTCCTTCTGGTTGTAGATCGAGAGGCCGGTCACGTCCGTGGGGAGCAGGTCCGGCGTGAACTGGATGCGACGGAAGGAGCAGCCGAGGCTCCGCGCGATGGCCTTGGCGAGGACCGTCTTGCCGGTGCCGGGGACGTCCTCGATGAGCAGATGGCCCTGGCAGAGCAGCGCGACCAGAGCCAGCCGGACCTCGTTGTGCTTGCCGACGATCACGCGCTCGACGTTCGCGACGACTTTCTCGCCGGACTCCTGGATCTTCGTCACTGGGTCCTGCCCTCACTGGTTATCCGGGCCTGCTCGTCGCTCTGTCGCCTGGGTTCGACGTGCTGCGAGTCGTGAGATGGTACGTCGGGACCGCCGATTCGGTTGCACCGGCCTTCTCGACCTTGGACGGGCGGGCCTTCGCGAATGCTGCGGCGAAGACGTTGCGGGCGTGTTCTCGCGCTGCGATCGGGACACCCCTGCATGCTGTCGCGGTGAGCTCGGGCGCAGCCGTCGGGGAACGCGTCCTGGAGCGGCCGGTCGTGCGGCTGGGACGCGAAACCTGCGGCGACCTTCCGTCCGCGAGGG
>JBBSGX010000341.1:0-2308 GCA_038253685.1 Candidatus Limnocylindrales bacterium | reverse complement strand
GTCGCTGTGCGTGTTCCCGGACAGGACTCGACGCGACGGATCGGTCCGCATGAGCTCCAGGATGTAGTTGCGCCGCTGGACGACCTGCGAATCCGCAGGCACCAACAGGTGGTTCGGGTCGTCCGTGATCTCCGTCGCGTTGCGCACCAGGTCGTAGGTCGTCGGTGACTGGGGAATGGCCGCGAGGATGGCTGCCTGCGCGAGCGTCAACCCCTTGAGATCGGTGCTGCCGAAGTAGCCCTGCGCCGCCGCCTCGACGCCGTAACTGTTGTTGCCGTAGAAGTTCTGGTTGAGATACGCGGTCATGATCGTCTGCTTGCCTTCGGTGCCCGGGAAGGCCTGCGTCAGTCGGATCGACTGGATGATCTCCTTGATCTTGCGCTCGACCTTCTTGTTGGGGTCCTGGACAAGATCCGCGGGCAGAAGGCGCTGCCGGACGAGCTGCTGGGTGATGGTGCTGGCACCGCGCGCCTGGCCACTGACGGAATCGAGCGCGGCGGAGACGATGGCGAGGGGATCGAAGCCCGTGTTCGTCCAGAAGGTCTTGTCCTCGACCGCGGTCGTCGCATCCACCAGCGCCGGGGAGAGCTGGTCCCAGGTAACGGCGATGCGATGCTCACCGCTGTTGAAGCGGGCGAGCTCGGTGGTGCTGTCCCGAGCGTAGATGACCGAGTCCTGGGAGGGCGTGGTCCGGTTGAGCTCGGTGGCTGGATCGGGCAGGCTGGCGCTGAACGCGAAGTACACGCCGACGGCAGTCACGAAGGCGACAATGGCGACGGTTGCGAACGTCCCGAAGAGGAAGAGGGGGATCGCGACGAACGCTGCCCGAGCTGCACTGCCACCGCGGCGGCCGCGACCATTCAGGCGATTCGCCTGCCGCCGTGTGAGGCTAGGCTTCATTCGCCCGGGACTCTAGCATCGGAACGGCGATGACGCCGAGAACGCGCCGGTGCCCGATCGGCCACACTGGAACGACGATGTCGCCTCGTCCACGCGACCTGGGAGGGACGCCGCAGCATGCCGCCGACTGATTTCCTGGCCGAGCTGGGCTGGCGCGGGCTGGCCAGGGAGCAGAGCCAGGGACTCGCGGCGAGGCTGGAGCGCGGCCCCGTCTCCGGCTACGTCGGCTTCGATGCGAGCGCGACCTCGTTGCACGTCGGGCACCTGCTGCAGGTGTTCCTGCTGACGCATCTGCAGCGCAGTGGCGGACGCCCGCTGGTCGTCATCGGGGGAGCGACGGGCATGATCGGGGACCCGTCGGGCAAGGCCGGCGAGCGACGGCTCCTGGACGACGAGACGATTCGCGCCAATGCCGCGGCGATGCGCGGCCAGCTGGAGCGCTTCGTCGACTTCTCGGCCGGCACGGGGCAGGCGGTCATGGTCGACAACCGCGACTGGCTCGGTCCATACACGATGCTCGACTTCCTCCGCGAGATCGGCAAGCACTTCCCCATCCCCTACATGCTCTCCAAGGACTCGGTGCGCCAGCGCCTCGATGCCGGCATGACTTTCACCGAGTTCAGCTACATGACCCTCCAGGCCGCCGACTTCCTGCACCTGCACCGTGAACAGGGTGTGGATCTCCAGATGGGCGGCGCCGACCAGTGGGGCAACATCACGGCCGGCCTGGAGCTCATCCGGCGGGTCGAGGGGCGCGACGAGGGCGAGGAGCCCAGCGCGTTTGCCCTGTGCAGCCCGCTGCTCCTGACGCGCGACGGCCAGAAGATGGGCAAGTCCGAGCGCGGCGCCGTGTTCCTGGATCCGTCGCTGACCTCGCCTTACGAGTTCTTCCAGTACTGGTTGAACGACGACGACGCCCTGATCGCGGACCACCTGCGCTGGCTCACGCTGATGGACCGCAGCCAGGTCGAGGGCCTGCTCGCCGAGCAGGAGGCGCACGCGGAATTGCGGCCCGCTCAGCGAGCGCTGGCGCTGGACCTCACGGCGCGCATCCACGGGCGGGAGGAAGCCGAGCGCCAGGTCAAGGTGGCGGAAGCGGCATTCTCGAGCGAGGCGATCGACGATCCGGAGATCCTGGAGCTGCTCCACCGGCAGGTGGCGGGGTTCACTGTGGACGAGGAGGTGGCGCGGGCGAACGCACTGGCATTCGCGGTTGCAAGCGGCCTGTACCCTTCGAAGGGAGAGGGGCGCCGGGCCATCGCGCAGGGCGCCTTCTCGATCAACGGTCAGCGCATCGGCGCTCCGGACGCCACCATCCCCCCGGCAATCGCGCCAGGGTACTGGCTCGTCCGGGCCGGGCGAAAGCGGCTGAGCGTTGGTCGATCGGCAAAGCTGGGACCGGAGGATG
>JBBSGX010000340.1:0-2324 GCA_038253685.1 Candidatus Limnocylindrales bacterium | reverse complement strand
GCGCACCAGGCGTGCCGCCGTTTCGAGCGGAAGATCGTGTAGCTCTCGCGCCTCCAAGATCGCACGGTCCAGCAGCTCGTCCGCCGCAACCGAATCGCCCGCTTCGGTCAGCGCTTCGGCCGCGTCGGTAAAGAGGGTCACCCGCCGTGGTGTCTCCGGTTCCAGGAGCAATGCGGCACGTCGAAGCAGGCTCGAGGCAGCTGGCATGTCGCCTCGGACGAACGCACGCCGCCCGGCCGATGCCAGTCGATCCGCTCCTCGAATGCCGACCGACCGGCCGTGATCGTCGAGCGGCCCGAGTTCCGATAGATAGCGGTGTGCCTGCTCCAGGTGATAGCCGAGGATCTCTTCCGACTCCAGGCGACGGTCACGGTTCTCGTTGAACGCGTCCGCCCAGTCAACGAACCGCTCATGCAGGTCCGCCCGGGTTCGCTTCAGGACTCGTTGGTAGGCGGCATCCCGGATCAGGGCATGGTGGAAGCGGAGCTCGTCCTCGCCGTCGATCAACGTCTCGGCCGGCTGCACCAGGTGCTTTCGCTCGAGGGCGGCGATGTGGGAAGGCGCCGTCGGCCGCATGGAGTCGGGAACGAGCTCGGTCACGGCCGGTTCGGGGAATGTGAGCCCGATGACCGCCGCGGGCTGGACAACCGCCCGCTCCTCTCTCGTCAGACCGTCGAGCCGCGCCGCCAACAGCGCCTCGATGGTTGGCGGGACGACCACGTTCGAGAGATCACCCGTCGCCACCCAGCGGTTCTCCTCAAGGCGCAGCCTGCCCTGGTCCATGAGCATCGAAAGCATCTGTTCGACAAAGAGCGGGTTGCCCTCGGCCGCCTGCACCACGCGACGCTTGACGTCGTCGGTGATCCCTGCCTCCCCGAGGTGCGCATCCACGATCTGCGAGGCCTCCGTGTCGGTCAGCGGCGCGAGCACGAGATGCGCGGAGTCGGGCTGCTCGCCCCATGACGGCCGGGTCTCCCTGATGTCGTCCCGCGACGTGCAGAGGACCACCGCGGTAGTTGTGGTCACCGTCGTCGAGAGCTCCTCGAGGAGATCCAGCAGCGTCGACTCGGCCAAGTGGATGTCGTCGATGACGATGACGACCGGCCTGCGCTGGCCCAGGATCTCGATGAACCGCCGGAATCCCCAGAAGAGCTCGTGGAGCGGAAAGACGTTCCCCGACAGGCCGACTGCAGATGCCACCCGATCGATCACATCGGGATCGTCCAGCAGCCGCACGAGGAGGGACAGTGCCTCTTCGGCGGAGCCGCCGCCGCCAAGGCCGCGACAACGAACGCGATGAGCGAAACGCGGCTCGAGTGGAGTCGGAAACGGGTCGTCATGATCGGTCCTCCTCCCATGGCACGGTTCATCTTGACGCGGGCCCGGCCGGTGCGCGAGCCCGGCCGGGGCGGCACGGAGGTCAGGCTGTCGGCGGGTAGAACCCGGTGACCGTGTAAGCGTTGCCGCTCACGGCGCCCGTGTAGGTGCAGGTCACCGTCGTGGCCCCGGCAAACCCCTGGATCCCGCGTTTGATGCTGCCCGACTGGCCGTCCGGCGTGACGTAGTCGATCTGCTTCCAGATGTAGAGCTGGCCGCCATCGAGGTGGAACGCGGATGGACCGCCGTTGAAGCTCGCATTCCAGACGTTGCCGTCGTCACAGGTCAGGATGAAGTGAAGCGTCTTGTCGTTGTCAGGGTGCGCCGTGGCGATCCCCGACGTGAGCCCGACAAGAGCCATCGCAGCAAGAAGGGCGTGGAACAAAGGCTTGCGCATCGCTGGGCTCCTGGCAACGCGACAGGCTGCTGCGGCGGGATTCGCCAGACCCTGTCACTTGCCACCATAGTCGCACCCCTGCGCAAACAGATGGGCTCCATTGAATTCGGAGCGCCCGGACGCGGACAGCCTGACCCAAATGTTGTCGTCGGCGGTGGTCCTTCTACGGCCACAAGCAGGCGCGACGTTGACGCCGGGACCACGATGGCGCCATGCCGAGAGCCTCACGAGTGTTGGCGGGGCCAGCTGGGTCGATCATGGTCGTGCTGGGGCTCTGGGGTGCGGTGGGCGCGCTGTACGTCGGCAGCGGCAGCGTTGCGGTGTTCGTTGTTCTGGGGTCCTGGGCGATCGCGACGATCGCCGTAGGTATCCGCCTCTTGGCGGGACATATCGGCTCGCGAACCGGGATTGCTTCGCTCGCGTGGCAATGAAGACGAACGCGAGGGAAACAAGGACTGACAGGATCACAACCATGTCGGCAGTCTGCCCGTCGCCGTCGTGTGGCACAACCGCTCAGGGCAGCCAGATGGCGCCCCCGGACGGGCGCCGG
>JBBSGX010000339.1:0-2344 GCA_038253685.1 Candidatus Limnocylindrales bacterium | reverse complement strand
GATCGCGAGGGGCGCGGTCGCGATCCCGGTCGCGCGGGCTGCGGTCGCGGTCACGATCCTCCCGGTCGCGCGGCGGCGGCGCGGGCAGCGGCTTTGACGCTGCGGCCTCGCGGCGCGGAGCTGCGCCGCCCAACGCCGAGCGCGGTGCCGCAATGATCCGTGCAGGCTCGGCGCCCATGCCGAGCACCCCGCGGCTGCCTGGGGTCAGAATCTCGAAGTCGAGATCGTCCAGACCGCCAACCCCAAACGTCTCGCGCGCGTTGCGCAGCGCCTCTTCGACGGTCTTGCCTGTGAACTCCTGGTATTCGCTCATCGACGTCTCCCTCGCCGGCTTGTACGCGCCTTGGTACGGACCGGCCTGATGGTTCCTGCCGCATTGTCGGTGGCTTTCCGGCGGGACGGGGCCGCACCCCCGTTGCCGGTTGCCGGCTCGGCGACACGCGGAGCAAAGGACGGGACTGGGTAGCGCGGCTGGTGGTTCTTCGCGAACGCGGGTTCCCACCCGAAGATCGGGAAGAGCCCGCCCCAGCCGGCCAGAACATATTGCTGCACGATCCCGAAGATCGTGGTCGTGATCCAGTAGATGAAGAGGCCCGCCGGCAGGAACCCACCGTAGACCAGCGAGAACAGCGGCAGGAGCAGGAAGATGCGCTGCTGGCTGCGCGCCTGCGGGTCATCGCTCAGCGTCGTCGCCATGCGCGTCTGGATCAGCTGGAGGACCGCAGACACGATGGCCAGAGCGCTGATGCCAAACCCGAAGACGGAGAACAGGACCTGGGCGTGGTGCGCGTCGAGGTTGAAGAGCCACGGCACGATGGGGTTGATGCAGGGGACGTTGGCATTGCCCGGATCCTGGCAGGTCACATGGATGACCTGCGTCCCGAACACCTGCAGCATGGAGCTGATGTCGGGCGCCGAGAGACCCTGGCTGAACACCTGGTACATGGCCGTGAGCGGAACGAGCGTGATGACGGCCGGCAGGCATCCCGCAACCGGGTTGATGCCGCGCTCCTTGTAGAGCTTCATCGTCTCTTCGCTGATCTTTGAGCGGTTACCCTTGTACTTGGCCTGGATCGACTTGATCTCGGGCTGCAGCATCTGCATCCGCCGCTGGGAGACGATCTGCTTTCGGAAGAAGGGGTAGAGGATCAGGCGGATCACGATCGTGACCAGCACGATCGCGATGCCGATGTCCCCGGTCAGGCTGTAGAACAGCGCCAGCGTCATGAAGATGACCTGAAAGAGCGGCGTGAAGATCCAGGCGACGATGCTGAAGGGATCGCTGCCCTTGGGGACGGCGGGGCACAGGTTGTGCGGCGCCTGCGTCGGGACCGGCGGCGTGGGCGTCGGCTGCCCAGAGGGGATCGGCGTGACTTCGGGAATGGGGCAGGGAGCCGATGCCGAGGGTACGGAAGAGGCCGACGCGGCCGGCGCGTTCGTGGCCGCAACCGACGCCGTCGGACTTGGCCCAAGGGTGGCTCCTGGGCTGGCTCCTGGGCTTGCGGTGGGATCGACCGCCAGGACCGGCCCGACAACCGCGCAGATGGCCAGCAGCGCGATGACGGCCGCAAGGCGGATGTCGAAGCGCGCCAGCCGCAGGAGCAGGCGCACGGGCGCGAGCAGGGCCGCGCTCAGCCGCACGTCAGTGGACCGGGTCATAGCCGCCGGGGTTCCAGGGATGGCAGCGCGCGATGCGTTTGGCACCCATGACGCTGCCGCGCAGCAGGCCGTACTTCATGATCGCCTGCTCGGTGTAGCGCGAACAGCTCGGCTCGAAGCGGCAGCTCGACGGCAGCCACGCGAAGACGACGCGGTACAGCTTGATGAGCCCCACGCCGATCTGTTTCACGATCCGGGTGTTCCTTCCATCGTCCGCAGTGACCTCATCAGCCGTTGGAGCGCGTCCCGTAGCTCCGTATAGGTTGCCGTTGCGCTCGCCGGCCTGGCCACCACCAGGATGTCCCAGCCGCCCGTCGTTCCGTCCGTTGCCCGGAGCGTCTCGCGGATCCGTCTCCGGACTCGATTGCGAACGACCGCGCTGCCAAGTCGCTTGCCGGTGGAGATGCCGAACCGGTCACGACCCAGCTCGTTGCGGCGGAACCGGAGGATGAGCAGCGGGTGTGCCCTGCTCCGACTCGCGCCCTGGAGGGCCGCAAAGTCGCGCTTCGAGCGGAGCATGTCGAGCGAGCCGCCCACCGGAGCGGATCCCTGCCCCGCCCTCAGACGGTGAGCTTCCGGCGTCCCTTCGCTCGCCGGGCGGCGAGGACCTTGCGGCCGCCCTGCGACTTCATGCGCGCCCGAAACCCGTGCTCCTTGGCGCGGTGCCGCTTCTTGGGCTGGTAGG
>JBBSGX010000338.1:0-2348 GCA_038253685.1 Candidatus Limnocylindrales bacterium | reverse complement strand
GGGCCGCTCGGCGGGGTGGGGCCGCTCGGCGGGGTGGGACCGCTCGGCGGCGTGGGACCGCTCGGCGCTGGCGAGGCACTCGGCGCCGGTGCCGCACTCGGCGCCGGAGCCGCAGCATCGGCCGGGGCAAGCAGCTTGGCCGTTGGGCCGTGCACGACCTTGCCCTCGTGGGTGATGACCGTACCGGCCGTGATCTCGTCTGAGAAGTCCAGATTGAGCTGCCCGTCCTTGACGAAGTGGAGCAGCAGCGCGGAGATGTTGCGGGCGTAGAAGCTGCTGGCGCCGGCGGGCATCGTGGCCGGCAGGTTCGTCGGGGCGATGATGGTGACTCCGTTCTCTGTGACGATCGTCTCGTCCGGCTTCGACAGCTCCACGTTGCCCCCGAGCGCGCTGGCTGCCATGTCCACGATGATCGAGCCGGGCTTCATGCCCTTGACGGCGTCCGCGGTCACGAGCACCGGCGGGCGGCGTCCGGGCACCTGGGCCGTGGTGATCACGATGTCCATGCCGCCGATGAAGCCGTTGAGCTCCTGCTGCTGCGCGGCGCGTTCCTCCCGCGTCAGCTCGCGTGCATAGCCGCCCGTGCCGCTCGCGTCCGCGACCGACTTCAGGACAAGGAACTGCGCACCGAGCGACTCGGCCTGCTCACGCGTCTCGGAGCGCACGTCGTACGCCTTGACGAGCGCACCCAATCGCCGGGCAGTAGCGATCGCCTGGAGCCCGGCCACACCGATGCCCAGCACGAGCACGTTTGCCGGTTTGGCCGTGCCCGCCGCCGTCGTCAGCAACGGGAAATAGCGTCCATAGGCGGACGCGGCAATGAGCACGGCCTTGTAGCCGCCGACGTTCGCCTGGGAAGAGAGCGCATCCATCGTTTGTGCGCGCGAGAGCGTGCGCGGGAGCGCGTCAAGGCTGATCGCCGTCACGCCCTTCTGCGCGAGCTGCTCCTCGGTCTTCGGGTCGATCAGCGGCTGGAGCAGGCCGATCAGCGTCTGGCCCTGCCGCAATCGCCCGATCTCGGCTGCCGACGGCTTCTGGACCCGCAGGATGACGTCCGCGTCCGAGTAGACCTGGTCGGTCGTGACAATGCTCGCGCCCGCGTCGGCGAACTCCTGGTCAGGGATCGACGCGCCAGCGCCGGCACCCGCTTCGACCAGGACTTCAAGACCGGCCTTGGTGAGCTTGCCGACGACGTCCGGCACGAGTGCCACGCGCTGCTCGAGAGGCGCGGTTTCCTTCGCGATGGCGACCTTCATCCAGGGACCCCGAGTAGCACAGTGAATGGGCGCGCAGCGTCCTGGGGCGGCTGCGTGCGCAAGAATAGCCGGAACGAGCCGCAAGCCGGGCCGCGGTCTTGGTTGCGGACCGGTTCTGACCCGGTCACGACGTGGTGGTACGTTCGAATGTCTCTCGGCGGACGTGGCCACGCATATGCTGCCGGCGTGGACCCCACCTCCCAGGAGCCCTATTCGGCTGCCGGATTCGTCGTGCCTGTTTCGGCTGACCATGCGCCAAGTGACGCTGTACCTGCCCCGTCCCGTCCGTGGCCTGTCTATGTGTCGGCGCGAAATCGGTCCCGGGTGGCGCGCCTTGGTCTGGCGGTCTGCGCCGTGCTGGGACTGGCGAGTGCAATCAACACTCTGTTCAACTTCGTGATTGGCGATCTGGGTGCAGTGGTACCCGATTCCAGCGTCGTTCGCGCGCTCCTTGACTCCCAGGCTTGGGCTACCCGCTCGTTGCCGCTTGCGTACGACGCTGCCCTCTTGGCAACGGGCCTCGTCTTCGTGATGTGGCTCACCCGCGCCCAGGAATCGACCGAGAGCCTGACGGGGAATCCGACCCGTTACGGACGATTTGGTGCCATGGCCTGGTGGCTCGTGCCGATCGCGGACTGGATCATGCCCTACCACGTTGTCCGCGAGGTCCAGCTGAGCGCCGATCCCGCGGCGCGGAGCGGACGTGGCGCACTGCTCGCTCGGACATGGTGGGTCGTCTGGATCGCCGCGTCGCTCGTTGTCATCTCCGTTCTGGTGGATCAGGGTCATAACCTCGCTTCGGCGTGGCAGTTCGGGATCCTCGCCATCCAGTGGGAACTGTCGTTCCTTGCTGGCTCCCTCGCGATCGCACTCATCGCGCGGATCCAGGATGCACAGGATCGAATGGCCGGTCTGTCAGGTCACCCCGCTGCCGTCCGAGGTCGCATGGGGCTGCCGGCGGTCGCCGGAGTCGCCGCAACAACACTGTCTCTTGTCACGGTTGTCGCCGTTTCCTTCGGCTCGATCGAGGCACCACCCGAGGCGTGGTCCACCTATCGACCTGCTGACGGCAGCTTCTCGGTTGACCTGCCC
>JBBSGX010000337.1:0-2348 GCA_038253685.1 Candidatus Limnocylindrales bacterium | reverse complement strand
GGACCGCCACCGTTTCGTCGAGCGCCCGCTGGGACAGCGTGCAATCCCGGCTGCACGAACGCGGATTGCGCTGGACCCCGCAACGGCGACTCCTGATCGAGGTCCTGGCACAGACTGACGGCCACGTCACCGGGGCCGAGCTGGTGGAGCGCTGCCGGCGCCTCGATCCCCAGACGATCCCGTCGACCGTATACCGCACCCTGGACGTGCTCGAAGAGCTGGGGCTGCTCCGCCACGCCCATGCCGCCGACGGGCGCGAGGAATTCCACGTGCTGCCGGAACGCGAGCACGGCCACCTCCACTGCACGCAGTGCGGCGGCACGTGGGAGATCGAGGCTCCGGAGGCGCAGGGCCTGGTCGGCCAGCTCCGCGATCGGCGGGGCTTCAACGTTGACCTGTCGCACCTTACGATCTCGGGGCTGTGCGGCGAGTGCGAGGCGGGCGGCTGAGTCTGAGCCGCCAGGCCGTCAGCCCAGGAAGCCGAAGATCCGCTGCAGGTCAGGCAGGATCTGCTCCGCTCCGACGAAGAAGACGAAGCCGACGAACAGGCTGAAGACTCCGGCGAACAGCCCGACCACCACGTAGATCCGCTTGCGGGTTTGGCTGGCCACGAAGCCCGTCGCCGAGATCACCACGATCAGCGTGTTCGAGATCACGAGGCCGGCCACGAAGGCGAAGAGCATCGGGACGCCGAGGCCGGCGCTGGCGGCTCCCCCGACGGCGGCAATGATCAGGACCTGTGAGGCCGTTTCGGCTCCGATGCCGTGGATCATGCCCACGGCAAAGGCCGTTCGGGGACCGTAGGAGGTCGCCTCGAGCGGCTCGACATGGACATGGCCATGGATGCGTGCCTGGAAGCGCTGCCACGCGTAGCGCACCAAGTCGAAGACGAGCATCCATCGGCTGCGAAGGTGAAAGTCCTGGCCGTGACGTGCGTAGCGGTAGAGAGAGACAAGGACGTAGACACCCAGTGCGAGCAGCGTCAGGCCAACGATCCGCGCCATGATCGGATCGATCCAGTCGGGCAGCGAGGCTCCGAACAGGAGTGCCGCGAGGCCGAGAAGCACGACCACGAGCGCGTGCCCGAGCGCATACAGCGTGCCGAGGATGATGGGATGGCGCTGGACGCGCAGCATCCCGAACACGCCGCCGGTCGGGAACGCACCGGCCGCCAGCATGGCACCGGGCCCGGCACCCGGAGGCGGCGCGGCATGGGCCTCCATCTCTCCCCGTCCGCCGTGAGGATGGTCGTGGCCGACCGCCAGCGCGTGCTCTGCGCGGTGAGCGCCAACAGCAGCATCGCTGACCGTGGTCGTGCTCGTGATGTCCGTGATCGCCGCGATGTGATCCCAGTCGATGCCGTGCCGCATCCCCAGGAAGAAACCCGTCAGCAGGACACCCACGCCGGCCGGCGAGCTCGCGGCCGAGATGAGCGAGCTGAGATCGAGCGCTACCACGCTGGCGTCTCCGTTTGGTGTCTTCGAGGGAGCGGCCGCTGGGGCGTTGCCCGCCGAATGGACAGTGCGGCAAGTCTGAGGGTTATTGCAACGCTGTGCAATAGCCCTATGGTTCGCCCACGTCCTTCCCTACGCCCCCGCCCCCCGCGCGGATGACCGCGCCCGGGTTCATGCCTGCGCGACCTGGCGGCGTCGCGGTAGGCGGTCGTCGAACAGGAAGAGCAGGACCACGGGGACCAGGTAGGCGAGATACAGGGCCACCTGCAGCGCCGAGGGCGCCGATCGATAGCCGAAGAGGCTCGAGAGCACCGACCCCAGCGGACCGTCGTCGGGCAGCACGCCCCCGAGGTCGAAGAGCGGTTGGGCAACGGGGATCAGGCCGCCTTCGGTGAAGGCATGGATGGCGAAGACCACCAGCCCGGCCGCGACGAAGATGAGGATCACGCCCGTGATTGAGAAGAAGCGGCGCAGGTTGATGCGCACGCCGGCCCGGAAGATCGCCCAGCCGATGGCAACGGCCACCGCGGATCCGGCGAGGGCGCCGACGACCACGGCGAGGCTGCCGTCCCCGCTCGACGTGGCAGTGGCCAGCATGAAGATGGCCGTCTCGAGGCCCTCGCGCGCCACGGCCACGAAGGCAAGGCCCACCAGGGCCGTCGTCGAGCCGCGGCTGAGCGCCAGCTGCACCGACTGTTCGAGCTCGCCCTTGAGCGCGCGGCCCTGGCGACGCATCCAGAAAAGCATCCACGTCACGACGGCGATGGCGACGATTGCCGCAAAGCCTTCGAGGTTCTCCTGGACCGCGGTCGGCAGCTCGCCGATCGTCACGAAGACCGCCACCGCAACGCCGATCGAAAGGGCGATGGCAGCGGCCGTCCCCAGCCACACGCG
>JBBSGX010000336.1:0-2357 GCA_038253685.1 Candidatus Limnocylindrales bacterium | reverse complement strand
GGGACCAGCTCGGTTTCTGGGAGCGCTACGGCTACAACAACAACGCCGATCCCTGGAAGGAAGAGCGCTTCAGCGACGACTGACGTCTTCCGGCCTCATACTTGGGCCTCCCCACGCTTGGCGACCGGGGCACTGAGGAGACCGGTATGCGAGCGAGAGCCCTGACGATCCCGATCGTGCTCGCCTTCGCCGCGCTCATTGCGCCTCTCGGCACTTCGTTTGCCGTCGGTGCTGCGACTCCCAGGTTCCTGGCCCTGCCGTTCGAGTCGCCGCAACAGATCCACATCCAGCGAGGCTGGTGGACTCCCGAATTCCTGGGCGGACCGTTCACGTTGAAGCACCACGCCATCGACTACATCCACGGCACCCTCGATGTCACCTCGAGCTGGGAGAACTTCCCGGTCGTGGCCGCGGCTGCGGGCGAGGCGTGCGCGGAGGTCCTCGGCGGGACGGGCTGCTACGACGCACCGGGCGAGATCATGGGCAATCGGGTGCTGATCAAGCACAACGTCGACGGGGTCGTTTACTACACCTTCTACAACCACCTGAAGTCGATCAGCGACGTGATCCCGATCGGATCGCGCAACAAGACCGTGCACGTCAAGCAGGGTCAGCTCATCGGGATCGCCGGCGCGAGCGGCAACGACCCGACCTTCATCCACCTGCATTTCGAGCTCCAGGACGCGAAGGGACGGTGGATCGACCCGTACGGGCTGTACGCCAGCAGCCGCCGGTACCCCGATCCCAAGGGCAAGAACGGCATCCTGTCCGGCAAGGAGAACTACTTCCTGACGAACCCGCCCACCGTCCTCAACGCGACACCGCGGCCGACGCCGAGCCCCAGCGCATCGGCCACACCAAAGACCCACCGACCACCGGCGGGGTTGCCGTCACCGAGCACGGATCCGGGCGCTGCGCCTTCATCGGTGACGAGCCCATCATCTTCGCAGGCACCTGCGCTCTCGGCAGCGCCGTCGGCCGCGGCAGGCCTCTTGCCGGGAAGCGGCACATCTCCGCCCGCTGGCGCAGCCTCCGGTAGTGGCCTGGGGTTGACCACGATCGCCGCAGGCATCGTCGCCGTCGTCTGTTTCACCTTTGTCGCGGTGGTGCTGCTTCTGCGGCGACGGAGCCCCGGGATCGGCTACCGCCGCTGACGACGCCTCAGTTCCGGCGCAGCGCGCCGAGGCGCGGATCCAGGGCGAGCGGCTTCAGATGGCGTGAGAGGAGCTGGATCTCGCGTCGCAGTATGGCGTCCAGGCCGGACAGTCGCGAGGCCGTATCCAGCGTCTCCAGCAGGCTCTGCCGCTGGCCCGTCTCGACCTGGATGAGACCACTCACGAGGTAGGAGAGCTCCGTCGGGTCGCTGGTTGCGGTCAGTCGGCGGGCGGCGGCCATGAGCAGCTGCCTGCGCTGGTCGCCGTCGAGGCTGGTCGTGTCGATCGGACGGTCCAGCGCCGAGTCGTTGAGGACGGCCCCGAGGTCCTCCAGCTCGAGCGGCACCGGTTCCTCGTCACCGGTGTCATCCGGCGCCTCGATCTCGATCTCGATCTCGATCTCGGGCGTGTCGTCCGTGGCGAGCGCGGGCTGCAGGAGCTCGAGGTAGCGCAGGAAGCTGCGGCCGACCCGATGGCTCAGGTGACGTGCATCGCCGTCAGCGCCGAGCGGCTCGTCGAGGAGGGTCACCTCGGCGGTCAGGTATGGCTCCTTTGAGGCGTGCAGCTCGTCGATCCGGAAGCGGCTGACCCCGACCGTCACGATGTCCATCCGACCATCTGCGTAGCGGCTGGCTTGGCGAATGCGCGCAACGGTGCCGATCTCGGCCAGTCGGGTGCTCCCGTTGCCAACCTCGCTTCCCTGGCGAATGAGGACCACGCCGAATGGGTCGCGGCGTTCCACGCACCGGCCGATCATCAGCCGAAAGCGCTCCTCGAAGATGTGGAGTGGCAGGGCGACACCGGGCAGCAGCACCGTGTTGAGCGGAAAGAGGGCGAGCTCGGCTCGCTCGAGGTCGTCGGTCACGGGGTCAGCATGCTCTCCGGAGAGACAGATAGGCGGAAACGCGAGAGGCCAGACGCCGGGCCCCTGAATCAGAAAGGCGAGCCCCGCTGAGCTCGCCTCTCGCCTGGATCCGGCGGGGTCAGTGGCTGCAGCCCCCCGGGCTGCCCTCGGAATCGGCCGTCCGGAAGCTGCTTCCGCAGCCGCAGGCCGACACCGCGTTCGGGTTGTTGACCGTGAAGCCGGCGCCCATCAGCGTGTCGAGGTAGTCGATCTCGGATCCCTCGAGGTACTGGGTGCTCTGCCCGTCCACGTAGACCTTGATGCCCTTGCTCTCGATGGTCACGTCCTCGGGCGTGGGC
>JBBSGX010000335.1:0-2361 GCA_038253685.1 Candidatus Limnocylindrales bacterium | reverse complement strand
GGGATCGCGGGACGCCTGGCGGAGGCCCGAGGAGCGCCATTCCCAGGGTCCGTCGACAGGCCAGCGGCCATCCTCGTCCTGCCGGCGGCGGAGCCATGCCACTGCCTCGTCGGCTCGTTTGTCCGGCAGTGCGCCGGCGCGGGCCAGCAGGGTGAGTCCCCATAACGCGTCGTAGCCGTAATACGGCGGCCAGTGCAGTCCCCACAGGGGAGTGGCCGTCTCGTAGAAGGACGAATGTGTGGTGGCCGGCTTCCGAGCGCAGTTCCAGCCGCCGTCCCCCCACTGCCATTCGACGAGGGACTCGGCGAGGAGCTTCGCCCGGGGATCGTCGGCCAGGCCGACACGGCACATGACCGCCAGCGCATTGCCTTCCTGCGAGGCGCAGCGACGGACTCGCCCTTCGATACGCAGGACCGCCGCGCGATGGCTCCTGCCGGCCAGCCAGTGCATGACCGTCTCCGCTGCGGCCAGGGCTCGGGGCTCACCGGCCGGGATTCCGAGCTCGACCAGCGACACCAGGCGCCAGTGCGCCCCGTGCCACTTGGAGTAGGCGTTGACGCCGAAGCCACCGTCGGGCTGCTGACCCTCGAACAGCCGCCGCACCATCGGCCCGTCCAGCACCTGCGCCTCATCCTCCGACGCGTCCTGCCCGAGGAGATCGCGCCGTGCCTGCATGCGCACGCCCGGCTCGTCAGACATCAGCAACCCCTCCATGGCGCCCTGATCGAGCGAATTGGGCGGCGCGACGGACAGCTTCATACGGGAATCGTAGACCCGCCGTCAGGTGCGGCGTCAAGAAGCGCGGCTTCACTGGCTCGGATCGACCATCAGGAAGCGTTCCGGCGCGTCACGGCCGGCCCGACGACTCCCTGGTTGGCACGCACGCCCAGCTGCACGAGAACGCTGGCTGGGAAGGTCGATCTGGACCGCCCCCAGGCGCCCCAATCCGGCCTGGACCAGAGACGCGATGGCTGGACGGAGCTGGGAGTGTGGCACCAGCCCGAGCAGTGATGCGTCGTGCGACCGCCGCGTCACGACGCCCCGGTAGAGCAGCAGGATGCGCGCGAGGTGCCAGCCGAGCGCAGTGAGCCCTGCCGCGGCCGGAATGACCACGAACAATGGGACGCCGAGGAAGCCTGCCATCGCGCGATTCTCGGGCTGCCACCACGCTGGGACCACCCCGACGATCGTGCGGCCGGTGCTATACTCGCCCGACTACTGTATCGGCCGCCTGTGGAACGTGGGTGACCCCCACGTTTCTTTGTGACCGCGACAGGTTCTGGGCCGTTGCGACGGCGGGCAGCAGATGGAGAGGAGGCGCTACATGGGTCGTGAATTCGTCGGCGCCCTTCTGCAGCTGAACGCGGAGAAGGGCGTCTCGCGCGAGCAGCTCGTGCGCACCGTGGAGGAGGCCATCCAGTCGGCCTACCGCCGTGTCGCTCCCGGCAACGAGGATGTCAACGTCAGCCTCGATGTCGAGACCGGGCGCATGCGCATCTACCGCGCCAAGACGGCGGTCTCGATGGTCGAGGACCCGCTCGTCGAGTTCACGCTCGACGAGGCCAAGCGCTTCCAGCCCGACGCCAAGCTGGGCGATCTCGTCGAATACGAGGAACTCGACGCATCGACCTTCGGGCGCATTCATGCGCAGACCGCCAAGCAGGTCGTCCTTCAGCGCCTTCGAGAGGCGGAGCGCGAGGTGGTCTTCGGCCAGTACGCCGACCGCGAGAGCGAGATCATCACCGGCACGGTCAGTCGGGTCGAGCCGCGCGGCGTGATCCTGGACGTCGGCAAGGCAGAGGCGATCCTCGCCACCACGGACCAGTCGGCCAGCGAGCATTACCGCATCGGGCAGCACGTGAAGGCCTACGTGCTGGAGGTCCGCCGCACCACGCGCGGGCCGCTCATCTACGTCAGCCGCACGCACAAGAACTTCCTGCGCCGGCTGTTCGAGCTGGAGGTCCCGGAGATCCACGGCGGCACGGTCGAGATCAAGGCGATCGCGCGCGAGGCGGGCAGCCGCAGCAAGCTCGCGGTCGCGAGCCGGCAGGAGGGCCTCGATCCGGTGGGTGCCACCGTCGGCCAGCGCGGCGGCCGCGTCCAGGCGGTCGTGGCGGAGCTCGGTGGCGAGAAGATCGACGTCATCCCGTGGGCTGAAGACCCGGCCGTCTTCGTGGCCAATGCCCTGAGCCCGGCGCAGGTCGTCAACGTCGAGATCGACCAGGAAGCACGCATCGCCGCGGTCACCGTGCCCGAGCGCATGCTCTCGCTGGCGATCGGTCGCGAAGGCCAGAACGCCCGCCTTGCCGCAAAGCTGACGGGCTGGCGCATCGACATCCGAAGCGACCAGGCGCCGCCGCG
>JBBSGX010000334.1:0-2372 GCA_038253685.1 Candidatus Limnocylindrales bacterium | reverse complement strand
TGCGGCACCGCAGGCGACAATGGCTGAGGAGCTGCCGATCTCGAGGCGGATCTGGTCGACGATCAGCTCAACCTGGCCGAACGATGGCTGCAGCCCGGGCTGATGGACGATCACATCAGGATTGAGCTCTCCGACCACCACCAGGTCGAAGGCGACCTCGCTCGCGCTCTTCACGGCTGGCGATACCAGTCGGATGGCGGGGCCTGGAGGTCTCGCAGGATCGGCGACCTCGATTCCCACGATCGGCCGGACTGGTCAACGATCGCGCTCAACCGGTGTAGGCGGGCCACGGCCACAATCGATAGAAAGGTGTCGCGTTCAGCCTCGGCCATGGTTGCCGCATCTGCCCAGACGGATCGCCCCACCAGAACGCCGCTCGCGCCCGACTCGCAGGCGACACTCGCCTGTGCCTCGAAGGTGGGTCCGTCGACCCCACCGGAGAGGAGCACCCATGGGACGCGCGACGCCGCATCCACTTCGGCGCATGCCTCCCGCCATAGGTCCTCATCGCTGACGGACGGGTCGTATGGAAACTCGGTTTTGAGAATGTCGCCGCCGATCCCGGTGAGCCGGCGCGCCGTTGCCACCACGACTTCGCGGCGCTCCTCGCCACGAAGCGAGCCTCCGTTCGGGTCAATTGAGAATGAGAGTGGCTCGAGAAACAGGGGGATGTCCTCAGCCATCGCTTCGCGCGCCACTCGCTCCACGAGTCGCTCCTGGTCCGCCGCGTTCGCCGCCTCCGGGTGGTAATAGACCAGCAGCTTCACTGCCGACGCACCGATCCGCTTGGCCTGTGCCACGCTCCAGCCCGGGAGGGTGCTGGTGACCCTGGCGTAGGGCGTGCCTGTGTAGCCGGTCGCCTCGACAGCGACCAGGAGACCGGACCGCGCAGGCAATGAACCGTCGACGATGCACTGTGCCACCCCGATCTCGGGGTCGAGGAGAACGCCGGACGTTGCCGGCGCAAGGGCCCGCACCACCGCCTGCTTGAAGGCGATCATGGCCTCTGTGGTCACGGACCCCGGGTCCGCCGGGGACATCTCCTTGCGAAGATTCTGGCGGTGATCGAGAGCGAGGAGCACGAACGTACCGCGATCGGATGCACAGGCGCGCAGTCCACGAAGTCGACCGAGCGGGTAGATGGCTGTCTCCTCCGTGGAATCGGCGTCCCGGACGACTCGGGCGCCATGGCATGATGACCCCCCGCCGGCCATCTCGTCCGGTCGATTGGTGCCGTGGAGCTGACGTTGTTGAACGCCCTGAATGACCGAGTCGCGGAGACTCTGACGTGGCAGGAATCGGCCACGTCCGGTGAAGCCGTTCGGGCCGCCCTTGCCGTCGGTCGCGACGGCGCGGACTGGTTTGGGTCGCTGGCCGGTTCGGATCGGCAGGTCGTGTTCAGCGGCGCCGGATCGTCGTATTACCTCGCGCTCACCGTCGCGTCGGCCTACCGCTCCGTGCTTGGCTCCCCGGGTATCGCCTTCCCGCCATCGGAGCTCTTGATTCGCCCGCGTTCCGCGCAGGGGGGCTCCGCAGCGGAGCATGGACCGCTGGTCGCGATCTCGCGGTCCGGCTCGACCTCGGAAATCGTCCGCCTTGTGGAGGCGGCGTCCCGGCATAGCCGCGGAACGACGGCGATCACCTGTCGCGCTGATTCCCCGCTGGCGGATCTGGCCGATCGCGCACTGGTGTCGCCCGCCGGGGACGAGCGGGCGATCGTGATGACGCGATCGTTCACGAGCATGCTTGCGCTGCTCCTACGGGCCATTTCCGGGGCGGCCGCGGACAAGGGCATCGCAGGTGGGCAGGGAATCGCCCGCGACCTCGATACGCTGCCCGGCAGCTGGGAGTCCACCAAGGTGGCCGTCGCTCAGGCTCTTGAGCTCGCGGCGAGGCATTGGCTGCGGATCGTCGTTCTGGGCGGAGGTGCGGCCTTCGGTATCGCCAACGAGGCGTGCCTGAAGCTGACGGAGATGAGTCAGGTCCCGGCGAACGCATGGGAGCCCTTCGAGTTTCGTCATGGGCCGATGTCCGTTTGTGAGCCGGGCGTCCTTGTGGTCGGGCTGATCGGCGGCGAGGGAGTGGACGAGGAGCGGCGCGTCCTGGAGGAGTCCGCAGCTCTCGGCGCCACCGTGTGGGCCCTCGACCCGGACGCGCTCGGTCGGGGACTCGACCCGGTTGCCAGACTGCCGCTCCTGCTGCCCCCGCTGCAGGCCCTGGCGATCGGCCATGCGCTTACCCGCGGTGCGGATCCAGACCGGCCCCGCCACCTGTCCCAGGTCGTGCTGATCGGCGCCTGAGTTCATTCCGCTCATCGTCATACCAGTATTTGCTCATCGTTGCGCGGGACCTGAGCAAAAAGCCGGAATCGG
>JBBSGX010000333.1:0-2382 GCA_038253685.1 Candidatus Limnocylindrales bacterium | reverse complement strand
CTCCCTACGCTGCCCAGGAGGCTGAAGAGATCGAGGTCCACCAGGACTGCCGACGCCTCTGCCTGGAGCGCCTCCTGCCGGGCACGCATGAGCCCATCGGCTCCCGCGGTGCGCTCCTCCAGATCCGCAGGTTGGTTCACCTTGGACCGGGACGCGAGCTCTTGATGATGTCCGAAATCACGCTTTCCATAGAGCCCCTCTTCTTTCGAGTCATCGGTTCTGCGATCCTTCCTGGCAAGTCCAGAAGGACCCAGCTCAAGGGGGAAACCGGATGTTGAGGAACTCGCCCTTCTATGCGGGCTTTGCGGTCGACGATATCGTACGCGCGAAGGAGTTCTACGGGCAGACGCTCGGCGTCAAGGTCGTGGAGTCGGACGGCGGCCTGTTGTCGCTCCAGGCCGCCAACGGTTACGCGGTCCTGATCTATCCGAAGCCGAACCACGAGCCGGCCGCCCACACCATCCTCAACTTCCCGGTCGACGATATCGAGGCCGCCGTTGACTGGCTGACTGGGCGCGGCGTGAAGTTCGAGCACTATGACCAAGGCCCGGTCAGGACCAACGAGAAGGGCATCGCGCATCCCGGCCCCTGGCAGGCGTGGTTCAGGGATCCGGCGGCCAACATCCTGTCGGTGATCCACGGATAGGCGTGCGGGCCGCCTGCACTCTGCCTCGAGGCCGGCCGGCGAGAGCGCCTCGAGCAGCCGTGCCGGTTCGTCGCCTAGGTTCGCGGCCCAACCGTGACCTCGATGAAGGCCAGGCTTCCGCCGGTGTCACGTCCCGCCTCCTTCTGTATCCGTTTCGCGGTAGGGCCGCTGCCGTACGCTCATGACGGCTCCTCCGGCATCGGCGCCTCGAGGAACGCATTGGTCATCGACACGAGCCAGTCAACGCGGACCACGAGCGTGATGTGGGTGGTACCTGGCAGGATGGCAAGCTGCGAGCGCGGGAGGCCGTGGACGTCCCCGGCCACACCGCCGCCAAGCAACCGGAAGAGCTCGACGGCCGCCTCCGGTCGCGAGATGTCCGAATCGCCACTGATCAGCAGCACGGGCGCCTGGATCGCCTGGATCTCCTCGGGGGGCCAACCGTTCCAGCTGAGATTCATCTCCTTGACGCGTTCGACGACCCTCGGCCACTGGTCCGGATGCGGCGCCACCCTGGCGTACGACTGCTGGAAGGGCGTTCCGACCAGCATTTCGGCCTGGATCTGCTCCATGCCGGCGATGAGACCTGGATGGAAGCCGTCCGGGTTGAAGGCGGTCCCTCCGGCGAAGACGACTTTGCGCACCAGCTCCGGGTAGCGCATCGCGATCAGCATCGCGATGCCGCCTCCCACGCTGTAGCCGAAGAAGTCGGCGCCTGCGATCCCGATCTGTCGCAGAAGGTCGGCGGTGTCTTCCGCCATCTGCTCGTACCGCAGCGGGCGGTCGATGTCGGCGGTGTGGCCGTGCGCCTGCTGCTCGATGGCGATGACCTGTCGCGTCTTCGCGAAGCTCGGCAGCGACTTGCCGAAGTCGACCTCGATCGTCGACATCCCCCCGTGGAGCATGACGAGCGGGCGCCCGATGCCGTGGACCTCGTAGTACATCTGGAGGCCGTTCACCGAGGCGTAGCGGCCGCTGCCGTCCCCGCCGGTGCCGCCTCCCTCCGCGCGGACGTCGAGCTGGCTGGTCATCGACCGTCACCGTCCAAGCGCGCCGGCGGGATGTTCTGGTTCAGGTGGAAGAGGTTAGCCGGGTCGTAGCGCGCCTTGATCGCGGCGAGCCGGTCCCAGGTCGAGCCCGGGTAGGCAGCCCGAATCCGATCCTCGCCCTCTTCGCCGAGGAAGTTGACGTACGCACCGTCGTCGCCCTGGTGGATGGCGGCCTCGAAGGCGGTCGACCAGGCCTCGTTGACGTCCTTCTGTTCCGGCTGCTCGTAGAAGGAGGCGAGGCTGGCCATGATCCGGCTACCGCGGTGGGAGAACGCCGTCGCGTCGTCAGGCACGCGTGCCATGGCGCCCCCGAGCACGCGCAGCTGCGCCACTCTCATCGGTCCGGCGCCGGCGCTCAGGTGCTCGATGATCGTCTCCGCCACCGGCAGGTCGACCTTCTCGAGGAACATGGTTCGCACCGCCACGATCGGGTGATAGTCACCTTCCTCCGGCGGGTAGATCTCGGGGTACGGGATCGGCCGGAGCATGTCGACGATCGGCTTCGACAGCGCCCGGAACGGCGCAAGGGCGCGCTGGCCTGCCTCGACGTCGCCGGCCCAGGCGATCAGGGATATCACCACGAGCTTACTGTGGAATTCCTCCGGCACGAACGGCATGGGCGGGCAGGGCATGACGTTGGCGATCGTGGTGAGCTCGTCAGGCGCCGCTTCCGCCTCGGCGATGTAG
>JBBSGX010000332.1:0-2385 GCA_038253685.1 Candidatus Limnocylindrales bacterium | reverse complement strand
TCTTGCCATCAGCCCCTTCAGCGCCGTCTTCTCGATGGCCTACGGGGAGAGCCTCTTCCTGGTCCTCGCGATCGGTTCGTTCCTTGCTGCCGAGCGCGGAAACCGGCCCGCCTCCGGGATCCTGTTGGCGCTCTCGGCGCTGTGCCGGCTCCAAGGGGCGGTGCTCTTCCTCCCGCTGTGGATCCTCTTCTTCCGCCAGGACGCACTCCGGCCGAAGCTGAGCCAGGCCTGGGTCCTGCTGGCGCCCCTGACCGTGGCCGGCTTCCTCGTCTACATCGCCTGGCTCACTGGTTCGTTCGACGCCTTCGTGACGAACATGGCGGACTGGGGTCGCGGCGGCGCTGCGGTCGGAGCCACGGGTGTCACCGAAAACATCGCCGCGCACTTCAACCCCATCCAGTTCGTGCTGCTGGCCGTGCTCTGCGCCTCGATCTGGCCGCTCGTCTACACACGCGCTGACGGCTTGCGGCTGGAATACGTGCTGATCCCGGTGCTGTTCATCGGCGTGACGTTCGTGAGCGGCAACCTCGAGTCGATCGGGCGCTACGTGACGGCCGCCTTTCCGTTCGCGTGGGTCCTCGCGAACCGCCGCTCGGCATTCTGGCGGCGAAGCTGGCCGGCGATCTCCGCGGGGCTGCTGGCGTTGTTCTCCGTCCTGGAGTTCGGCGGCTACTGGGTGCCCTGAGGAGGTAGTCGGCGCCGCCCGCTACCATCGATGATGTGATCGACCGCCCTCATTCCGCAGGCCCCGACCGCCCGGGCGCTGCGGCCGAGGTTGGTGCGGCTGTCGACGTGGGCAGCAACAGCGTCCATGTGCTGGTGGCGCAGATCGGTGCGGACGCACTCGTGCCGCTGCTTGACGAGAGCGTGCTGCTGGGGCTCGGGGCCATCGTCGATCGCGAAGGAAGACTCCCTGCGGAAGCCTGCACAGCCACAGTCGAGGCATTGCGGCGCTATGTCGCGCGGGCCAATGAGCTCGGCGCGCGGCAGATCACCCTCCTCGCGACGGAGCCCGTGCGCCGGGCGAGCAACCGGAGCGTGCTGCAGACGGACGTGCAGCGGGCCACCGGCTTGCCGCTTCACCTGTTGAGCCACGATGCGGAGGCCGAGCTGACGCTTCTCGGTGTCACACACGGTCGCCACCCACGCGAGCCGCTGCTGGTCATGGACATCGGCGGTGGCTCGACCGAACTGATCCTGGTCACGCCGGGCGGCGACCCCGTCGTGGGTGTGCTGCCGACCGGATCCTCGCGGCTGACGGCCGCCTTCGTCACCCACGATCCGCCCACGTGGTACGAGATAAATGCCTTGCGCGGGGAAGCGAAGCGCCTCGTCGACGCTATGCCAAGCGGCAAACCCGAACGCGGCGTCATCGTGGGCGGCACCGGCACGAACCTGGTGAAGATCCTCGAGGGCGCCGAGCTTGGAACGCTGACGACGGCCCAGCTGGAAGGGGTCTTCTCGTTGTTGACCTCGCGCCCCGCCTCCTCGCTCGTTGACTCCTTCATGGTCAACCTGCGCCGAGCCGGCCAGCTGGCAGCGGGCGCCGCGCTCGCGGCAGCCGTCCTGATTCGGTACGGACTGCCCGCTCTGGAGGTCTCCGACTCTAGCCTGCGCGAGGGCGCGATCCTGGCCGCGTCGGTCGGCGGTGAAGGGTGGCCGGAGCGCCTGTCATAGCTGGTTGCCCCCCAACCTGGCTGATCGGCGCCCAAAGGGGATCGCCGAAGGTTGCCGTGCTACTGGGCCCATTGGGTCATCCTTCGCGCTCGGCTGGTTGCCTATGGTGCAGATCAGTGCGGTCCGAATGGGTCGCAGATGCTGCTGTGCGACTGGAGACGTGTGAGCGAGGCTTCGATGACGGCGAGTGCCGTCGAACGAACGAGGATCGACCTCAGACCCCTCACGTGGGCCGTGTTGCTGGCGGGCGGTCTCTTCGTCCTCGACATCGGGGGCTGGTACGGGAACCTCAACGACCAGCCCAGCCGCATGGCCACGCAGATCGCGACGTACGTCATCCTCGGTGGCTGGTTGCTCATCGCAGCTCTACGGCCGAGCTGGCTGCCTCGCACGCCGCTCGCGCGCCCGGTGACCGCAGCTGCCGCCGTCTTCGCGCTGACAGGGCTGCTCTCTCAACGACCTCGCCTGAGCCTCGAGTCAACGCTTACGGGCCTTGCTGTTGGAGCGCTCTTCCTGCTGGTATCCCGCCTCGCGTCAGAGCCGTGGTTCCGGACGCGGCTGCGCGCAATACTGGTTGGCATCCCCATCGTCGTGTCGGTTGCCTATGTGGTTCAGGTCGCCTTGACGTGGGTGGAGTGGTGGGGACTGGTCGGCGGCGTGAGCCTGCCGCCGCTGCGACCCGGCTGGGCGGGACTCCTGTTCGGCTCT
>JBBSGX010000331.1:0-2401 GCA_038253685.1 Candidatus Limnocylindrales bacterium | reverse complement strand
CGGCCTGCCGATGATCGTGGTGCCGTACCCGCACGCAGGCGCGCACCAGGAGGCGAACGCACGCGAGCTGGTGGAGGCGGGAGCCGCCCAATTGATCGCGGACGACGACTTCGACGGCGATGCCCTGCTCGGCTGCTGCGCCATCCTCGACGACCCCGCTCGACGGGAGCGAATGGCCTCGGCCAGCCGTCGAATGGGGCGGCCCGGAGCTGCCAACGCCACCGCCGAGCTGCTGCTCGACCTGGCCGAGCACCGAACCCTGCCGGATGCAGCACGCATCGAGCGCCTGACCCGGGAGGTCGCGTGACCGACGGGGTCGCCGCGCTCCCTGCGGGACACCTGAGCGACGACCAGGCCGGCAAGCTGGGGACGGAGATCCAGCGCCGCATCGGCGTCAAGACCTCGCGCCGGGAGCCGCTCTCGCGCTTCACGACGATGCGCGTCGGCGGCCCGGCCGACCTGTTCGCCGAGGTGCGCAACCTGTTCGAGCTGCGCGCCATCGTCCGCTTCGCCCGCGCCCGGGAAATTCCGCTCTTCCTGCTCGGCCGCGGCTCGGACCTGGTCATCAGCGACAAGGGCTTCGCGGGGCTCGTCGTCCTCAATCGCGCCGGACAGCAGCGCGTCGAGGGCAAGCGCTACATCGCCGACTCGGGCATTCCCATGGCGAAGGCCGCGACGTTCACCAAGGACGCCGGGCTGTCGGGGCTGGAATTCGGGCTCGCGATCCCGGGCACGGTCGGCGGTGCCGTGTGGGCGAATGCCGGCGCGCACGAGTCCGAGGTTGCGTCGCGGCTGGTCGGGGCGAGCGTGATGCGGAGTGACGGCCACGAGGAGGTCCTCGACGCTCCCGGCCTCGGCCTTGCCTACCGCGACAGCGTCCTCAAGGCTGCGCCGGAAGGAGCGCCGGAGGTCGTCACATGGGCCAGCTTCGAGCTCGAACCCGCTCCGCCGGAGCTGATCGCCGAGCGTCTCGACGAGATCCGCCGCTGGCGCCAGGCGCACCAGCCGCTCGGTCTGCCGTCGGCAGGCAGCGTCTTCCGCAACCCCGACGGTGATTCTGCGGGCCGCATCATCGATGAGCTGGGCCTCAAGGGCCGTCGCATCGGAGGCGCCGTCGTCACTCCGCGCCACGCGAACTTCATCGTCAACGACCAGAAGGGCACGGCGGCGGACGTGCGCCGACTCGTAGAGGAGGTCCAGGCGACCGTGCTGCGCGAACGGGGCGTCAGGCTGCGGCTCGAAATCGTCTTCGCTGGCGACTGGACCGCGTGGGAGCCCGAATCGTGAACGCCGCGGAGCCCGGCCGGGCCGTCGCGCTCCTGCTGGGAGGGCCGTCCGCCGAGCACGACGTCTCGCTGGTGTCGGGCCGCGCCATCGCCGGGGCGCTCGCCGAGCGTGGCCACCCGGTGGACGGCTGGTTGATCGACCTCGACGGCCGCTGGTGGCGGCTGCCGCCATCCGCGATGGACCGCGAGCGTCCCCAGATGGCATACGACGTCCCGTCGGCGCTCGGTGCGGAAGGTCCGTTCACTGCGGCCGAAGCCCTCGAACGACTTGCCGGCGCGAACCCGCCGCCCGTCGTCTTTCCGGCGCTCCACGGCCCGTTCGGCGAAGACGGCACGCTCCAGGCGTTGCTGGAGTCCACCGGCCTGGCGTACTGCGGCTCCGGTCCGGCGGCGTCGGCCATCGGCATGGACAAGGCGATCTTCAAGCGGCTGTGCGGCGCCCAGGAGGTGCCGGTCGTGCCCTGGCTCGAGGTGCGCGCGACGGAGTTCGAGCCGGCCAACCGTGCCGCCACGCTCGAGCGCGTGGAGGGATTCGCGGCGGGGCTGCCGGACCCGCGCCTGGTCATCAAGCCCGCTCGCCTCGGCTCGAGCATCGGGGTCGGCATCGTGCGCTGCCCGGGCGTCCCACCGGAGCTCGAGACGGCCATGGCCGATGCCTTCCGTTACGACGACCTGCTGCTCGCCGAGGCCTACGTGGCAGACGCGAGGGAGCTCGAGGCTGGCGTGGTCGGCAACGAGCCGGCCGAGCTCGAGGTGTTCGGGCCCGGTGAGATCATCCCCGGGCGCGAGTTCTACGACTTCGTCGCCAAGTACCGCGATGACGCATCGCGGACGCTGGCCGAGCCCGAGCCGTCGCTCGACCCGGAATTGCGTGACCGGGCCCGACGCACCGCGCGCGAGGTGTTCGTGGCGATCGGCGCCGCTGGGTTCGCGCGGGTCGACTTCCTGCTCGCCGGCGACGGCACGCTCTTCGTCTCGGAGATCAACACGATCCCGGGCTTCACGCCGATCAGCCTGTTCCCGGTACTGTGCGCGGAGGGGGGCTACAGCTTTCCGGACATCTGCGAGCACATCGTGGAGCTGGCGATCCGGAGAGCCGCCCGGCGGCCCACGCG
>JBBSGX010000330.1:0-2407 GCA_038253685.1 Candidatus Limnocylindrales bacterium | reverse complement strand
CGTGACGCTGACCGGCGAGTCCGACGGAATCCACGGCGACTTCAGCGGCCTGGCGGACCTGTGCGTGGCACTCCGCGATGTCTTCGTGTATGCCGGGAAACGGTCGCGCTACCGCAATCGGACGCACGGGCGACCGGTCGGACGTGCCGCGCTCCCGCTTCGTGGGCTTTCTCCAGGATCACGACCAGGTCGGCAACCGGGCGCCGGTGGAGCGCAGCAGCCACTTGCTCGGGGAAGACGCGCTCCGCGTTGCCGCCGCACTCGTGCTGCTCGGGCCGCAGGTGCCCATGCTCTTCCACGGCGAGGAGTGGGGCGCGTCCACGCCCTTCCTTTTTTTCACAGACCACCAGGATCCCGCGCTTGCCGAGGCAGTCCGAAAGGGCAGGCGCGAGGAGTTCAGCGCCTTCGAAGTCCGTGGTGAGATCCCCGATCCGCAGTCGCCGGGGGCGTTCGCGCGCTCGAAACTCAACTGGACCGAGGCGAGGCAGGGCCGGCATGCAAGCCTGCTTGACTGGCACCGCCGCCTGATCCATGCGCGGCGCACCCTGCCGGACCTGGCTGCAGGTCCGGCACCTGGCGTCACGTGCAACGAAGGGGACGGGTGGCTGGTCGTCGACCGGGGATCCCTGCGACTCGCGGTGAATCTCGGAAGCGAGCGCGTTCGCGTGCCCCTGATGGATGCTGGGGCACTCCACGTGGAGCTGGCCTCGAGTGCGGACGTGGCCATGGAGCCGGACGCCGTGAGCCTGCCGCCAATGTCAGCGGCACTCCTCGCGCCATGAAGGCAGTTGTCGGTAGCGCAGCAGGATGATGGGGCAGGTGCGCTACGCTGCGAGCGTGATCGGGACGGCAATCCCCAGATGATCTGCCCGGTATGCAGCACTCCGAACGAGCCGCACCGCAAGTTCTGCGGTGAGTGCGGCGCGCGGCTGGCGCGTGCCTGCGCCAACTGTGGGACCCCAAACGATCCGGCTGCGCGTTTCTGCGGCGAGTGCGGAACAGCCCTGCCGGCCTCGGCTGGCACGAAGAGTGCGGAGGTCGGCGATACCCCAGCCGCCGAGCCGACAGGGGCCCCGTCACTGGCGGTCGCGGAGCGCCGCCTGGTCTCCGTCCTCTTTGCCGACCTGGTCGGGTTCACCGGGCTTGCCGACGATCGCGATCCGGAAGCCGTCCGCGAGCTGCTGAACCACTACTTCGACCTCGCGCGGGTCGTGATCGAGCGGTATGGCGGCACCGTCGAGAAGTTCATCGGAGACGCGGTCATGGCCGTGTGGGGAGCGCCGACAGCTCGCGAGGACGACTCCGAGCGCGCCGTTCGCGCCGCCCTCGACTTCGTGGACGCCGTCCGCACCCTCGATGCGGGAGAGGGGCAGGAGCCGCTGCAGGCCCGCGCCGGTGTGCTCACCGGCGAGGCCGCGGTGACACTCGGCGCGACGAACCAGGGGATAGTCGCGGGGGACCTGGTCAACACAGCCAGCCGCCTCCAGTCGGTCGCACCGCCCGGAACCGTGCTGGTCGGGCAGGTCACCTACCAGGCGACCATCGACGCGATCGCCTACGAGCCGGCCGGTGAACAGCTGCTCAAGGGCAAGGTCGCCCCGGTCAAGGCATGGCGCGCCCAGCGCGTCCTCGGCAAGATCGGCGGCGTAGGCCGCTCCGAGGGACTGGAGCCTCCCTTCGTCGGGCGCGACGAGCAGTTGCGGCTGCTCAAGGAGTCGGTGCACGCGACCGGACGGGAACAGCGGCTGAGGTTCGTTTCGATCACGGGCCACGCGGGCACCGGCAAGAGCCGCCTGGTCTGGGAGCTCCTCAAGTACATCGACGGCCTCGTCGAGGTCGTCTACTGGCACCAGGGCCGCTCGCCCGCCTACGGCGAAGGCATCACCTTCTGGGCATTGGGCGAGATGGTGCGCAAACGCGCTGACCTGGCCGAGGGCGACGACCCGCAGACGACTCGAGCCAAGATCGCGGCAGCCCTCGACGAGTACGTGCCCGACGACGCGGAGCGGCGATGGATCGAGCCGAAGCTGCTGGGCCTGCTGGGTCTCGAGGAGGTCAAGACGCTGGAGCGGGAGGAGCTCTTCGCCGCCTGGCGAACCTTCTTCGAGCGAGTCAGCCAGCAGGCCACGACGGTCCTCGTCTTCGAGGACGTTCATTGGGCCGACCAGGGCCTCCTTGATTTCATCGACCACGTCGCCGAGTGGTCCGTCGGCTACCCGATCCTGCTCGTGACCCTCGCGCGCCCCGAGTTCCTGGAGCGGCACCGCGACTGGGGCGCGGGTCGGCGGAGCTTCGTCTCGCTCAGCCTGGACGCACTGCCGGATGACGCCATGCACGACCTGCTGTCAGGCCTCGTGCCAGGTCTGCCCGATCCAGCGCTGCGCGCCATCCTCGGACGCGCCGAGGG
>JBBSGX010000329.1:0-2443 GCA_038253685.1 Candidatus Limnocylindrales bacterium | reverse complement strand
CGCGGCCAGTGGTTGGGCCGCGTTGTTCATGCCGACGGCCGGACTGGTGCTGCGGTCGGCCCGCAATGCGACACCGGCAGCCACGTCGGCCATATGCGTCTCTCCCTCGACAGGGTCGCCCCTGTCCATCATCGTCTCGTTGACGGCGGCGGGCGGCCGCCGGCGGAAATGTCCATCGCTTTTCCCGGTCCCGCTCGTTCCGGAACCGTCCGCGATCATACATCCGGTCGCGTGCCCTGCCCCGATCGCCGCCTAGACGCCGCTCACGATGGCGAGCCCGCGATCCAGCTGGTTGAGTTCGTCCGGGCCATCTGGGCCGCAGGCAAGGATGTCCTCGATGCGGGCGCCGGAGCGGCCTTCCAGGTAAATGCCAGGCTCGACACTGAACGCGTTGCCAACGGCCAGCGGCGCCGAGTTCCCGGCGACCAGATACGGATCCTCGTGGCCGTCGAGGCCGATGCCGTGCCCCGTCCGGTGGAAGAAGTGCTCGCCGTGGCCGGCCGCGTCGATGATGTCTCGTGCCGTCCGGTCGATCGCCTCGCACGGCACGCCGGGTGCGATGGCCGCGCGCGCTGCCTCCTGCGCTCGATACAGGATGGCAAAGAGGTTGCGGAACGTATCGTCGGGGCCGCGGGCGTCGTCGCCGCCCGTCACCCAGACGGTCCGCGTGATGTCCGAGTAGTAGCCGCCGACGCGACCGCCGATGTCGATCACGATGGGCTCACCGGCCTCGATGACGCGGTCGCCGGCCCCGTGGTGCGGCGAGGCGGAGTTCGGCCCACTCGCCACGATCTGGAACGAGGCCTCATCGTGGCCCTCTTCCACGAGGCGCAGTGCCACCTCGCGTGCCACCTCCGATTCGGCGCGACCGACCAGCCGCCCGGAGGAGATCGCCTTGACCGTGCGGTCGGCGGCGTGCGCGGCAGCACGCAGGAGCCCGAGCTCCTCGGCGTCCTTGATCTGCCGCAGCGGACTCGTGACGGCCGAGGCCAGGCCGAATCGGGCGTTCGGGATTCCGGCCTGCAGCTTCAGCAGAAACGCCGCGCGCAGCGAGTCCGAGACCAGCAGCTCGGCGCCGGAATGGCTGGCGCCGTGACGCAGGGCGGACGCGACGTTGCGGATCGGGTCCTCGATCTCGGTCCAGGTCACGAGATCGACCAGCCCGGCCTGGACGCCGGACGCCGCCCGCGCGGAGCTCGCCTCCAGGCGCGGCACGACCAGCGTCGGGCGACCTTCGGGCTGCAGCACCAGCATCGTCAGCCGCTCGAGCGGCATCGCCTCGTGCCCGATCAGCCAGCGCAGGTCGGTCCCGACGCCGACGAGAAGGGCGCCGGCGCCCCGATCGGCCAGGGCAGCCTGGGCTCGTTGCAATCGCTCCTCGTGGCGCTTCGGCGCGATCGTCGGATTCGCGGTCGGCGTCGCGGGGGCGCTCATCGGGTTGCCTCCGCAGTGGTGGCCAGCAGCCAGCCCTCGACGAGCCGCGGACCGTCGGTGAAGAACTTGGCGTAGGAGAAGACACGAGCCGCGCCTGCGTTCAACGCCCGCTTCCGCGTCACCTGATCGTCGTGCTGTGCCACGGCAATGACCGGTTTTCCTGCCGACTTCGCTCGTTCCACCGCCGCAACGCCGTCGTACCGGCGACCGAACAGGTCGACCACGACCCCCACCAGCGCCCGACCGACCTCCTCCGGTCCGAGTTCGGCGCCGGCGTCAGCCTCGAGCACCGTGTCGAGCTCAGCCTCAGACGAGAGCCGCACCGGCGTCCCACCGGCGCGGCGCACCCCCTCGATCAGCCTGGACGCCCAGATCAGGTCGTCGGCAAGAACCGCGACTGTGCCACGCCCCGGAGTGGGATCACCCAAGGATCTGGAGGATGTGGCGGAACAGATCCTGCGCGGTGACGATGCCCTTGACGCGTCCGTCCTCGACCAGCGGGATGTGGCGGAAATCGCCGACGGCCATCTTGTGGACCGCGACCGCGATCGTGTCCTCGGTGCGAAGCACGACCGGATCGGGCGTCATGACGTCCGCGACGTTGATGCCCTGCATGGCGCGGCCGGCCAGCTTGAGGACGGCATCACGCTCGGTGAAGATTCCGACGAGCCTCCCGGCGTCGCCGACCAGCAGGCAGCCTATGCGATCCTGCTGCATGCGCCGGACCGCCACGCGCACGGGTGTCTCGGGCGCGATCATGACCGGCGCGCGGCTGCGAACGTCCTGCAGGTGATCCCGCACCAGGCGCTCCTCCAGCCCGCCCGCGGGCCGCGGAATATCGACGGTGCGCAGGTCCGCACCGCAGTTCTCGCACTCATCGACGCCCTGGATGTTGTCGAAGCCGCAGACCGGGCAGATCACTCGATGGGCTCCTCGTGGTCGGCGCGGATCGTGGGTTGGGGCAGGCTCAGGACGCGACCCAGGTCTCGCCGCTGAACAGCAGCTTGCG
>JBBSGX010000328.1:0-2453 GCA_038253685.1 Candidatus Limnocylindrales bacterium | reverse complement strand
TGGTGGGCGGTGAGGGACTCGAACCCCCGACTTCCTCGGTGTAAGCGAGGCGCTCTGACCAGCTGAGCTAACCGCCCGTGCAGGCGTCGATCGTACATGCGCCGCGGAATGGGAAACGACGGCCCATTGGAGGCCGCCGTCCTGCGTTGTCTCTTGGAATTGGTGCCCAGGCCGGGACTTGAACCCGGATGAGTTGCCTCATACGCCCCTCAAACGTACGCGTATACCAATTCCGCCACCTGGGCACGAATCGCTTCTGCCTCTGAGGGACTGGTACCGAGGGAGGGACTTGAACCCACACGACCTTGCGGCCACTAGGTCCTGAACCTAGCGCGTCTACCTATTCCGCCACCTCGGCAAAGGCGGCACCGGTCGACGAATCGTCCGGCCCCGAAGCGAGGCGCCATGCTAGCACGGGTCAGCCGCCGGTAGCAGTCGCCGCCGCCGTGGAGTAGAAATAGGTGATCAGCGATACGCCGACGAACAGCAACGCCAGGATGATCGTGAACTGGAAGAGGCGCTTCTCCACGCCGCGCCGGCTGCGGTAGACGGACGAATCGCCACCGAATGTGGCGCCAAGTCCCGCGCCGCGCGACTGGAGCAGGACCGCGGCCATCAGGCCGATGCAGACGAGAATCTGGGCCAGGCCGACGATCACGGGCATGGTTCGGGAAGGTCCTCCGAGGCGGTTCGAGCGAGGGCGAAGGATAGCACGGGCCTGGCTCTCCGCTTGGTAGTGTGCGTCACCGATCGATCAGGGAGCGCCCCGTCATGCCATCCGCCCGGGGCACGTGCATGAGCTCCAGCAGCGTGGGAGCCACGTCCGCCAGGACGCCGTCGTGCAGGCGCAGGCCGGCGGCAGCCTCACCAGCCAGCAGCACCGGCACCGCGTTGAGGGAGTGCGCGGTGACCGGGTTGCCGGCGGGGTCGCGCATCTCGTCCGCGTTGCCGTGGTCCGCGGTGATACACAGCAGCGCCACCGGCCCACCGTCTGCCGCGGAGCGGCGATCGCGCGCGAGCACGGCGGACGCCACGCGTCCGAGACAGGTGTCGACCACCTCGCAGGCAGTCACGGCCGCATCCCAGACGCCCGTGTGGCCGACCATGTCGGGGTTGGCGAAGTTGGCGACGATGAAGTCGAAGGCGTCGCCTTCGATGGCCTCCACCAGGGCGTCCGTCACGCCATCGGCGCTCATCTCCGGCTGGAGGTCGTACGTGGCGATCCTGGGGCTGGGAATCAGGATGCGCTCCTCACCGGGCCATGGCGCCTCCACGCCGCCGTTGAAGAAGTAGGTGACGTGGGCGTACTTCTCCGTCTCGGCAACGTGCAGCTGTCGCAGACCGAGGCCGGAAAAGATCTCGGCGAGGCTCGTGACGACGGTCGGCGGGAAGGCAACCTCGACCGGCAGGCCCTCCTCGTACTCGGCCAGCGTGACGACCAGCAGGTCTCGCGGTCGGGCACCCCGCTCGAACGCGTCAAAGGACTCTCCATCGGCGAGGGCGTGCGTCAGCTGCCGGGCGCGATCTGCGCGGAAGTTGAAGTGAATCACCACGTCGCCATCGCGGACGCGTCCGTCCACGCCCTCGATGACGGTCGGCTCCACGAATTCGTCATTCTCACCGCGTTCGTAGGCGTCGGCCAGGGCGGCCTCGGCGGTCGGCGCATGCAGCCCGTCGCCGTGAACCATGGCGTCGTAGAAGGTCTTGGTCCGATCCCAGCGCCGGTCACGGTCCATGCCGTGGTAGCGCCCGGCGATCGTCGCGATCCGGGCGCCCGGGTGAGCGTCGGCCAGGCGTCGGCCGAAATCCGGGAGAAACGCCGCGGCCGATCGCGGCGCCGTGTCGCGTCCGTCGAGCAGCGGGTGGACCACGACATCCGCCACGCCGTGCTCCCTGGCCAGCTGCGCGATGGCCACCGCGTGCCGATCGTTCGCGTGCACGCCACCGGGGCCGATGAGACCGACCAGGTGGAGTCGCCGGCCGTCGCGGCTGGCGCGTCCCACCCCGTGCAGCAGGGCCGGAGTCGTGAAGAACGAGCCGTCCACGATGGCGGCATCGATGCGTGGCAGGTCCTGGAGCACGGGCCGACCCGCACCCAGGTTGAGGTGGCCCACCTCGCTGTTACCCATCTGCCCGGGCGGCAGGCCGACCGCCGGCCCGGACGCCTCGAGCCGGGCATGGGGCCATGTGGCAAGCAGTCCCCGCCATGCGGGCATGCGGGCGGCGGCGATCGCATCCACCGACGGATCGCGGCCGAGGCCGAACCCGTCGATCACGATGAGCACGAGCGGCCGCGGCCTGACGTTCGCCCGCTCCATCAGGTGGGCCTCGATCTGGCGATCAGCGGACGCTCGCCGCCTCGGCGCGCGCAGAGGCCGTCAGTGCGGCTCGGGCCACGATGCCGGCCATCTCCTCGACCTTCAGACTGGCGCCCCCGACCAGTGCACCGTCGA
>JBBSGX010000327.1:0-2457 GCA_038253685.1 Candidatus Limnocylindrales bacterium | reverse complement strand
CCACGCCGGGAAGGGCGTTGGAGCCGACAGTGGCGGTGTTGGGGTGGCTGCCCGGCTGGGTGTAGCCATCGATCGTCACGGTGCCCACGCGGGACCCGATGTTGGGCAGGCGACCTGATAGCTGGATGGTCACCGGTGCGTTGCCCGGAAGGTTGAACTGGATCAGGTCGTTGCCGGCAACCCAGCTCGCCTCGGTCATCGCGGCGCGCAGCGTGCAGCGCGCGATGGAATCGGCGCAGAGGCCGTCGCCGGGGGTCGCATCGGGAGTGTCGGCGGTGCTCGTGACGGTGAAGGTGAAGTTCCCCGAGGTTGGCGCATTGGGCTTGATCGCCGTGGCGCCGCCGGCGCCAACCACGCGGCGGCCCTGGGCTGCCAGCACGGCCTGCAGGTCGACGATATCGACGCAGCCATCGGCGTTGGCGTCGCCCTCGAGGGCAGTGCCGCACGCGCTGCCATGGAGACGACTGAGGACCCAGTCGAGGCGCGCCGCGTCGAGGTCCTGGCGGTTGAACTTGCCGTCAGGCTGGAGCTCGCGCGTCGCCGTCGCAGGACGCGTCGGCGCGACGTGCCAGCTGTTCGCGGCAGCGGGAGCGGCATGCACTCGCGAACCACCGGCTACCCCGATGGTTCCCAGGCCGACCTGCGCAGCTCCGACGCGCCGTCCCAGGCCGTCGGCGACCGCGTCGATGGCAACCCGCAGTTGGAGCTTGCCGCTGCGGTGTGCGGACATGACGAGACGCACGACGGTCTGGCCGTTGCGCGCATGCAGCCCGTAGGCGCCGAAGGCGTATCCGCCCGCGATGCGCTCGGGACGCAGTGCCGTGCCACCGCCCACGGGCGCCACGCCCCACAGGTCACCGACAGTGGGATCGACGAGCAGCCGGCCGTCGAGTGCGGAGGCGCCCGAGGGCAGCCGCAGTTTGACCACGAAGGGACGTTCGGCTGTGGTCGCCCGCGGGATGCTCACGGCGACCGAGCTCCTCGCCATCGGAGAAGCCATGACCGGAGCGGTCAGTCCGCCGATGAGCAAGGCGAGCAGTACCGAGGACAGCGCCGCGGACAACGTTCGAGACATGCGTGGATCTCCATGTTCATGACCGAGAGGCCGGCACGATGAGCGGTCAATGCCGGGGCGGAGTTCTGGGTGACTCCTTGACTACGGATCGTGGACGCGACTGGTACGGAAGTCAATATCTATACCGGTACTTTCGGCCGTAACCCGGTGACCACTCGCAACGCCTCTCGTGCGGAGACCCTGGACTGCCCGGAATCGCTGGCCCTGACCATGCCGCACCCAGCTTGCGCCATACGGACGCCTGGCTCACGACGGGCACCGGGGCGTGCTTCTGGGGTCTGTGATGAGCGACTGGTCGCAGTCGACCCACTAGAACAGGCCGCTCCGCTGCTTGCCGCCGGCGCTCCCCCGCCCATCTCGTAAGCCGGCAAAGGCGGCAATGGGACTCGGTCGGGGTCCCGCCGCTGCCGTTGTGGACCTGGTTGCGGGTCGACCGTCACCGAGGCGGGATCGTCCTTCTACCGTTAAGGCACGCGGACTTCGTAATTGTCGAACGACACCTGGACCGGACCGTTCGGTGTGTTGCCACTGATGTACGCCCGGAGCCCGACTGAGCCGGCAGCCGGGACCGACGAGTCGTCCGCTTCGCTGTTCCACGTGGTTGGCTCAGGGCCAGTGGCGTTCCAGGCGCGGAACTGGAGGTGATTAGCGACGATTCGGAACCTGAAGCGCAAGGCGCCCCCACCAGTCGTCAAGACGCCGGTGTTGATCTCGGGTCGAACGTCCGACTGAACATTGTTGAGCGACTTGGTCATCTTGATGTAGACCGCGCCGCTGCTCGCAACGCGGATCGTCGTCCGATAGCACGTGTTGTCGTTCGCACGCGCGACGATGTAGGCAAACAGACTCGCGCTGGCGCTCGCTGAAAGTCGATCGAAGCTGACTTGGCCCGCGAGATTGACATCAGCCCTGTTGATTGGCAACCGCGCCTCCCGCGTGACATTCGCGGCGATGTTCATGCGGCCCAGTCCACCAGAAACAGAGAAATCAGTCTCGGCCCCGATCAGGGCCCATGCGCCACCCTGGGTCGCCGCGCCCCAGCCGGGCGAGACGGTTCGCTCGAAATCATCCGACGCGATCAGATCGGGCTGAGGGGGCGGCGGCGCCCCCACGAGCACGTTAGATGCAAGTTGTGACGTATCGCCCGAGACATCGGTCTGCAGTGCCGTGATCCGATCACTATTGGGCAGGCTCACGGCCATCGCCCAGATCCCGTCCGGGCCAGCACTTGCCGAGCCGATGAACACAGTAGGAAGCCCGAACGCGCCAACGGCGCGAGATGCGCGGTACACCTCCACGATCGAGTTCGGATCCGCCGTTCCCACCAGTGCCGTGGTGGAGACGGACGTGAACGCGGGCGGCTGGATCCCGTGATTGGCCGT
>JBBSGX010000326.1:0-2468 GCA_038253685.1 Candidatus Limnocylindrales bacterium | reverse complement strand
TGGAGCCGCCGCGATGGCTGGTTCCTGGTTCACGACTTCAAAGTCCGCGTGCTGCATTGCTGGTGGACGTTCGAATCCCTCGAGCAGGCGCACGACCTGTTGGTCGAGGGCTTTGGACCGCCCGGGACGCTCGTCGCGCAGGGAATGCGCCGTCCTCGGCTCGAATACAAGGTCGCCGTCTACCACCGCACGCTCGGAGACGCCGCGTGACGGAGCGTCGCGATCAGCCGCCGGACCCGTACGGGAGCTACGCACCGCCGGGTCGAGGTGTGCCTCTAGGCGTGCCGCCGGACCCCTACGGTAGCTACCCACCGCCCGGTCGAGGTGTCCCTTCAGGCGTGCCGCCGGACCCCTACGGGAGCTACCCGCCGCCGGGCCGGGGCGTGCCTCCGGACCCGTATGGCGAATACGGGCCGCGGGATCGCGACCTACCACCGGAGGCCAGGGGAAGCATCGTGACGCCCTTTCGTGTCGTGCTCCTGATCGCGCTGATGGGATCGGCGGCGGTCGCCGCCTACAGCCTGCTGGTCGCCCGTGGCTCGCAGTCGATCGCCATTACCGTCGCAGCCCTCGCCGTCC
Source organism: Candidatus Limnocylindrales bacterium (assembly GCA_038253685.1). GTDB lineage: Bacteria > Chloroflexota > Limnocylindria > Limnocylindrales > CSP1-4 > JAFMJV01. The sequence goes on along the minus strand of JBBSGX010000326.1, from coordinate 1,889 downwards.
TCGGCGTGACGACGGCGCTGTTGAGCCTGACGCTCGCGGCAGGGGCGGTCCGAGCCGGGCGCAACGGGAACGGAGGGCGCGCCATCCTCGGTGGTCTGTTCGGCGGCCTGTTCGCGCTGGGAGCGTCGGGGGCGCTGGCAGCGGCCGTGATCTTCGGCCTTCTGTCGCAGGCGTGAGCGCGGCGGAGGACGGCGCTCCGGTGGTGGGCGGGTCGGGCGAGGCCATGACGCTGGCCGCGCTGCCTGGCGAGCTCCACTGGCACGTACTGCCGGTGCGCTGGAGTGCCCGGAACGGGAAGCAGTTGACCATCGAGGCCGGGCCACGGACCGACATGTTCATCGATCCGGGGGGCCGAGAGCCGACGCTCAATGCCGCCAGGCTTCTCGGGCCGATCGAGGGCGATTTCACGCTCAGCGCGATGGTCACCGTAGCGTTCGCCGCCGCGTTTGACGCAGGCGTGCTGCTGGTCCACGGTGGCGATGGACGCTGGGCGAAGCTCTGCTTCGAGTACTCGCCGCAGCGCCAGCCGATGGTCGTCTCGGTCGTGACGCGCGGCCTCTCGGACGATGCGAACTCGATGCCGATCGACGCAAAGACGGTCTGGCTGCGGGTCGCGCGCGCAGGCCCGGCCTGGGCGTTCCACGCCTCGACCGACGGCACGACGTGGCAGCTCGTGCGGCATTTCGCGCTCGACACCGGGGAGGCGCCGCAGGTCGGCTTCCTTGCCCAGTCGCCAACCAGCGACGGTTGCACGGTCACGTTCGAGGACATCCGCTTCGAACCCACGCGGCTGGCCGACCTCCGCAGCGGGGAGTAGCGCGGGCTCGCTTGCTAAACTCGGGCGCGCCTGCCCCCATCGTCTAGAGGCCTAGGACGCCACCCTTTCAAGGTGGAGATCAGGGGTTCGAATCCCCTTGGGGGCACTCCCGCTGTCTTACCAAGAAGGGTCGCACGGGCGGTGTCCAGTCGATCCACTGTACCCGACGGTCCCGCACGACCACTTGTTGGACGACGATCCGGCTAAGTTCCTCCTGGCGCGCCGGCGAGGCCGCCGCGATGGCGTCAGGCAGCTCCAGGAGGCGGGTCCGGTAGGCGTCGAAGGCCTTGATCCGGTCGTCGTCCGGCAAGTCCTGCAGAGCGACCTGCACGGCGTCCCGTTCGGCTTGGTAGTCCGCGTCGGTGATGTCCCCCCAACCGTGCTGCTTCTTGAGCTTCTCGAGGCGGGTGAGGAGTCGCGCGCGTTGGCGGCCGGCGACAGCGACATGCGGGGTCTGTACTCGCCGACGTAGCTCGGCGCGCGCCGCGTCGATGACCGAGGACGGCAGGATGGCTTGAGCGATGGTCGTCATCACGAACTCCTCGACGAGGTCGGCCGGGCAGCGCCGGGCGCGGCAGCCGAGGGTCGGGCAGCGGTAGTAGCGGCGCTCCGTGCCGCGCTGCAGGTGTGCCTCGCCGCGCATCCGCGTGCCGCACGAGCACACCACGAGACCGCGCAGCACGTAGTGACGGAACGGTCGTGGCTTGTTGCCCATCCGGGTGCGCGCCGTGATGGCGGCCATGGTAGTGCGGTACTCGGCCTCAGTGAGGATCGGCTCGTGCTGACCGGGTCGTTCGTCCCGGCCGCGCTTCTCGATGACGAAGCCGAGATACATGCGACCCCGGCGCAGGATGTCCTTGACCGACTCGCGAGTCCAGAGGCCGCGGTGGGCCACGCCATCGCGGTTCAACAACTCGGCCACCTCGGCCATCGAGCGCTGCCCGAGTTCGTGGAACACGCGACGCACGATGGCCGCTTCCTCGGGCACGATGACCAGCTGACGCGGATGCACCAGGTGGCCCGATACGTCGCGCAGGCTGCGGTACCCGAGCGGATCGTGGCCGCGGTGGCG
>JBBSGX010000325.1:0-2480 GCA_038253685.1 Candidatus Limnocylindrales bacterium | reverse complement strand
GTGTAGATAACCGGGCGCGTCAGGACTGGCTTGGTCGGTCGCGCTCGAACAAGGGCCGGCGCCTGTCATGGCAAGGCGGATCACGCTCGAAATGGTCGAATTGGGCCTGCTTGGCCCACGCCCGAGCCACTTGAGCGCGGCCGGGCTGGGCCGCCAATGCGTAGAGGCGCCCGTGGTCTCGGTTTTTGCTACCGGCACTGACATGGCTTGGGCCATGGGTCTGGCCAGTCCCCGAGGTGACGGATCGAATGAGACATCGCCGCACAAGAAGAGGCCCCCGGCACGTGCCGGGGGCCTCTGCGATCAGCGCTGGAAGCGCCTCACATCACCTAGTGCGGCACGTGTCCGACCGGCACCATGTCGGCCTGGGACTCGCCGTTCCTGTCTTCCTCGGTCACGATGAGCCAGCCCAGCATGCCTCGCAGAGGCTGGTACATGCTCAAGTGGACCTTGAGCGGAAGCTTGAAGTGATCACCCGGGTTCAGCGGCACGAACTGACCGTTGGAAAGAGCCGGGTGGAAAGCGTTGTACTTGGCGATCGACGAGGCCTCGGCAGGATCGCTGCCGGTGCCCATGCCGTCGGCCTGGACGACGTCGAAGTCGTAGAAGTCCTGCGACGCGACGGCGTATTCGAAGTTCTGGTCGCCTGACGCGGACAGGCCGAGATCGCTCGTCAGCACCGGCAGCAACAGGGTGGATCCGTTCGTCGGCGCTGATGCGAAGTACAGGTTTGCGAGAGCGCCAGTGCCGAGATCGAAGATCGCGGCGACCTCGACGCCGGTGAAGACGCCGAGCAGGAATCCAGCGTCGATGCCGACGATTGCGAAGTCGGCGAGACCGTCGTGGTTGGTATCGATGTCGACCTCGAAGAGGTTCTCTGCCGCATTGCTCCAGCGACCCCACGTATTGACCGCGAAGATCATGCAGCGATCCGCCGCGGGCGCAGATGAGTCGCAGACGGTCGGGTCGACCGACTGCACGCCGGCCGCGCGAAGGTCAATACCGTCGAGGCCGTCGTTGGCGTCCATGAGGCCCCACTGGTATACATCGGCGATGCCGGCATGGAGGCCGAAGTTCTTGACCCGGATCGAGCTCTTGCGGAAGACGCCCTGCTTCACCCAGGGCGTCCGGCTGCCGGGCAGGTCCTGAACCGCAGACGTGCCACGCGGGCCTACCAGCCACGGGACGCGCAGCGAGTACACGCCCGCCGATGAGGTGGTCGGCGTGGCGGTGATGGCTCCGGCGATGTACAGGAGCGGCGTGTACAGCTGCCCGAAGTCATCTGCGGCGAGATCAGGCGCATGCCCGGGGGACACGTCCGGAAGGGCCGTCGCGTCGGCCTCGCTCATGCTGAGCGTCACGTCGACGCCGCGTGAGCTATGGGCGGGAACAACGACCGATGACGGGGAGATGTCGACAACCAGACCGAGGTCCGGCGTGTTGAACGCGTTGCTGAAGTTGTAGGTGAGGGGCGTTCCACCCGTGTTGCGGAGCCTGAACCTCTTGGTCTGCTGGTAGGCCGTCGAGCCCGGCCCTCCGGAGGGTTGGTGATAGCTGAACGTGAGGCTCGAGGAGCCCGGATCGGTGTAGATGAGGCTCTGCGTGTCCACCGCCTTGCGTGGAGTCGCCAGACCGGAGCCTGCGAGTCGCAGGTCATACGGGTCGAGCTTGCCGGGCGAGGCGGTGCCGACGATGGCGGCCTTGATGTCGCGGGCAAACCAGCTCGGATGGGCCTGCTTGACGAGAGCCGCGACGCCCGCGGTGGCCGGAGAGGCCATCGAGGTGCCGGAGAGGCTCTTGCCCTGCGCCACCGTGCCGCCATCGGCCGAGAAGACGGACACGCCCGGAGCTGCGACATCCGGCTTGATCATCAGGTCCTCGCGGCGCGGACCGCCCGAGGTGAAGTCAGCCGTGTGCTTGTAGGTCGGATTGGGGATGTCGCCCGCCGATGTTGCGGAGGCGCTGGTGTTGTTGTCCGTGTCGAACTTCGGGCCGTCGGCCAGGCTCACACCGAGGAACGGAATGGTCACGCCGGCGATGGAGTTCTCGAACGGCGGGAAGCCGTTTGTGTTGTTGATCATGACCACGGCCGCAGCGGCCTCTGACTGGCCCTCCTGAGCGCGTTGAACGCGAGCGCAGATTCCGCGATCGACGACGGCGATCTGGCCCGCCACGAACCCGTTGTACGTGTAGTCCGCAGGGAAGCATCCGAGGTTCTCGAAGCCCTCCCCGGTGGTCGTGTCTCCGGTCGTCGAAGGATCGTCCGCAAACCGGTTGATCGTGCCACTGACCGGCAATGGACCGCTATTCGCGTTGATCGCGTCCACGTTGCCCTGGGTGGCCAGGTGGATGGTGGCGCCGGGGAAGCTCTCCTGCGCATCCATAGCCGCGACCGCGATGACCCGCGTGGCCACTGCCGGGGACCCGGTTGCGTAGGCCGAGGGGCCTTCGTTGCCGGCCGAGGCCACGACGGTCACGCC
>JBBSGX010000324.1:0-2488 GCA_038253685.1 Candidatus Limnocylindrales bacterium | reverse complement strand
TTTTTTGGGTGCAGCAAAACGCGCAAAACCCCGCATGGGCGAACCACGAGGCCCGCAAGGCGGCCGGGGGCCCCGGCACACGCTCTCCCGCGGCCGAACCTGTCCGCCCAGACTTCAGGCGCAGACGCGCAGCGCCGTCTGCCGGATGATCTCGACCATCTGGACGCATTCCGGCAGCGAAACCCATTCGTCCGGGGCATGGAAGTTGCCGCCCTCGGCGCCCAGCAGGATTGTCGGGATGCCGGCGTCCTGCATGAGGGCCGCATCGGTCCAGGCGTTCAAACCCGTTTCCGCCAGGTTGCGCCCGGCCACCTGCCGGGTGGCTTCGCGTGCGGCGGCGATGAGGCCCTCGTTCCCGGCGCCCTTGAAGGGATCCCGCTCGATGTTCACCTTGATCTCGCCAGAGAATGCCGGGTAGCGGCCACGGACGGCGTCGAAGACACGTTCGATGTCTGCCACGCGGTTTGCCAGCTTCTCTCCGGGCTGCGTGCCGATCTCGATGCCGAGCACGCATCGGCTGGGGTACGTGGCGTAGTCGGTGCCACCGCTGATCGTGCCCGTGTGGAGGACCGTGATGCCGTTGCGGGGATCCGGCGCGGCCTCGAACGTGCGGTACAGGCCCGCGAGCCCGCGCACGACCTCGGCCATGTGCACGATGGCGTCGATGCCGTTCTCCGGGGCCGATCCATGCGCCGCACGGCCGTGGACGATCACGTCGACCCATCCGAACCCCTGGTGCTCCACGATCGCCCGACCGACGGCGTCGGGCTCCAGGATGATCGCGTTGTCATACCGGTAGCGGCGAACGAGGTCCATCGTCCCGACGGAGCTGCCTTCCTCGTCGATGGTCGCGGCGAAGACGACGTCCCCCCGCGGTCGTCCTCCCGACTGGGCGATCTCGCGCAGGGCCAGCATGCCGATGGCGACCGAGCTCTTGTCGTCCGCCACGCCGACCCCGATCAGGCGGTCACCCTGCCGCTCCGGCTTCAGTGCCCGTTCGGCCCAGTTCCGATAGCCGACGGTGTCCGAGTGGGCGTTGAGGCAGAGGCTCGCCCCGCCGCCCGTGCCGTGCAGCCGAGCGACCACGTTCGGGCGCCCCGGCTCGACCTCGTCCAGCGACACCTCCACGCCGAGAGGCGAGAGCCAGTCAGCGATGTGGCGCGCGATTGCGCCCTCACCCGCTCCGTCGGGGATGAGCCACGGCGTGACCGAATCGATCCGCACCAGGTCGGAGAGGAGCTCCTCGAGTTCAGCCTGCTGGACCGTCAACGTGCGCCTCCTTGGCAAAGTGGCAGGCGGCCATGTGGCCGTCCGCGATGGGCAGCAGCGCCGGATCGGCCTGCTCACAGATGGGCGGATTCCCGAGCTGACGCCGCAGCGGGCAGCGCGGGTGGAAGCGGCAACCAGCCGGGGCGTCGGCAGGAGAGGGCGTTTCGCCGGAGAGAACCACGGGCTCCCGATCGCCGCGCGGATGCGGCACCGGGATGACCGAGACCAGGGCCACAGTGTATGGATGGACCGGGTGGCGGATCACCGAATTCGCAGGCCCGATCTCGACCACACGCCCCAGGTACATCACGGCGATCCGATCGGCCAGCACCCACGCGAGCGACAGATCGTGGGTGATGAACAGGCACCCAAACCCACGCTGCTGGCAGAGGTCCAGCAGCAGCTGGAGGATCCCGGCACGAACCGATACGTCCAGCATCGAAACGGGCTCGTCGGCCACGACCAGATCCGGCTCGAGGACCATCGCGGCCGCAATCGAGACGCGCTGGCGCTGGCCGCCGGACAGCTGGTGCGGATAGCGCCCGAGGAAGTCCCCAGGGGGGTTGAGGCCCACCGAGGAGAGTGATGCAGCGACGGTGCGCAGCCGCTCCTCGCTGGTGGCGCCGATCCCGTGGACAAGGAGCGGCTCAGCCACGATCTGGGCGACGGTCTGACGCGGATCAAGGGACTCATACGGGTCCTGGAAGATCATCTGGAAGCTTTTCCGGAGGCGCCGCAGCTCGCCGCCGCGCAGCCGCGTGATGTCCGTTCCGCGGTGGACGATCTGGCCACCGCTCGGCTCGATCAGGCGCAGCAATGCGTTGGCCACGGTCGTCTTGCCGCTGCCCGACTCGCCGACCAGCCCCACGATCTCGCCGGGACGCACATCCAGCGAGACGCCGTCCACTGCCCTCACCGGTTTGCCGCGTCCAAGGCGGTCCCGTGACGCGCGCGACGGCGGGTACTCGACGCGGAGGTCGACGACCGAGAGGATGGGCTCGGTCATGCCGCGTCCTCGACCTTGGCGAGGTGGCACGCGGCCAGATGATCGGGGCCAACGGCGCGCAGGGCGGGCGTTTCGACACGGCAGCGCCCGATGACCAGCGGGCAGCGGTCCGCAAACGGGCAGCCCACGATCGCTTCGCGCAGATCCGGCGGCGAGCCGGGGATGCCCTTGACCAGGTGCCGCTCACCCTCCACGTCCGGGAACGCTCCGATC
>JBBSGX010000323.1:0-2495 GCA_038253685.1 Candidatus Limnocylindrales bacterium | reverse complement strand
TCTGCAAAACCTCTATTCACCGGTTCGAATCCGGTCGTCGCCTCCATTACTCGGAGAAGGGAACCTGATGCGGCCTTGAGGGAGTGCTTTGGCTTCCTTGTTCTGGCCCGTGGCGCCGACAGGGGGCGCGACCGCGGTCCGGTGAGTTGGCTTTGGCTCGTGGTTGGAGATAGGCCGCTCGCAGTCTGACTGTCGAAGCCGACGGATTTCAGCACCGGCCAGGTCAGTCCGGAGGCTCAGAGCCCGACGACCTGGTTGCGTCCAGCCCGCTTTGCCTGGGCGAGCCAGACGTCAGCCGCCCTGAGACCAGCCGAGATATCGCGCTCGTCCCCGAGCTGGGCAACGCCAGCGGAAACAGTCACATGGAGCCCGCCGCTGGTCGAGTCGACGGTCGTTCCCTCGAGCGTCGTCCGTACCGACTCGGCGATTCGGGCCGCGTCGGCGGAGGTGGCCCCCTCCAGAACGGCCACGAACTCCTCGCCGCCGTAGCGGACCAGCAGATCGCGATCGCGGAACCGCTTTCGCAGGATGGCGCCGAAGACGCGCAGGACGGCGTCGCCGGACTGATGCCCGTGCTGCTTGTTGATCTCGCCAAAATGGTCGAGGTCGAACACGATCACCGCCGCCGGCGGTCGTTCGGCGACCGGCCGCCGTCCCCACTCGCGCTCGAGGCGCTCGACCGCGATCTCGAAGTAACGGCGGTTGTGAAGCAGCGTCAGCGGGTCGTGCGCCGCCTGGTCGGTCAGGCTCTCGTTGCGCGCCCGGAGAACCCGGCGCTCCTTGGCACGGCGCTCATCGTCCCCGTGGCGGACCGTCACATCGCGAGCGACCGCGAACGCGACCCCGCCTCCCGGGGCAACCTGCGACATCCACTCGAGCCAACGGTAGCTTCCGTCGCTGCAGCGGTAGCGATTCGCGAATGCAACGGCTGGCTCGCCCTGGACCAGGTTGCGATCAGCCTGTGCGATCGTTCGTTCGAGGTCGTCCGGATGAATGAAGTCGGTCCATGGTCGTCCCTCGACCTCGGCCGCCTGGTAGCCGAAGGCGGCGACCCAGGCGTGATTGACACGGCGGAAGACGCCATCCGTGCCCGTCACGACCAGCATGTCCAGCGACATCTCGAAGAACTGGTCGCGCTCCACTTCCGCCCTTTCGCGCTGGACGTCCGGCTCGGTCGCCCAACGGGCCGACCGAATGATCGTCACGACGACGATCGCCATGGTCCCGACGAGCATCAATGAGGTCCCGAACGCGGTGTCGTACAAGCCGAGATTCTGGCCCTCGATACGCGCCCACGCCATGATGATCGGCGCGACGATGGATACGGCCAGCAGCCGCCGTGACAGTCGGGCGGTGGCAGAGCGGCCGGCGAGCGGGACCAACGGGCTGGCAGGGCCGAGGAGCCCGAGGACCCCGAAACCCAGGCAACACATCGCGACGGCCGTGAAGCCGGCCATCTCGGCGTAGCCCGCGAGGAATGACGGAGCTGCGGCAGCGAAGACGAAGTTGAACCGGTTCAGGCCGGAGATCACGATGGCTGCGGTTGCGAGCACGAGGACGAGGCGCCGACCGGCTCCGAAGGTTGCGACCGACGCGGCACCGCCAAGGAGGCAGAGGCAGGTGGCCGTCAGCGGCGCCATTCGGCCGGGTGGCCCACCGGCGTCGGCGAGGAACCCGCGAAACAGGATCTCGTCGATCCCGAGACTGCGACCGGTCACGTATTCCAGGGCGGTCGCCAACCCGATCGCGGCTGCGGCGAGGACGAGCCCGACCCCGATGCGCCGTCGCCGCGCGCCACGCAGCGACCGGAGATGATTGCCAGGCCCACGCCAATGAGCACGAGCGCGAGGGCAGTATTGGGCTTCATCGCCACGGCACGCGGCACGACCGTCGTCATGAGGGTGGCATGGAAGGTCCAGCCGACCAGGGCGATCAGGCCCGTGGCGGCTGAGACGCCTCCCGCGATGGCGGGCAGGTCCGCCAGCCTCGGGCGTCGAAGCGGGACGGGACTCCAGCCATGCGGAAAACTCGCTGCGGAGATGCGCGTCATCGGTAGCCAGCTGCGCAGTCGTCCGAGCGGGAGCAGCGATCGGCTGTCCCGATCTCATCCTCGTCCATGCACCGTCGCGGAGACAGACTGCGCCGCACACCACCCGAAGGTCCCGGACCAGACAGCAGAACGGGGTCGTCTGGGGTGGGGGCTGAGTGTCGTCCGCGGCTCACGGCTGCAAGACGCTCGTAATCCGTACCGGCGCCTGACCGGTTCCCCTGCAACGCAGCCAGGCTCATGCTCCGTCGGCTGTAAGCGCTTTCAGCAGCGGCGCACGCGGATTGGACGAACCGCAGAGCTGCGACGGGAGCGCCGGCAGTCCAGATCGAGGCTCGCCTGGAATCGGGCCCGATGGGGGAGGCGCCTGGTGGCGAAGAGCTCGCCGACGATCTACGAGGTGGCGCGGCACGCGGGCGTGTCGATTGCCACCGTGTCGCGCGTTCAT
>JBBSGX010000322.1:0-2521 GCA_038253685.1 Candidatus Limnocylindrales bacterium | reverse complement strand
CGCGACGGGATCCGGCCTGTGCGCCATCGTCGCGATGCGCGAGGGCGCCGCGAGGTCGATCGGCATCGACATCGACCCGTTCGCGGAGGCGGCGGTGGCGCTCAACGCCCGGGCGAACGGGGTGCGCGTCGGGTTCATCGGCCGGGACCTCCTCGACGACGATCCGCCCGAAGCCGATGTGCTGCTCGCCGGTGACACCTGGTACGAGGGCGGGCTGGCCGAGCGCGTCCTGCTCTGGCTCCGTCGAGCGACGGCCAACGGCACACGGGTCCTCGCCGGCGACCCGGGCCGCCGCTATCTGCCTGTGGGGGACCTGATCCCACTTGCCGCATACGACGTCCACACGACCACCCAGCTCGAGGATCGGGCCGTGCTCCGGGGACGCGTGTTCACGCTGGGCGTGACAGCTACCGTTCGGAGCTCAACGTGATGTTGGCGTTTCTGGCTGCGCCCGAGCGTTGAGGTCGGTCTTCAGCACGACGTTCTTCTTGCCGGCTCAATTGCCGCGATCAGCCGCCGCGGGGATGTAGCTGCCCGCGTGCGTCCCATTCCGCACGGTGACCCAGCCCCACTTGTTGAAGACAGCTCCGGCGGGCGTGCTGCCGGACGCTCCCGCCACCGCGGTGGTCGTCGCGATCAGGGCGCCGGTCAGTGCGAGCGCGGCGATGATCCGGTTGCGGGGCATACGCATCGTATCGGTCCTCCCTGTTGAGATGCCGGGCGGCCCGGACGATGATATGAGCCAGCAAGGAGGTCGACGTGTCTCTGCCCGGCCCAGGTGAGGCCATCAGCTACGCGACCCACATCAAGCCGCTCTTCCGTGAAGGCGATCGCGGCGCGATGCTCTTCGCCTTTGACTTATGGTCGTACGAGGACGTCAGCACGAACGCAGCCGACATTCTCATCCGGCTGGAGGGAGGCACGATGCCCTGCGACGGGGCATGGTCTCCCGATCGCGTCGAAGTCTTCGGACGCTGGCTCGAAGAGGGAACCCCCGTGTAGCACAGTTTGCAAATGGAGGCCGTGATGAAGAAAGAGCGAGCGCAGGAGCTCGTTGCCGCTGAGCGAGCACGTATCGAGGGCGCACTGCGCGATCTGACGGGCGATATTCAGGCCATGGGTTCCCTGCAGCGCCAGCAGACGGGCGAGGCGGGCGAGCTCGGTACCGACCTGGAGACCGAAGGAGTGGACATGGCGATCGTCGATAGCCTTCGCGAACAGCTGGCCGCGGTCCAGCGCGCCGAAGAACGAATCGACGACGGGACATTCGGTCGGTCGATTGAAAGCGGAGCCTCGATCGCGGACGATCGCCTGGAGGCGGAGCCGCTGGCCGAACGCACGATCGAAGAGCAACGCGCGGTCGAGGGAATCGGCCGGTAGGAGGCGGATCATGCATCTGGCTCATCGCGCTCGGTGTGTTCCTGATCGTCTGATGGCCGTTCGGCCCCGGGCCCGCTCGAGGCCGTCGAGGATGACATCAAGTCCGTACTCGAACTCGTCACCGAAGTCGTAGCCGGGCGTCATGACGTGGTCGGTGAGCATCTCGACGAGGTGGGGGTACTCGTTCATGGGGAACGGCCCGAGCATGCCCTGCGCCACCTCGGCAACCTCCTCGGAGGTGTCAAACGGGAGATTCATTGTCGTCAGGGCGAAGCCATAGATGTAGCTGTCCAGCAGCGAGTACGCGTGCGCGGCCATCGCGATGTCGAACCCTCCAGCCCGAAGACTGCCGATCACCGCGTCGTGGTGTCGCAGGTTCGCTGGACCGGGATTCCTCCGCGACTCCATCAGGCCGATCGCCCAGCGATGGCGCAACAAGGCGTCGCGCACCGAGATCGCCCGCTGGCGCATCGCCGCCCTCCAGTCGGCTCCGGCGGCAGGTAGATCGATCTCGCTGAAGACGAGATCGACGATGCCATCAATGATGTCGTCCTTGTTGGCGAAGTGGTAGTACATCGCCATCGCCTCGACCCCGAGTTCCTGGCCCAGCTTGCGCATGCTCAGAGACTCGATCCCGCCCTGATCGGCAAGCTGAATGGCGGTATGCAGCACCCGCTCCCGGCTCAGGGGGACGCGGCGTTGAGCGACCTTCGTGGTTTCCGTGGTTTCCGTGGTCATTTCCTTCCTTTCGACCCCCGCGCGGCGCCTGGGGTTGACACCGCGACTTTACACTGTACAGTTCCGGACATCAACCACTTTACACCGTACAGCGGCAGGAGACCAGCGATGCAGGCAATGGTTCAAGACAGGTACGGCTCAGCAGAGGTCCTGGAAAGCAGGGACATCGACAAGCCCGAGATCGGGGACCACGAGGTGCTGGTTCGCGTTCGGGCGGCCGGCGTCAACCCGGCCGACTGGGCGGTCATGAGCGGGCTCCCGTACATCGCCCGCCCGGTGTACGGGCTGCGCAAGCCGAAGAACATCGTTCGGGGCACGGACGTGGCCGGGCAGGTCGAGGCCGTCGGCGGCGCCGTGACGCGGTTCCGGCCCGGTGACGAAGTCTTCGGCTGGTGCGCCGGCT
>JBBSGX010000321.1:0-2531 GCA_038253685.1 Candidatus Limnocylindrales bacterium | reverse complement strand
TTCTTGGCCAGGTATTGCTGGTGATACGCCTCGGCGTAGTAGAACGGCCCCGCGTCAGCGATCTCGGTGGTGATCGGCCCGAAGCCCGCGGCCGTCAGGCGTTCCTGGTAGAGGTCCCGGGATGCCTCCGCGGCCGCCTTCTGCTCGGCGTCCGTGGCAAAGATGGCCGAGCGATATTGCGTGCCGGTGTCGTTGCCCTGGCGCATGCCCTGGGTCGGGTCGTGGTTCTCCCAGAAGGTGCGCAGCAGCTCCTCGTAGCTGATCTGGCTCGGGTCGTGTGCGACCAGAACGGCCTCGGCGTGGCCGGTACGGCCGGAGCAGACCTCATCGTAGGTGGGGTTGGGTGTGTAGCCACCTGCGTAGCCGACGCCGGTGGAGACGACGCCGGGCAGCTGCCAGAAGTCCTTCTCGGCACCCCAGAAGCAGCCCATCGCGAATTCGGCGATGCGAGTGCCTTCCGGCCACGGCGCCGAGAGGGGCGCGCCGTTGACGTAGTGATGGTCCGGGATGGTCATGGGTGCCGGACGGCCCGGCAGGGCTTCTTGGGGGGTGGGCATGGACGAAGGGCGGCGAAAGAGGAACATGATGCGTTTGATTCTACTCGGAGCGAGGGGTAACGCTCCGCGAGCAGCGCCTACGGCATCTCCCAGCTGCGCGGTCGGTCCTGAGCCTGCCACTCGTCGCGCAGGATCGACATGATGTGGTCGTCGTGGTAGGCGCCCCGACGGAATGTCGCGTGTCGCTCCGTGCCTTCGAGGGTGAAGCCAACCTTCTCGTACGAGCGCCGGGCTCGCGTGTTGTACTCGTAGACGCGCAGCTTGATGCGCTCGAGGCGGAGCTCCCCGAAGCCGAAGTCGACCAGCGCCTCCATCGCGTCGCTGCCCAAGCCCTTCCCCCAGAGCGACTTTTCCCCGATCGAGATTCCAACCTCGGCACTGCCGTTCAGGAGGCTGATGTCGAAGAAGCCGATCGTGCCGATGGGACGGCTGTCTTCCCTCAGGCAGATCACGAAGTGGTAGGCATCCTTGCCCTGGGTCTCGAGCATGCGGTCGAACCAGCGCTCCTCCATGGCCTGGCTGATCGGGGCGCGCATCCCGATGAACTTCAACATGTCGGCGTCGCTGAACCAGCGCACGAAGCCATCAATGTCGTGGCGCTCCGGCGGGCGGAGGTACACCGAGCGGCCGCGCAGCACAGGCAGCGGCGTCTGATCGTCCATGGAGCGGCAGTCTAGCCGTCCGGCTCGGCGCGAAGGGATCTGCCGGACCTGCTCAAGTCCCCTCTTGTTTGGTATCACACAATGATGTTTGTCTTGGAACAAGCTCAACGTCCGGGGCCAAATGTGGGCCGCCAGCGGCGGGTGGGTGGGAGGTATCATCGCGGCCGTCCACCGTTCGACTTCCTGAGAGGAGCTTCGTGTCCGCGACCGGCCTGTCCGCAGACCCACCCGAATACCGCAGCCGTCTGGAAGACCAGCCTGACGAGCAGATCGACGCCTGGGCTGCCGAGCTCATGCGGGACATGTCGATCCGGCGCGGGGTCCTGTCGGTGCTCGCCGAGTTCCGCCATGCGGCCAAGCTCGACGAGACCGGCCTCCAGCGAGTCTTCTCCGCCGGGGGAGGGGCATGGGCGACGGTCGGGCGCACGGCCGACGGCAAACTGATGGTGCCGGCGATCTCGCTGCACCACCTGGTCACGGGCATTCGTCACGAAGCTGGGGATGCCCGCGAACGCCTGGTCGCCTATCTCGTGGCGAACTTCGACGAGATCGTCTACATCTAGGCTGGGCCGCACACTCGCGGGCGGCGCCATGCCGGGCCAGCCGAGATCGCGCATCCGCGAGCGCCTGCCTCGCCGGGTGCGGGCCATCGCACTCGTCCATCCGTTTCCATCGGCCGTCAACGCGGTCCTGGTGCTCGCGCTCTACCTCGTTGCGGGTGGGACATTGGCGGCAGCCGCCGCCCTGGCATTGGGCATGCTCGCTCTGCAGTTTGCGATCGGCGCGGTCAACGACCTGGCCGATGCGGACGCGGATGCAGTGGCCAAGCCTGGCAAGCCGATCCCATCCGGCCTCGTTTCCCGCCGCACGGCGACCGGTGTCGCCGTGACCGGAGCGATCATCGGCCTGGGTGCCTACGCCGTCCACGGTCCGCTCACCTTCACCCTTGCGCTGGCGATGCTGGGGTGCGGGCTCGCGTACGACCTGGGGTTGAAGGGACTCGGCCTCGGCTGGCTCTGCTACGCAGTAGCGTTCCCTCTGCTGCCCTTGTCCTCCTGGCTGGCCGCGTCCGGCAGCCTGCCGCCGCGATCTGAGCTTTTGTTGCCCGTGGCTGCCCTTGCAGGGCCGACGCTGCAGCTCGCGAACGGACTGGTCGACCTGGAGCGCGACCGGATCGCAGGCATCAGATCACTGTCGCTGTGGCTGGGACGGCGAGATTCGATCGTTACCCTGGCGGCCCTCTCCGCGGCCGTCTACGGTGTCGCCTGGATCACCCTACTCGCCTCAGGGCCAACCGTTGGGCCACTCGTCG
>JBBSGX010000320.1:0-2545 GCA_038253685.1 Candidatus Limnocylindrales bacterium | reverse complement strand
CCCCGTAACCCTCTTCGCGCTCGTGGATGAACCACGCGTTCTCCGCGAAGCGGCAGGCATCCAGGAAGAGCGGCAGCTCATGACGGTCGCAGACCTCGCGCACCGCACGAAGGTTGGCGAGGCTGACCGGCTGGCCACCCATCGAGTTGTTGGTGATCGTCACGAACACGGCCGGGATGGCCTCGCGGCCGCGCTCGCGGATCAGGGCATCCAGCTCTTCGACGTCCATGTCGCCCTTGAACGGGCCCTGCTGCGACGGCGGCAGTGCCGGCGTGAGATCGATCGCCTCGGCGCTCGTGAACTCGACGTTGGCGCGAGTGGTGTCGAAATGCGCGTTGTTCGGCACGACCTTGCCCGGCCCGCCGATGACCGAGAAGAGGATCTTCTCCGCGGCCCGGCCCTGGTGGGTCGGGATGATGTGCCGGAACGGAAAGAGCTTCTGTACGGCATCACGAAAGCGGAACCACGACGGCGAACCGGCGTAGCTCTCATCACCGTGCTGAATGGCCGCCCACTGGTCGCGGCTCATGGCGCCGGTACCCGAGTCGGTCAGCAGATCGACGATGACGTTGTCGGCGTGCAGGTCAAACAGGTTCCACCCGGCGTCACCGAGACGGGCGAGCCGCTCCTCACGGGACGAGATCCGGATCGGCTCGACCGAGTGGATGCGGAACGGCTCGATGATCGTCCGCCACCGGTCCATCGGGTCAGGCTCCGTCGAGCGCCTGGCTGACGTCGGAGACGAGATCGTCGGGATCCTCGATGCCCACCGACAGCCGCACGAGCGCAGGGGGGACCTCGAGCGGCGAGCCCTTGACAGAGCCGTGGGTCATGCCGTGTGGGATCTCCACCAGCGATTCGACACCGCCGAGCGACTCGGCGAGCGTGAACAGTCGGGTGCTCTGGCAGAAGCGATGGGCGCGCTGTTCCGCCGTGTGCTCGCGCGTGGCGGCGGGCACGAACACGACCATGCCGCCGGCGTGGCGCATCTGGCGCGCGGCGAGCTCGTGTTGCGGG
The DNA here is from genome assembly GCA_038253685.1 of Candidatus Limnocylindrales bacterium. Lineage (GTDB taxonomy): Bacteria > Chloroflexota > Limnocylindria > Limnocylindrales > CSP1-4 > JAFMJV01. The sequence goes on along the minus strand of JBBSGX010000320.1, from coordinate 1,528 downwards.
TGTTGGTGGGCCCCGGTGCGCAGGCCCGGGTAGCGCAGGAAGGCCACGTCCCGACGTGCAGCCAGCGCGTCCGCGACGCGGGCCGCGTTCGAGGCGTGGCGCTCGACCCGCAGCTGAAGCGTGCGGAGGCCGCGCAGCACCAGAAAGCAGTCGAACGGGCCGGGAACCGCACCGACCGCGTTCTGCAGGAACTTCAGCCGCTCGAAGAGGTCCTCCCGGGAGGTTGCGAGCACGCCATTGATCGTGTCCGAGTGGCCGGCCAGGTACTTCGTGGCGCTATGGAAGACGATGTCCGCCCCGAAGTCGAGCGGCCGCTGGATGAGCGGCGATGCGAAGGTGTTGTCCACCACCACGACGGGAGCCGCGCCGCGCGCGCCCTTCTCTTCGCGGACGCGTGCCGCGACGGCCGCAATGTCGATCAGCTTCAGCAGCGGGTTGGAGGGCGACTCGATCCAGACGAGGCGCGTCTTCCCGCCGAGATGCGCGTCGAGCGTCGCCACGAGATCGCGAGACAGGTCGACGTAGCGCGTCACGATGCCCATCGGCTTCAGCACCTGCTCGAAGAGCCGGTACGTGCCGCCGTAGACGTCATCGCTGACGAGCACCTCGTCCCCGGGCAGCGCAAGCGCCGCGATCGTCGCAGTGGTAGCCGCCCCGCTGGCGAAGGCGAGTCCGTGGGCCGCTCCCTCGAGGAGGGCCACGGCCTCCTCCAGGCGGCTGCGGGTCGGGTTGCCGGTTCGCGCGTACTCCCAGCCGCCGCGCGGTCGCCCGATCGCATCCTGGACAAACGTGCTGGTCTGGTAGATCGGCGGGGAGACTGCTCCGGTCAGCTCGTCGGGATGGTGGCCAGCGTGGACGGCGATCGTGCCGGGCTTCCAGGCCTCGTGGGCGAGCCTGCGGTCGGCCTCGCCGCCGTCGCGATCGGGAGGTGCCTGGTCGGTCATGGCCGGAGCATAGCGGGAGCGGTCTTTGCCGCCCGGTCAGGCTGCTCCGGGGGGAGTCGGCGCCCGCCGATAGAATGGATCGACAGACCAGCCCCAGCGCTGAGCCCGGAAGGAGCCCTGCCACCGATGGCCCACCCCCTTGTCACCGTGATCGGCGCCGGAAACGTCGGCGCGACCACTGCGCAGCGCATCGCCGAGGCCGGACTGGCAGACGTGGTGCTGGTCGACATCGTGGAAGGGCTTCCGCAGGGCAAGGCGCTCGACCTGGCTGAAGCGGCCCCGGTGGTCGGGCACGACATGGCCGTCCGCGGCACCAACGACTACGCGGAGACGGCCAACTCGGACGTGATCGTGGTGACCTCCGGCCTGGCCCGCCAGCCGGGGATGAGCCGCGACGACCTCATGTCGAAGAACGCCGGCATCGTCCGGTCCGTCGTCAGCCAGGCAGTGGCGCATTCGCGGAACGCGATCCTGATCGTGGTCACCAATCCCCTCGACGCCATGTGCCACGTGGCGCTGGAGGCAAGCGGCTTTCCGCCGGAGCGAGTCATCGGCATGGCCGGAGTGCTCGACAGCGCGCGCTT
>JBBSGX010000319.1:0-2584 GCA_038253685.1 Candidatus Limnocylindrales bacterium | reverse complement strand
CAGCGCGGCCTCCATGGCCAGCGCGGCGCCGGACGAGCTTCCGTAGATATAGGCAGATCCGCCGGCCGCATCGACGACGGCGTCGATGTCCTCGATCTCACGATCGACCGCGTAGGGCGGCGTGTCATCGCTTGCACCACGTCCCCGGCGTTGAAGACGGTGAAGTCGGGTGCCAGGACATTCGCCAGGCCGAGGTTCGACTGACTGTCGACGGACCCGCCGCTGACCAGGATGATCGGCGGTCCGTTGCCCGACTTGTCGTACGCGATGCTGGTGCCGTCCTTCGAAACCACTGTTTCCATCTGGGGTCTCCTTCGTGTTGCCTGCGGCGCCTCTTCAGGCCCCTCTCATCAGTAGATCGAAGCTGGCGCGCGGTTCTCTACATCCGTCGACGCGAGGCTCGTCAGCGCGCCTTGCCCGCACCCAAGGCCTCGACGGACTTCGCGATGCGGCGCTGCCTGGTCTCATCGGTCTTCGCGCCTTCGATCTGGAGCACGTGCCACGACTTGTTGCTGTACGACATGCCGTCGAAGGTGCGCCGGGCGTTCGGATCGGCGTCGAGTGCGGCGGCAAAGTCGGGCGGCGCGGTGACCTCCCGCTTCTCCGTATCCAGCTCGATGTCGACGTCGAGTTCCTCGCCACCGGCGACACCGGCACCGGCCCGCACGTCCGCACTCACCCCGACCATGTACACGCCGTCCATGACGGCCACGGTGCTGCGGTAGGTGTAGCCCTTGAGGGTCACCCGGACCGGTGGCCGCCTGCCCTTGCCGAGGGCTTCGATGACGTCGTCCGGGACGCGGATGCCGGTCGCGGTCTTGCCGCCCTGCAGGATGGTTGTACGGAATCGCATGAGCTTCCTCCCGCCGATCAGTCTGGTGGCTGTGGCCGCATTGCGCCTGTCCGCCTGCCTATGCAGGGGTGGCGTGGAACCCGCTGGCTGAACGATGCCCGGGCCACGTCGAGCAGTGCCGCTCCGACGTCACCCGGCAAACGGGTTGCCACCGCCACCGCGCCCCCGAGCGTGGTGCGTGCCACATCCGCGGCCTCCGGCGAGACGCCTGCCGGGACTGCGGCGACCATCAGGCCTCGATAGACCGCGGCCCCGACGCTGCCCAGGATCGCGATCCCGAGCGCCCCGCCGAGCTCGCCGCCGGTCTGGGAGATCGCGGCCGCTACGCCTGCGCGCTCAGGCGGTGCGATCCCGACGATGAGACCGGTCGCGGACAGTCCGGCGAGTGTTCCTCCCAGCGTCAGCGCGACCGACGCAGCGATGACAAGGCCCAGGCCGGCAGCCCGTGGACCAGGGTGAGGAGCCCCAAGGCGACCGCCATCAGGCCGAGGCCGGTCACCATCGTGGTCACGCGTGCCGCCCGCCGCACTTGCGCCGTCCCGCTCGGCGCCTGGACCCCGCTTCGGTGGTCTCCTGCACCTGGGCGTCCTTTCTGTCTCTCGGAGCTTCCAGCGCCCTTCAAGGGGCACCTTCCTTGCAGAGTCGGAGCAGGAGAGGCGTTCTCTACATCGGGGCGCGCTGGATTCAGCGGAAACAGCCGGTTTCGCGGCGACGTCCAACGGTCGCCCGGACTCGGGTAGGTTTTGGCGGGGAATGTCGAGATCGCGTGGCCGGCTCCGACTCCCTCATGACGGGATCCAATCCGGACGCCCGTACCGCAAGGAGTGACGACATGAAGTACGTGGTGCTGATCTACAGCAATCCCGCGACGTGGGGCGCCCTCGACCCGAAGGTGGCCGACGCGGTGATCGCGGACCATTTCACGATGATCAGGGAGCTCAACGAGTCAGGCGAGCTGATCAGCCAGTTCGGGCTGGCCGATGCGTCGAACACCAAGGTCATGCGAATCGACAACCGGATCCCGGTGATCACCGACGGACCGTTCAGCGAGGCCAAGGAGCAGCTCGCCGGCGTCTTCGTCGTCGACGTCGACGGGATCGATCGCGTCCTGGAGATCTCACGCCCGCTCGCCCAGTACTCGGTGGTGGAGGTGCGGCCGGTGATGGAAGACACGGGAACGGAGATGTGACTCCGGACCCCGACGTCGAAGGTCTGCTGCGCCAGCTCGCGCCGCAGGTCCTCGGCGCGCTCGTGCGTCGCTACGGGCGTTTCGACGCGTGCGAAGACGCCATCCAGGAGGCGCTGCTGGCGGCCTCGACCCAGTGGCCCGAGCAGGGCGTGCCGGAGAACCCTCGCGGCTGGCTGATCACCGTCGCGTCGCGCCGCCTGACCGACGAGATGCGCGCCGAGTCCGCTCGCCGGCGCCGGGAGGAAACCGCCGCGGGCCTGATTCCCACGGATGAGCAGCTGGCCCCGGCGGCCGACGAGGATAGCCTCGCCGACCAGGACGACGCGCTGAAGCTGCTCTTCCTGTGCTGTCACCCCTCGCTATCCCAGCCGTCCCAGGTCGCGTTGACCCTTCGAGCCGTTGGAGGCCTCACCACGAACCAGATCGCACGCGCATTCCTGGTTCCCGAGGCGACGATGGCACAGCGCATCAGCCGGGCGAAGCAGAGCATCAAGGCGGCTGGTGCACGGTTCGCCATGCCGCCCGCCGACGAGCGGGCCGAT
>JBBSGX010000318.1:0-2603 GCA_038253685.1 Candidatus Limnocylindrales bacterium | reverse complement strand
CAACAGGTCGCCAGCAACGGTTCCGCGAACGCGCGTGGCGCCACCGCCCGCCGGACATAACCGACCACGTCCATCGGCAGCGGCGGGCTGAGGTCGACCCTGGACGCGCCGGCGAGCATTTCCGGTCGAGGTCAGCCGGCCGCGACGCGCGCGCCGCCGACCCACTCGGGCGCGGCGGCCAGCCGCTCGGCCAGCGTCGCCAGGAGCCGCGCGGAAGCGGCTCCATCCACGGCGCGGTGATCGCAGGAGAGCGTCGCGGTCATGATCCGCTGCACCACGACCTCGCCGTTGCGAACCACCGCGCGTGGCTCCGTCGCTCCGGTTGCCAGCGTCGCGACCTGGGGCGGCGTGATGATCGCCGTGAAGCCGGTCACGCCGAACATGCCCAGGTTCGTCAACGTGAAGGTGCCCTCGGCGATCTCCGCAGCCCGCAGCTTGCCGCCCCGAGTCCGAGCGACCAGGTCACGCAGCGCCGTCCCGATGCCGTCGACGTCGAGTGCCTCACATCCGAGGAGTGCCGGGGCGATCAGACCGCCGTCCTCGAGGTCGATGGCCACGCCGATGTTGATCGCATCGACCTGCTCGAGGACCTCGCCGTTCCAGACCGCGTTGAAGGCCGGATGCTCCTGCAGGGCCGATGCGAGCGCCTTGACGAGGAGCGCGGTGACGCTCGCGCGCTCCTCCCGCGGACGTCCCCGGTTGAGTTCCTCGAGGGCGTCCAGCGCCGCGTCCATCTCCAGGTCGCGCTCGACGTAGAAGTGCGGCGCGGATCGCTTCGATTCGGCCATGCGCCGGGCGATCGCCTGGCGCATCTTGCCAAGCGTGACGGGATGGCGGCCCTCGGTCATTACGACGGCGCCGTCAGGATCCGTCGTCGAGGTAGCCGATGACAGTGCCGACGGGGACCTCCTCGCCTGGCGCGAGGACCTGTTCCACGAGCGTCCCGCCGGCGAGTGCCTCCATCTCGACCGTGGATTTCTCCGTCTCGATCTCGGCGATAACGTCGCCGCGGGCGACTGTATCGCCCACCTTCTTCGTCCAGGCCCCGATCTTGCCCGACTCCATGTCGTAGCCGAGCTTGGGCATCTCGATGGCGATCCGCATCCGTTCCTCCGGCGACGCGCTGAAGTGGCTGTGCAATCGTGGGGTGCAAGCGTTTCCAGCCATGATAGCCTGCGGGCCAGCAGCGAAGCCGGGATCCACAGCGGAGTCGATCAGATGGAATTCCTGGTCCACATCGAGAACGGCTGGCCGGCCGAGGGTGACCCCGAGGACCACGCGCGGATCGAGGGGGCCGAGCGCGTCCGGGCCCGCGAGCTGGCGGACCAGGGGATCGTTCGACGTCTCTGGCGCATCCCCGGCCAACGCGCCAACTGGGGCCTGTGGGAGGCAGCGGACGCATCCGCGCTCCACGTCGCGCTGTCGTCACTGCCGCTGTTCCCCTGGCTGACCATCGAGGTCTGGCCGCTGGCCACCCATCCCTCGGACCCGGTCGCCGGCACGCGGCCGGCCGAAGCCAAGGCGCGCTGAGCGGGGCGGCGAGCAGGTTCATGGCTTCGGTCACGGGCTTCTTCCACGGCGGCATCACGGTCTCGGACATGGACCGCGCGCTGCACTTCTACCAGAAAGGCCTCGGGCTCGAGACGGAGTTCGACAGGATCTTCGACGCTCCCTATCTCAAGATGGTGCTCGGCCTCGAGTTCAGCGAGATGCGTGTCGTCTACCTGCGCATACCGGGAGGCGGCTTCGTCGAGCTGCTGGAGTACCGCGGCATCGAGTGCCTGCCCGCGTCATCCCGGCCATGCGACTACGGTGCCGGCCACCTCTGCCTCTATGTCGACGATGTCGTGGCGATGCACGCACGGCTAGTGGAACTCGGTTTCAGCGCGCGGTCAGATTCCGTGGTGGAGATCACGGCCGGCCCGAACGCCGGTGCGCGCAGCTGCTACATGGCGGATCCGGACGGATACGCGGTGGAGCTCTTCCAGAAGCGGTCGCCGGCATGAGGCCGCGTCGAGACGGGGTTGCGGAACCGATGACCAGCGAGCGGAGGTAGCCGTGCGCAAACCGATCGAGACACTCGCGGATGGACTGGGCCATCCGGAGGGACCGGACGTCCTGCCGGACGGGCGCATCGTCATGGTCGAGACCTACAGGAGCCGCATCGCGGCATGGTCTCGGGAGCGCGGGATCCATCTCTATGCCGACTGCGGTGGGGGCCCAAATGCGTGCATGCTCGGCTCGGACGGAGCGCTTTACATCACCCAAAACGGCGGCACGGTAGGCGCATGGCGTGCCGAGGTGATGGAGCGTCCCTCAATCCAACGGGCCTGGCCGGACGGCCGGGTCGAGACCATCGTGACCGAGGTTGACGGGATCGCCCTCCAGGCCCCGAACGACCTGGCCTTCGGACCCGATGGCCGGCTCTACTTCACCGACCCTGCCGACTACCTGCCAGACGACCGCAGGCCGGGTCGCATCTTTGCGCTGGCGGCCGATGGCTCGGGCGAGTGCCTCGAGGTGCTCGAGGCGGCATATCCGAACGGCATCGTGGCCGAGCCTGACGGCGCCCTGGTGTGGGTCGAGTCGTACGACCGCGGCGT
>JBBSGX010000317.1:0-2628 GCA_038253685.1 Candidatus Limnocylindrales bacterium | reverse complement strand
GGCTCGCTCCGGGCCTCGATTGCGTGGCACGCCCGTCACGCCGCGTGTCGGCGAGTGTGCCACGGATGCCGGGCGGCGGCGCGGCCGCCTGGCCGGGGGAGTGGCCGCTCGGCGGGGAGAGGCCGCTCGGCGGGGAGAGGCCGCTCGGCGGGGCGGAGAGAGGCCGCCCGAGCCATTTGGCCGGCGTCGTTAACGCGTGATGTTCGAGGTCTGGCGAAGGTGGAGGACAAGGCGGCCGCAAGGCGCCCTTATCGACGCTCGTGAACGGAGGGTGTGCAAAAGGGGCACTCGTGCCACGTAAGGCATCGGCGAGCCCCTGGTTATTGCCGGGCTAGAGCTGAGGACGAACATCACGCGTGAATGGCAGGGACCAAGGCAGCAGCAGTCAAGGCCGAGGCCTTCCGCCTCAACAGTGCCCAGCTCGCGAACCTTGGCGGCGAGATCCGCCGCTCGAGAAAGCGCCGCCGGCTGACACAGGCCCAGCTGGGCGCATTGGTTGGAACGAGTGGCATGACGATCAGCCGCATCGAGTGCGGCAGAGGCGGCGGGGTGAGTCTTGACTTCTGGCAAAGCCTCGCCGTCGCGATCGGCCGGCCCCTCCGATGGTCGATGGATCGGGACGCCCAGGAGGAACCGGCTGATGCCGGCCACCTCGCGATCCAGAGCCTGCTACTGAGACTTGGTCGGCGTGCTGGACACGTCAGCTTGTTCGAACTGCCGACCAGACCGGCCGACCCTTCCCGCTCGGTCGACGTGGGCTGGCGCGACGACCGCCGCCACATCCTGGTGCTTCTCGAGGCCTGGAACTCGTTCGGAGATATCGGCGCCTCGTCCCGCTCATTCGCTCGCAAGATGGCCGAGGCCGAGTCGCTCGCAACAGGAACCTGGGGTTTCGTCCCCCATCTCGTTGTGGGGTGCTGGGTCGTGCGCGCCACCCGGCGAAACCGCGCGCTTGTCCAGCGCTACAGCGACATCTTCGCGTCGCACCTGCCCGGTTCTTCGGCGCGATGGGTACGAGCCATCCGCGACGGCTCTGTTCCGCCTCGCGAGGCCGGCCTCATATGGTGCGACGTCAACTGCACGCGGGTGTTCGCGTGGCGGCGAGGCGCCTGACGCATAGGACCGGACCAGGCCGTTGCCTCCGGCGTGGGCCATCGCCGGATCGGGTGACACCACGAGGTCGCTCCGGACCACGGGTCAGCTCCGGACCACGGGGCAGCTCCCGCACCACGGGGCAGCTCCGGAGCACGGGTCAGCTCCGACCACGGGGCAGCTCCGGACAAGGCGAGAGGGGCGTTCCCGAGACGCCCCTCTCGCGATGCAGGCCCGGACGAGTCGTCCGTGCCGTATGAATGTGGTGCTCCGCCAAACGTCGGAGCGATGAATCCAGCGCCGCTCGCTCGCCTGCCTGAGCGCAGCCGGCGCTGGCGCAACCGTAGGCGTCAGGCCTCGCCGGCGCATCGTGCAGACGCCTCATTTTCGAAGCCTCCTTTGGTACTGGGGACAGTCCCCTGCACCGACCCGCAGTGCAGCCTGCCCGGCTTGCTACCATCGGCGCCCGCCACACGGAGAACGTCCGATCCACATCCCTTCCCTGCTTCGCCGTCCAGCGAACCTGGGCCAGGCCACCGATTCGGCATCGCCCTTCCTTGCGGAACGCAGTCGCCAGGATCGATCGCTGGTGCTCGTGAACCTGGTCGGGCTGGTCGGGTTGGCGGTCGGGCTGGCGCTGCTCCAGGGCAGCGCGGTGGCTTTCACGCTCGGCGGGACGCTCGGAGGCATCGTCTCGCAGCTGGGAACGACGCTGCCCGCAGCCGTCGCGGTCTTCCTGGCCACCGCGATGAACGTGGGAGCGGGTGCCGTCCTCGTGAGGATCATCCGCTGGAGTCCGTTCGGATCGGTCGCGGAGCTTGCGCTGAGCGGGCTGGTTGCCGCCATCGTGCTGGATGCCGTCCTGCTGTTCGCGGTCGGGCCCTTTGGGCTCTTCCGGCCGCTGACGCTCGCGATCGTCAATCTCGCGATCCTGTCCGCCGGCGTGTTCGTGCGCCCGTGGCTCGTCCCCGGGGAGCGGCGCCTCCCCTCATTCGGACCGCTCGGCTGGCTGCTCATCGCGATCGTGTGGTCAGCACCGGTGCTGCTCCAGCTCGCCAGCCCGGTCGTGCCCTTCCTCGACGTGCTTCCCAACCACGTCGCGCCCGTCGAGCACCTCCGCACCTACGGCACTTGGGAGACGCTGGCCGTCTCGCCCTCGCCGATCTACGGGCCATCGCGGCTCTTCATCGGGTACGTCGCACTGCTCGGCACACTCAGCACGCTGACCGCGCTCCCGGCGGCACTCGCAGTTTCCGCGTTCGCCCTCCCACTCTCGATCCTCATCGCGCTCGGGGCCGCGCACCTTGCGCAGACACTGGCGGGCCCTGCGGATGGGCCGACCACGTCAACCGGCAGAACGGCGGCATCGAGCGCCGGCTACTGGGCGCTGCTCACGGTTCCGCTGACGTTCACGTTCCTGCGCCTGCCCGACGCGCGCGCCACGGTCCTCGTCTTCGCACCGGTGGCGATCGCCCTCGCCATCGTCGTCAGTCGGGGCGCCTGGGGCGGACGCTCGCGGGCGGTGGTCCTTGCCGC
>JBBSGX010000316.1:0-2642 GCA_038253685.1 Candidatus Limnocylindrales bacterium | reverse complement strand
TCAGGGTCGCGCGGCGCGCGCGTAGACGAGGACGCTTCGTTCGAACTCGATGACGGTCTCATTGCGCTGGTTGAAACCCTTCGTTCGGACACGCACGATGCCCTGCCCCGGGCGCGACTTCGAGGGACGCACCTCGAGGACTTCCGTTTCCGCGTAGAGCGTGTCGCCGGCGAATACGGGCGCCGTGAGCCGGACGCTCTCCCAGCCGAGGTTGGCCACCGCGTTCTGGCTCACGTCGGTGACCGAGAGGCCCGTGACGATGGCCAGCGTCAGGGTGCTGACCACGAGCGGCATCCCGAACTCGGTGCGCGACGCATAGTCGGCGTTGTAGTGGATGTCATGCGTGTTGTTGGTCAGCAGCGTGAACCAGGTGTTGTCGGCCTCGCTGATGGTGCGGCCGTGTGGATGGCGGTATCGATCGCCGGGGTGAAAGTCCTCCACGAAGCGACCCTCCCAGCTGACGGTCGCGCCACCCGCGTCGCCCACGTCGGTCATTCCTTCGCCCCGGCGCCCGCCCACCGGCGCGCCTCCCCGTGCTCGGTCTCGTCGATGACACCCAGGGCCAGGGCTCGATCGGCGTCGAAGCGGCCGAGCGCGGTCGCCTGGCGCAGGACGCCCCGTGCGTGACGATCCGTGGCGCGATCCGACATCACACCTCCGATGATGGTGGCTCCCCTGCCCTCCTCGCCGACCGCGGCCTGGTACGCCTCGAGCTTGCCGGCTTCCGCGTCGAGCGCAGCAGGCTCGTGGGCGACCCGGCCGGCCAGGAGCACCGCGAAGAGGTGTAGTGGGTGGCCGACCCACTTGCCGCTCATGCCGAAGGCGCGCGCCCGGACCGCGTCCCCGTAGACGAGCGCCATGCGCTCGAGGAAGCGCTGCTGGTTCGCGGCTCGGTCGAGCTGCGTATCTGCGACCCGATAATCGAGCGTCATGCCATCGATGGCGGGCACGCCGACGGCGCCGGCGACATTGACGATCTCCGCGCGGTACCGGAGAGGCAGGTCGGCGTGACGTCCGGCCAGCTCCTCGCGCAGGGCGAGCCGGCGCTCATCCGCGGCAGCCACGGCCGCCGCGAGGTCGGGCCGATCGTCCTGGCTCACGTTCGCGGTCCGCCGGCAGCCACGGCCGACGTCCCCGCCACGCCAGATGCCCCGGTCCCGCCGTCCGTGCCGGGGCGTGCCTCTGCTGCCCCGGCGGCCCCGGCAAACAGCCCTTCCAACAATGCCAGCGCGGTATCGCGCAGGATTCCGGCGACTTCAGGTGCGAATGGGGCCGGATGCCCGTAGCCGCGGTGCGAGACCGCCGGCTCGTACCCGCCGAAGGAGTACTCCTCGGGCGTGGCCACGTACCCGAGAACCCCGTTGCTGTACCCGCAGAAGAGCGTTGTGGCGGCGGGCGAGCGGGAGCGCACGGCGTGGCCGATCTCGCCGAAGATCTCCCCCGGCGTCCCGACGATGGCCACGTCGCCAAGCCGAGCGGCCCACACCTCGCCCTCGAGGGCCCGTACGCGGCCCCCCGCGCGCGCCTCCGCCAGCGTCTGCTCGAGCCAGGCGATGTGGTACTCGACCGGGTTCGTGGTGGCGCGCGACTCACCTTTGGCACGCCTCGCCTCGAGGTCGGCGCGGCGGTCGCGCAGCTCGCCCTCGAGCTCCTCGACGGCCGGCGGCTCGAGCAGCGGCAGCGACACCAACCTGCGGTCGGTCGCCAGCTCCTGCGGCGGCTGATTGGCGGCCGCTCGACGGCGATACAGGCCGATCGGGGTGACCGACCCATAGTCGAGCCGGTCAAGCACCATTGCACGCGGGTCGGCGTCGACCACGGCGTGCGCCGCCTCCAGCCCGAGGCGGTTACCGAAGGCGACCTCCGGTCCGACGTGATCCTGGAATGCCTCCAGCGGCAGCACGTTGCCGGCGGCACCCTGCAGAAACACGGTGACGCCGCCGCCCCGCAGTTTCTCGACCTTCCGCCGCATGGCCCCGACGAAGTCCGGACCGGCCAGCGGGACCTCGGGCCCGACCACCACCGGATGGCAGCCGAAGGCGACGAGCGTGGCGATGGGGGAACCGTCCAACGCGTCGATGCGCACGGTGGGCACGTCCTCATCGACGAAGCCGTCGGGGTTCCGGCCCAGGATCGTGCGGCCGTCGGCGGTGCGCTCACGCCGGTTGACCGCGATTCCCGACGCCCGCCCGACTGCACCCGCTACGCGGGCCTCGCGCAATCCAGCCGCGGCCTGGACCGCCGCGGATGCGAAGGCGTCCGGCAGCGTTTCCCAGTAGCGCCGCTCACCAGAGGTCCAGGCGCTCGATTCACCGCCGAGCTTGATGCTGGCGCCGGGCCAGGGCGCCGCATGGCTGTGGCTGCAGTTGATGAGCACCGCTTCCATCTCGGCGCCGATCGCGTCCGCCACGGCGCGCCGCAGGCGATCGGCGAACCGGGGCGGCATGCCGACGAGGTCCGCGCCGACGATGGCTACCGTCGTGCCGCCGTCGCGCAGGACACAACAGGTCGCCAGCAACGGTTCCGCGAACGCGCGTGGCGCCACCGCCCGCCGGACATAACCGACCACGTCCATCGGCAGCGGCGGGCTGAGGTCGACCCTGGACGCGCCGGCGAGCATTTCCGGTCGAGGTCAGCCGGCC
>JBBSGX010000315.1:0-2644 GCA_038253685.1 Candidatus Limnocylindrales bacterium | reverse complement strand
TACGCCGGCGCGGACGCCTTCTGCTCCGCCATGGCCTCCTCCTTGCGCTGTGCCATGGCGTCGCCGAGCTGCTGAAGCTCCGCCTCATCGAAGATCTGGCGAGCCTTCTTGAACATGTCGCCTTCCTCTTCCTGGATGTGGTGCTCGATGTTCTCGATCATGACCTTGGCCTTGGCGCCCCAGTTCTCGTCGTCGACGGGCAGCGCAGCCAGCTCGCCCATCAGCAGGTCCACGACATGGTGCTCCTCGTAGCCTTCGAGCACGATGTCCTTCGCCTTGGGGTGCTGCTTGAGGGTCGGGTAGAAGATCTCCTCCTCGATGATCTCGTGAACCGTCAGCTCGAGCTTGAGCGTGCCGAAGAGCTCCTCGCGCGTCTTGACCGCTCGGTCAGTGGTGGGCTCGAGCTCCGCCATGATTCCCTTGACCTTGCGATGGTCGGCGAGCAGCAACTGGATTGCGTCCATGCGTGTCTCCCTCTGTCCCGTACTCGAGCCCTGACGCGCCGCCCTGTTCGGACGGCCTGCCACCTGACGGTCGGGCCCGCACATGCGGCTTGATCGTCGGGCACGAAGGCTCCCATCGGCACGTGGCGGCCGAGCCACTCCATTGCGACTGCGTATCGAACTGGGGCGGCGAGCTCGGCCACCCTGCGGTGATCGGCGGCAGCCTCTGAACCGGAGCGTGTCGTATCGTCCGCGGCGTGTGTGAGGAGCTGGGCCGGTGACGCCGCTTGAGGCCGTCGTCATCGTCCTGGCGGGGCTCGCCGCGGGCACCATCAACACGATCGTCGGCTCGGGCTCGCTGATCACGTTTCCGACGCTGCTCGCGTTCGGGTACTCGCCGGTGATTGCCAACGTCTCGAACACGGTCGGGCTGGTACCGGGATCGATCAGCGGTGCCATCGGCTACCGGCGTGAGCTCGCCGGCCAGCGCTCAAGGTCGATCCGGCTCGGTGTCGTGGCCGTGCTCGGCGGGCTGTCCGGCGGGGTGCTGTTGATCGCGCTGCCGGAGAGTGCGTTCGGGCGGATCGTGCCGCTCCTGATCCTGTTCGCGGTCGTGCTGCTGGCGGTGCAACCGCGGCTTTCGCGCGCCATGGCAAGCCGTCGGGACGCCGGGGGCCGGGAGCATCCGGTCGCCTTGTTCGTCACGGTGTACCTCACCGGGATCTACGGGGGGTACTTCGGGGCAGCGCAGGGCGTCATCCTGATCGCGCTCCTCGGCATCTTCCTGCCCGACGACCTGCAACGGTTGAACGCGGTGAAGAACGTACTCGCGGCACTCATCAACGCCGCGGCGGCGGCCCTGTTCATCGTCGCGCCGCTACTCCCGGGGCTGGGTGGCCTGCCGCGCGTCGATTGGGCAGTGGCGCTGCTCCTGGCGCTGGGCTCGATCGTGGGTGGCCAGCTGGGCGCATTCGTCGGGCGGCGCTTCTCTCCCCTTTTGCTTCGCGGGCTGATCGTGGTGGTGGGGACGGTCGTGGGGGTGAAACTGCTGATCGGGTAGACGCGAGGCGCTGATCGGCCGAGGCAAAACGAAAGGGCCGGGAATTTGCCTCCCGGCCCTTCCGCCGAGTACTCCGGAGTCGAGGGTCAGCCAAGGCCGCCCGCGACGCCGAGAGATGCCGGTCGCGTGCCCAGCGTCAGGTCGAGCTGCGTGGTCGACGTGCCGCGGAGCACCGTGAGCGTCAGCTTGTCGCCAGGTTGCTTGCCAAGGAGCAGCAGGTCGAGCGGGTGGGTCGAATCGATGGCCTGACCGTCGAGGCCGGTGATGATGTCGCCGTTCTTGAGGCCGGCCGTCTCGGCCGGGCTTCCGGCAACGATCGCGGGGGTGTTGCTGCCCTGGACGTTGTGGATCCATGCACCCTGGTTGACAGACAGGTTGTTGTCCTTGGCGACCTGCGCATCGAGATCGCGATAGACGATTCCGATCCACGGGCGGGTGATCGTCTGGCCGGCCTCAGCCTGGGCAATGATCGGCTTGGCGAGATCGATGGGAAGCGCGAAGCCGATGGCCTGGGCCTGGCTGGCCTCGGCGGTGTTGATGCCGATGACCTGGCCCTGCGAGTTGAGCAGCGCACCACCCGAGTTGCCCGGATTGATGGCCGCATCGGTCTGGATGAGGTGGCGCAGCGCGGAGCCCGACTGGGACGCTGCGTCGGCAACGGAGATGGTGCGGTCGAGGCCGCTGACGATGCCCTCGGTCACGGAACCGGGGAACTCACCCAGCGGGCTGCCGATCGCGATGGCGGTCTGCCCGACCTGGACACCCGCGGAGTCGCCGAGTGTGGCGGCCGGGAGCCCGGTGGCGTCGACCTTCACGATTGCGAAGTCGGTGAGCGTGTCGACGCCTTTCACGGTGCCGTCGAACTGGCGCCCGTCGGCGAGGATCACGGTGACCGTCCTGGCGGTGCTGACGACGTGGTGGTTGGTAAGGATCCAGCCGTCCGAGCCGATGATCACGCCGGAGCCGCTGCCGGACACCTGCCCGCCGCCCAGCGGGGAATTGTTGCTGGACGTCGGCGTGCCGCCCACCTCGATGGTCACCACGGCCGGCGCCACGGTCGCGGCGATCTGGATCGTGGTCGACTCCTGGTCGTTCACGGCGGCCGGGTTGAAGGTCGCGGACGGAGAGGTCACGGCGGCCG
>JBBSGX010000314.1:0-2652 GCA_038253685.1 Candidatus Limnocylindrales bacterium | reverse complement strand
TCGAAGAGCGATCCGGACGTCATCGCGGCCGCGGATCGCGCGAGCGCCGCGATGGTCTTCACCGGAGTGCGTCACTTCCGGCACTGATCTGCAACGCTCTCGCCCCGGTACGGCGCGGCGCTTCTGGGCGGAGCGGCCTAGACTCGCCCTGGACGTGGCCGAAGGCGCGCCCCGCCGCCACGGAGGAGAACAGATGGACTCAGATCAGCAGAAACCGCCGGAGTCGCAGCCCGAGCCGGAGCCGACCAGCGGACGCTCCGTCGACGTGCAGGCCATGGTGACTCAGCTTCAGCAGATGATCGAGGAGGTCGCAACCGCGGCCACGCCGGCCCTCAAGGAGGTCGCCGCGAAGGCGGCCGAGCTCGCTGCATCGGCCGCCGTGCACGCCGGACCCATCGCGCACAAGGTGGCCAACAAGACCGACCAGGTAGGCAAGGTGGTGGCATCGAAGGGCCGCGACTTCGCCTCCGACATCCGCCAGTCACGCGCCGCCGACGTGGCCCGCGGCCAGGCATCCCCGGCAGACGGAGCCTCGGCGGAGGGAGACTCGGCGGACGACGCGGCGAATCCGACGGACGCGGCGCCCTCCGAACCCGGGAGCGACGCCGGTTGACGGCACGCGTCGCCAGCCAGACACAGAACGACCGGGCCGTGAGGCCCGGTCGTCGTGATTCAGAACGCGGTTTCTGCGCCTAGCGCTTCTTCTTGGCGTCCTTCTCGCGCTGGCGGTCGCGCACCTGCCGCTCGATGTCGGCATTGCGGCCACGGGCCATCTCGCGCCCTGCGCTCGGATTGATCCAGAGGTTGTGGCCCTCGGTGTCCTGGGCGTCCGTGCCGCTGCCGTCATCCGGCGCCTGCGGCTCGTCTGCCTTGGGGATCTTGTGGTGAGACATGTTGGGACTCCCTGTTGAGACGCTTGCCCGACTCAGCCTGTCCGGCCGGGACTCCTGCATTAGCCTCGTGCGCAGCACGTCGGAAGTCAACGGTATGTCCGACGCCCAGCCTGTAAAGTGGCCGACAGGGGGCGGTGCGCCAGGAGGGAGCGGAGGAGCCGATGTCGTCCGTGCTGGGCGCATACCGGCGTGTGCTTGCCAACCGTGCTCTGACGCGGTTGCTGCTCGGCGAGTTCGTCTCGTCGGTCGGGGACTGGCTCTACCTCGTCGCGCTGCTGATCATCGTCTACGACCGGAGCAACCACGACGCGGTCCTGCTCGGTGTGGTCGGCGCCGCGCGGATCCTGCCCTACGTGTTCCTGTCGGTGCCGGCGGGCATCCTGGCCGACCGCATCGACCGGCGCATGATCCTGCTGGTCACCGATGTGGCGCGCGGCGTTTGCATGGTCGTGCTGGCCTGGCTGGTGGCCATCAACGGGCCGATCGAGGCGATCGTCGCGATCACCATCGTGGCGACCTGCTTCTCCTCGTTCTTCGGTCCTGCGATCGGCTCCTACCTTCCAACCCTGGTGGGCAACGAGGCCGATCTCGGACCCGCCAACACGACCTACGCGACCCTGGAGAACATCGCGTTCATCCTGGGTCCGGCACTCGCCGCTCTGATCATCTCGGTCTCGGACCTGACCGTGGCATTCCTGCTCAACGCGGTGACGTTCGCGGTGATCGCGGCGATCCTGTGGCGCCTGCCTCCGTCCACGGCTGGGCAGCTCCACCCGGATCGCGAGCAGCCCGCCGCAGGCGACCGATCCGGCCAGCCGGCCGACAGCGAGGCGAGCAGGTCCGGCGGTACGGACGCGGCCTCCGAGTCCGCGGCGGCGCCTGCTGACGGCTCGGCCGGCGAGGTCACGAATCCCGAGCCCTTTTCGTGGCGCTCGATCGCACGTCCGATCGGCGCGCTGATGGTCATTGACGTCGTCGAGAGCTTCGTCTTCGGCGGCGTCGGCGTGCTGACGGTCGTGATCGCGTTCGATCTGCTGGGGGCGGGCGACGAAGGGACGGGTGCCCTGAATGCCGCGGTCGGCATCGGCGGCCTGGTCGGTGCGCTGATTTCGGGGACCCTCATCCTGCGCCGGCGTCTCGCGCCTCCGCTCCTGTTTGGTGCGGCGATACTCGCCATCAGCGTCGTCGTCCTTGGTCAGAGCTCATCCCTGCCACTGGCGATGGTAGCGATGGGCGCGGCGGCCGTCGGATCGCTGCTGATATCGGTCGTTGCCACAACCTTGTTCCAGCGGATCGTGCCGGACGTTGCCCGCGGCCGCGCGATCGGCTTGGTGGAGACAATCAGCGTGCTTGCCTTTGCCGCCGGTTCGCTCGCCCTTCCGACGGCGGTCGAGTACTACGGACTCGGGCCGGTGCTGCTGGCCTCCGGCGTGGCACTTGCGATATCCGCGGTGATCACAACGCCGTTGCTCGGACACTGGGCCGTGGAGGCGCCGCCCGAGGACGACGTCCGGGCCAGGCTTGCTCGCGTGCCCATCTTCAGCGGCCTCTCGCCAGCCGCCCTGGAGCGCGCGGAGCGTCGCGCATCTGTGGTCAAGGTCTCTCCCGGCCAGGTCATCATCCGCGAGGGCGACGAGGCTGACCGCTTCTATGTGATCGTGGATGGAAGTGTGGAGGTGACGCAGGTACCGGTCGGCGGCGGGGCGCCGCATGTCCTGCGCACCATGGGCGAGGGCGAGGTTTTCGGCGAGATCGGCCT
>JBBSGX010000313.1:0-2669 GCA_038253685.1 Candidatus Limnocylindrales bacterium | reverse complement strand
AGCGAGCTCGCGAACGGCGACGCGCGCCGGGTCTCGACGCTCACGACGCGGATCTCTCGCCGCTCGATGGCCGACAGGATGCCCCGAAGCGCCGGCAGGTCGAACACGTCCTGGAGGCACTCGCGATAGGTCTCCAGGATGATCGGGAAGGAGCCGTACCGGCTCGCGACGGTCAGCAGCTGTGCGGCGCGCTGGCGTGATTGCCAGAGGGGCGTGCGCGTCCCCGGACGGCGGCGCGGCAGCAGCAGCGCTCGTGCGGCGTTCTCCCGGAAACGGCTCGCGAACAGTGCGGACGAACCAACGGCGCCGACGACGAGCTCCTCCACGTCCTCCGATGCGACCAGTACCGCCGATTCGGCAGCGGTTGCCCCGGCTCGACCGTCGAGGTCGGCGCGCTCCGTCCAGGTTGTGCCGGAGGCTCCGTTCGAATCGGCTCCAGCGTCCGCTTCGCCGTCGATGGCCATGAAGCCGGGCATCTCGTCGGTGGCCGGCAGGCGGATGACGATGCCGTCGTCCGACCACATGGGCTGGACCTCGAGCCCGAGCGTCTCCCGCAGGCGCGCCTCGATCGCCAGCGCCCACGGCGCGTGAACCCGGGCACCGAACGGGGTGAGGAGGCAGATTCGCCAGTCGCCGAGCTCGTCCCGGAAGCGCTCCAGGACGATCGTCTGGTCCGTGGGAAGCGTGCCGGTCGCCTCGCGTTCCTCGTCCAGGTAGGCAAGCAGGTTCTGCGCGGCGTAGGCGTCGAGGTCATGGTCGTCATGGAGGGTCTTGAGCGCCTTCGCGCGGCCCCTGGTGCCGGAGCTCGACAGCTCGCCCATCTCCCGCGTGAATGCGCCGAGCGCCCGTCCGAGCTCGACGGGCCGGCCGACGCCGTCGCCTTTCCAGAAGGGGATCTTGCCCGGCTGTCCGGGCGCGGGAGTGACCAGCACGCGATCGTGCTCGATCGTCTCGATGCGCCAGGCCGAAGCGCCGAGCAGGATCACCTCCCCTGCCCGCGCCTCGTAGACCATCTCCTCGTCCAGCTCGCCCACGCGCCTGCCGCCGCCGCGAGCGCCCCTGGCCTTCGTTCTCGGCCCGGAGCCGTCGTCGCCAGTGCCTGCGTCGTCCGCCAGGAACACCGGAAAGAGGCCGCGATCCGGGATCGTGCCGCCGCTGACGACGGCAACGGTGTGTGCATCGCGGCGCGACTGGACGGTATTG
Organism: Candidatus Limnocylindrales bacterium; assembly: GCA_038253685.1. GTDB lineage: Bacteria > Chloroflexota > Limnocylindria > Limnocylindrales > CSP1-4 > JAFMJV01. The sequence goes on along the minus strand of JBBSGX010000313.1, from coordinate 1,466 downwards.
GCGACCCGGTCCCAGACGACCCGCGGCTTCAGCTCGGCGAAGTCGTCGGCGGGGTACTGGCCGGCCAGCATGCCGAGGACCGCCTCGAACGTGTCGCGGCCGAGCTCCGCGAAGTTCTCCGCGCGGCGCGTGAGGGCAAACAGCTCTTCGACTGTCCAGGTTCGCTCCGAGGCGGCCGCCACCAGCTGCTGCGCCAGCACATCGAGCGGGTTGCGTGGGATGACGGTCGGCTCGATCGCACCTTCGTGCATCAGCTTCGTGACGATGGCGCACTCCAGGAGGTCGCCGCGGTACTTCGGGAAGATCACGCCTTTGGACGGTTCGCCGACCTGGTGCCCGGCACGCCCGATTCGCTGGAGGCCACGGGCGACCGACAACGGCGACTCCACCTGGACGACGAGATCCACCGCGCCCATGTCGATGCCAAGCTCGAGCGAGCTGGTGGCGACCAGCGCCGGCAGGCGGCCGTCTTTGAGCGCTTCCTCGATCAGCATTCGCTGTTCTCGAGCGAGCGACCCGTGGTGCGCCCTCACCAGCTCTTCGCCCGCCAGCTCGTTCAGGCGCATCGCGAGGCGTTCCGAAAGGCGGCGGCTGTTGGTGAAGACGATCGTGCTGTGATGCGACCGGATCAGCTCGAGCAGCCGCGGATAGACCTGCGGCCAGATACTGGTGCGCGCCTCCGGGCCGGCCGCCGCTCCGCCTGGCGCCTCCTCGAGCGGGATCGCCTCGCCGAGCCGACTCATGTCCTCCACCGGCACGACGACCTGGAGCTCGAGCGGCTTGCGAACGCCGGCGTCGACGATCGTCACGGGGCGTGAAGGTGCGGGGCCTTCTCCGTTGGTGGCTCCCTCCTCGTTGGTGCCGCTGCTCTTGGGCTCGCGGCCGCCGAGGTATGCCGCCACGGCGGAGAGCGGCCGTTGCGTGGCCGAGAGCCCGATGCGCCGCGGCGGTCGTTCCGCCAATGCCTCGAGGCGCTCCAGGGACAGGGACAGGTGCGCGCCACGTTTGGTGTTCGCGAGCGCGTGGATCTCGTCGACGATCACCCACTCCACGCCGCGCAACGCCTCGCGGGCGGCCGAGGTCAGGATCAGGTACAGCGATTCGGGCGTGGTGACGAGGATGTCCGGCGGATGCTTGCCGAAGGCACGCCGCTCGTCCGCGGGCGTGTCGCCGGTGCGCATCCCGACGCGGACCTCGGACGGTTGCTTCCCGCGGGCCTGGGCGGCCAGTGCGATGCCGGCCAGCGGCGCCCTGAGGTTCCTGTCGACGTCATGGACGAGCGCCTTGAGCGGCGAGACGTAGAGGACGCGGAGGCGGCGCTGCGGGTCTGTCGGAGGCGGCTCGGCCATCAGCCGATCGAGGCACCACAGGAACGCGGCAAGGGTCTTGCCACTCCCCGTCGGAGCGCAGATCAGCGTGTGCTCGCCCCCCGCGATGGCCGGCCAACCCTGCGCCTGAGCCGCCGT
>JBBSGX010000312.1:0-2705 GCA_038253685.1 Candidatus Limnocylindrales bacterium | reverse complement strand
CTCGACGCTCGGCCGTCGATCAGCCGCTCGACAGCCTGAGGGGTCGCTGCCCTCCCCGGATCGCGAGGTGCTCGATGAGGTTGCCGAACTCGCGAGGCGCGTCGACGTAGCGCTCGGCGAGCATGGCGAGCTGGACGCGGCCCTCGCTGAACCGCGCCCAGACACGTCGGCGCGGGAAGTAGAAGGTCAGCGACAGACCGGTGATGAGGCTCAGGAACGCGATCCAGATGAGGCCCTGCCCCGGGTCGTTCTTGATGACCATGCCCGTCCATGCGCCGGCTCGCGTCCAGCCGATCGAATAGCCCGACGTGTCGGCCGGGCTGGAGGTCGCACCCAGCCCGAGCGCCGCCTGGAAAAGGATCGCGGAGCCGCCGTTCGCATCGGTCGGTCCCACGCCGAGGACTCCCAGCAGGCCCGTCCCATCCGACGCTCGATCGAGCACCATGAGCAGGCCGATCTGCGATCCGGGGATGGTGATGAACGCGGACGGGAAGCCCGTCTGCTCGTCGGGGATCATCACGATCGGCCCGCTCCAGACCAGCTTGCCGGCCGAGTCGCGGATGTCCAGATCGGCCGATGGACCGAAGGTGTTCTGGTGGAAGACATAGCCCGCGACGCTCAGCGGATCGTTGACGCGGATCGTCTTGCGCGCGATCTGCTGGCCGTCCTGGTAGACGGCAAGGTCCGTTCGGAAATCCTCGAATGAGCCGTCGGGCCGCTGTGGCGCCTCGAAGCTGATGTTCTTGACCAGGAGGTTGTGCGGCGTTCCCACCGGTTGGACCGGCGCCGTTTGCCCTTCCCCCACGAAGACCACGGTCTCGAATCCGAACCCGGCCGTGATGGCGCCACCGATCAGGAAGAGGATCAGGCCGAGGTGTGTCAGGAGCGTGGCCATGCGGAAATACTGGTTGCGGTCGCCGTAGACATAGTCCGCGGCCGCGCCGACATCGGCCCCTACCCGCCGCACCTTGAAGTGCTTCGTCCGGAGCGCCTTCGCGACGTCCTCCGGGGAGAGGCTCGACCACTCGAACGCCGCGCGTTCCGAGAGCCGCAGGTCGAAAAAGGCGGGCGGCTGCTCCAGGTTCACGTAGCGCATGCCATGCCACAACCTCGGGGTCCGCTCGAGCGTGCAGCAGACGATGCTGATGACCAGAACGCTCAACATCAGCACGAACCACGGCGCGCTGAAGATGCGGAAGAAGCCCAGCCGCTCGAAGACGTCGACCAGGCTCGAGCCGATCGGCAGGCCCACCATCGAGATGGCATCCCAGCGGCGGTGCATGTCCGCCACCTGATTGGCGTAGGCGCCGGGGTCGTGCAGGGCGAAGGCCGGAAACTGCCGCACCAGCGTCCCGATCAGCCCCGACACCGCGATCAGCACGATCTGTAGCACAGCGAATCGGACGCTGGTAAGCGTGCTCCAGGCACCTGCGCCCAGTCGGGAGAGCGGCCCTGTCAGAAAGCCAGCCGAACCCTGCTGCCGGTCGAGACTGAGCGTCGCCATGGCGAGGCCTCTACGCGGTGATCGCGGTGCGTGCCGCGGCGAGGCCGGCGGCTACGTCAGCGATGAGATCCTCTGCGTCCTCGAGCCCGACCGAGATGCGGACCAGCCCCTGCGGGATGCCGGCGGCCTCGAGCTCGGCGTCGTTGAGCTGTCGATGTGTGCTCGAGGGCGGGTGCACGGCGATGGTCTGGATGCTCCCCAGGGATGCGGTACGAACGGGGATCGTCAGCGCATCGAGGAACGCAGCCGCGGCCGATCGCTCGCCCAGATCGAGTGCCAGCATGCCTCCACCGGCTCGCAGCTCTCGCTGCGCGACGGACGCCTGCGGGTGGCTGGCCAGACCCGGGTAGCGGATGAAGCGCACCTCGGAGCGCGACTCCAGGTAGCGCGCGATGGCCAGCGCATTGGCGCAATGGCGCTCCATGCGGACGTGCAGAGTCTCCATGCCGCGCAGCACTAGGAAGGCCGTGAAGGGTGCTGCGATGCCGCCCGTGTCGATTTCGATGGCTCGGATCTCGTTGACGAGTTCCCGGCGACCGGCGACCGCCCCGGCGATCACGTCCGAATGCCCGCCGATCCACTTGGTGCAGGACTCCACCACGATGTCGGCGCCCAGCTCGATCGGGCGGCACAGATACGGCGAAGCGAAGGTGTTGTCGACGACGACCAGCACGCCGCGCCGGTGCGCCCGCTCGATCAGGTCGGCGAGGTCGGCCACGATGATGGTCGGGTTGCTGATCGTCTCGAGGTAGAGCACCCGGGTTCCCGGCGTGAGCGCCGCCTCGACGGCATCGGGATCGACCGGGTCGACGAAGACGACCTCCACGCCGAATTTGGCGAGAACGGTGGTCATGAGCGCCCGCGTGCTGCCGTACACGGCACGGGTGCAGACGATGCGATCGCCGGCGCGGAGCAACGCAACGAGAGCGGCATGGATCGCCGCCATGCCCGACGCAAAGCTGAAGCCGGCCTCTGCGCCTTCGAGTTCTGCAAAGGCGCTGGCCATCGCCGACGAGGTCGGATTCTCGATCCGCGAATAGGCGTAGCCGGGCTGCCGGTGGGACAGGATGTCCCCAAGCTCGCCGGAGTCGGCTGAGGCGAACGTGGCCGCCTGGTAGATCGGGACCGAGTTCGCGATCTGGTCCACGCGCGGTGGCGTGCTGGCTGCGCGGATGGCGCGAGTACCGAACCCGGGAGCTGG
>JBBSGX010000311.1:0-2745 GCA_038253685.1 Candidatus Limnocylindrales bacterium | reverse complement strand
GGGTTCTGGTCGGCACTCAGCAGGCTCATCCTCGCCGGCGCCTTCATCGCTATCGACCGGCAGCTCCGGCTCCAGGGATGCCGGGGATCGAGCAGCTGGCCGCGCTCGAGCTGTCGCCCGCGGACGTTCGTCGTCTCGCTCCAGGACACGGGCCTTGCGGAGGTCGGCATCGAGCAGGGTGACGTACGTGCCACGGCACCGCCGGGCCGAGCTGATCGGTCATCTGCTGGAGTATTGCGAGTGCCTCATCTTCGGAGTCTTTGGCGAGGAATCTCACGCTCGCCCAACCGAGGACCTGCTCCGCGCTCTCGGCTACCATATTGCCGGACGGAGCGAGCGGCTCAACCGCAAGAAACCGATGATCGACTACCGGGTGCTGTGGATCGAACCTTCCTGACAGGGTCGAGGCGATGCGTTGATGGCTCCGCCGCGATTAGGTCGCCCATCGACTTCGAATTCCTCCTAAAATGAACGGAACTTCCGCTGATATAGCGCAGCGGCTTCTGGGGGAGCGGCTCCTGTTGCGAGGCTGGATCCGCGGGGTGCGAAGGTTGCTGGCTGGCGGGAGCTGAAGGTGGGCTACGGCCGCTTTGATGCGCCGCGGTCGGCTATGCCGCCTCGCCTGGCGGCGACAGTTCAGTGCCGGACATCGGCGGCCTTTCGTGCGCTCGCTTCGACGAACGGGAGGGGACAGCCCTGCCCGCATGAGCAGTCCGTCAGCGAGTCGCACTCGACGGTCAGCACCGTCTGAAGAGCCGACCGCATCGCCTCGAGCTGGGCGATCCGCTGCTCGATCTCGACGATCTTCGCGGCGGCCCGGTCGTGGAGTTCACCCGTGCCGCGCCGATGGGCGGACAGCGCGAACAGCTCCTCGATCTCGGCCAGGGTGAAGCCCAGGCGCTGGGCCGCCTTGATGATCCGGACACGGGTGACCTCGGCTTCGGTGTACGCGCGCTGGCCGGTGTGCCGCCGAAAGGCAGCCACGACGAGCCCGCGCCGCTCGTAGTAGCGGAGGGTCTGGATGTTCACGCCGGCGCGCTCGGCGACCTCGCCGATCCGAAACGACTCGGTCATGAGGTGACCGCGGGCGCGGCCCGTTCGGCGATGTAGGTGAAGCTGTCGAGCACCGCCTCGGCCCCGTCCGGGGCACGGATCTCGAAGGTCAGTCCGGCGCCCTCGGAGCGAAGCTCGAAGTCCAGGAACGAGCAGCACGCGTGCTCCCGCTGGAGGAGGTCCCGGACGTCGGATTCGACAAGGTCGGATCCCGACAGGACAAACAGCAGGCGTCCAGGTTCGCGGGTGATCGAGTGCAGATGCGCGGCGAACAGCTCGTCGAAGTCGCGCAGCCGTCCGCCCATCTCGACGGCGGGCAAGGAGCAGGCGATGGGGCTGTCGGGGACGGCGGCGAAGGTGGTCATGACCGATGTTCCTTCCGGGCTGGGGCTGGCGGACTTCTTGGGGCGGCCAGTCATTGGACCGTTGCCGCTGGCAGGTACTCGCGCATCATCAGTTCGACCTCGTCGAGGCTCGCCTCGGCTCCGGCGGCTGCCGATATCTCGATCGTGATGGCGGCCCGTTCGGACGCGAAGGCGAAGCCAAGGAACGGACGGCATTCCTCCTTGTCGCGCCGGAGCTGAGCGATGGCGACGGCCTCGAGGTCGACCCGGTCACCTCGATCGACGACCAGCCTCAAGCGTCCTGGCTCGCGGGCGATCAACTGAAGATGGCCGCCGTACAACGCCTGGTAGTCCTTCCGCCAGGCACCCCACTCGTCGAGCGGCAGGACGCACGCAATCGGCACGGACGGATCCGGTTCGATGAGGATCGTCATCGGGATCGATGGCACCGTCATTGGGGTTGACTCGATCGTCATGTGCTGTCGGCTCCTGCTATTCCCGAACTCGGATGGAGCTCTGCTGAGCCACCGTAGCCCTGTACCAAGGTATAGAAGTCAAGCCCCAATGTTGACAGGCGATCGCTGGAGCACAAAGGTCCGGAATGAGACGCGGTGCTCGGCTCCGTTCATCAGGCAGTCATGACATGGCGAACGAACTCGCGTGAGGTGTCAGTCGCGACGGTATCGAGCACCGGCTGGAGTCAAAGAGTCACCTCGGCCGTCCGCCCGGCGAGTCAGGTGACCCGCCCGTGGCCACCTGACCACGTTTGCGATAGGTCACCAGACTCGGTAAAGTGTGGGGCAGAAGTCGGTGGGTTTCGTGCTCACGGCGGGCGAGGAATCGCGAAAATCGGTCACCTGACTCTGGATCAGGCGCTCGCGCTCGACCTCCATTCCGCTCCTTCGATTGGGATCCGGATATTTATGGCATCTGCACGCTCAACTCCAGTCACCCGCGCAGACCGGCGAGTTTCCCCGCCAGGGCTCGCCGGTTTGCGCGTGAGCGCAACCGTTTCGCGACCGAACCCATACCGGCGCGGCACTGACCGGGTCGGGCCGCGGGCGGACACTGTCATCTCCACCGGTTTCTGCCCCGGCGTTCGCTTCCCCGGAGAATTGCGATGTACGGAACGATCACCCGATGGCTGCCGCCGCCGGACCCGTCCGGCCCGGTCAGCTGCGCAATCTGTGGCTGTCGCCTGGTGGATGCAGAGGGGACCGACGGAGCCGCCTGGCGCCATTTCCCCTCGCTGCATCCCGGGCAGGACGCCCGCGGCTGCCGCACCGTCTGCGTGGACGATCTGCACGACCGAAGCGGCCGCGTGATCGAGGGCGCTACGGATCGCGTT
>JBBSGX010000310.1:0-2786 GCA_038253685.1 Candidatus Limnocylindrales bacterium | reverse complement strand
GACGGATGCTTCCAGCCAGCTCAACGCGGCTGCCCGCGGCGACCTTTCCGTCGCCGACGCGGTCAAGACGCTCGTCGATCAGACGAAATCCCTGACCGGCGGCTGAGCGCCGGGCCCGGCCTCGGCCAGGACGATGACAGCGATTCCAGGAGGGCGCGCGTCACATCGGAGGGGTTGGCGCCGGCCCGGCCCGGCCCGGCTTGCCGAGGCTCGGCTCGGCTGGCTGCTTGCCTTGCCCGTCGTCGCGGTCATCGTCGCCCTCGTCTTCTACCCGCTCGTGCTCGGTTTCAGCCTCAGCCTCCGATCCGTCCACTACGCGTCGGGAACGCCCCAGACGTTCGTGGGCCTCAAGAACTACGTCGACGTCGTGGGACGTCCCGACACGCTTGCCGCGCTGTCGCACACGCTCGGCTACGTCGGAGTGGCCATCGTCCTGGAGATGATCTTCGGAACGCTGATGGCCCTGATCCTCAACCGGGGGTTCGGTGGTCGGAGCCTGCTCTTTGCAATCCTGATCCTGCCGTGGGCGCTGCCCGGCATCGTCAGTGGTCTCCTCTGGACGCGGATCCTCAACCCGGACAACGGCCTGCTCAACAGCCTCCTGTACCAGGTGGGGGCGATCGATCACTACCAGGTCTGGTTCAGCAGCCCGGTTGCATCGATCGTACTGATCGCCATCGTGCACGTGTGGGGCGTCATCCCCTTGACGACGCTGATCATCCTGGCCGGCCTGCAGTCGGTTCCGGATGAATTGCACGCCGCCGCAGCCGTGGACGGAGCCGGCCCGGCCGCACAGTTCCGCTTCGTCACCCTGCCGCTGATCCGACCGGCGATGGCAGTCGCGCTCACGATGGGGACCGTTGCCGCTCTTGGGATCTTCGACGAGATCTACGTCCTCAACGGCACTGCTCTCGGGACCCGTTCGATCCAGATGCAGATCTACCTGACGACCTTCGGCCAGCTCGATTTCGGGCGCGGCACGGCCATGGCCTTTCTTCTCGCCCTCGTGACCATCGTTTTCTCCGTCTTCTATCTGCGCGGCCTCCGCCGGCAGACAACCTGAGTCCATGCACGCATCGCGCCTCGTGCAGATCCTGCGAGCCGTCGGGGTTGCGGCGATCATCGCATGGTCGCTTGCGCCGGTGGCCATCGGACTGATCACGAGTCTCTCGACCGAGGCTGACGTGCAGGCCGTCCCGGCCCACTGGCTGCCCGACGCGGCCACACTGGAGAACTATCGGACCCTGCTTGGCGGCGAGGTCATCCAGGGCGGAGTCCGGACGCCGAGCGAGGTAAGGGCGTTCGGCTCGGCCATGGTGAATACGGCCATCGTGACCTTGGAGGCCGTTGTCGCCTGCGTCGTGGTGTCGGTACTTGCTGGCTACGCGTTCAGCCGGCTGCGCTTCCTCGGCCGCCGGGTTGCCTTCGTGGCCCTGATTGTCACCCTCGAGGTCCCCGTCTTCGCATTGCTTGCGCCGCTCTTCCAACTCATGGCTGGTGCGCACCTGATCGATACCCAAATCGGGCTGGTCCTCGTGTACGTCAGCGCCCAGGCACCGCTCGCCGTTTGGCTGATCTACAACTATTGCCGCGAGCTGCCGCAGGAGCCTGAAGAGGCAGCATTGATCGACGGCTGCGGCCACTTCGCCGTGTTCTGGCGAATCGCGCTTCCGCAGATGCGCTCCGGAATCGCCGCGGTGAGTGCGATTGTCATGCTCTCGGTGTGGGGCCAGTTCCTCGTTCCACTGCTCTTCGCTCCGACCATCGCGACGAAACCCGTGACCGTTCTCATCACCGAATTCGTCGGGAAGTACAACAGCAATCAGCCACTGATTGTGGCCGCCGGAATGCTTGCCCTGCTGCCACCCGCTGTTGTCGCGATTGCCCTCAACCGCCAGATCCGGGGCATGCTGTCCGGGTGGTCGAACTGAACCGAGATCGGCTCCTTGCCGTGGCTCCGAATCCGTCGGTGGATCGGCTCCTGGAGATCGACAGGCTCCGACCGGGCCAGATCCATCGCCCCGCGGCAGTGACGGTAGTGCCGGGCGGAAAGGGGTTCAACGTCGCGCGTTCTGCAGCCGCGCTGGGAGCCCAAGTCTCGGCCGTCGGCCTGCTCGGTGGTTACGCAGGGCGGTGGATCCAGGAAGCCTTCGCGGCCGAAAAGGTCGCCCTGCGGGTTGCCTGGCGAACCGGCGAGACCCGAGTCTGTACGTCGATTCTCGACCGATCCGACGAGACGACGACCGAGCTGTACGAGGCCGGAAACCCGATTCTGCGCGCGGAATGGGACGCTCTGATCGCCGCCGTCGTCGATGGCCTCTCGGACGAGGACATCGGGCTGGTCACCGTCTCGGGGAGCCTGCCACCAGGTGCCCCGGACGACGGTCTTGCGCAGATCGTTCAAGTTGCCAGGTCGGCGGGCAGGAAGGTCGCAGTCGATGGCCATGGCCCGACACTGGTGCCTGCGCTGGCCGCGCGACCCTGGCTCGTGAAGGTCAACGTGGGCGAGGCGCGTGCGGCCCTCGATGCTCTCGACGCCGCGACGCGAGAAACTGCCCCTCCCAGGACGCCGTTGGCCGCCGAGGATGCCGTGCGAGGTCTCGTGGCGGCCGGTGCGGACGTGGCAATTGTCACCGCCGGTGAATCGGGCTCAGTCGCATCAACGGAGGACGGGTCCCTTGTCCGGGTTCGGCCACCCATCCGCGGTCGCTATCCGGTAGGCAGCGGCGACGCCTTGTTGGCGGGCTTCGCGGTCGCCGTACTTCGAGGCGATGATCTTCGACGCG
>JBBSGX010000309.1:0-2791 GCA_038253685.1 Candidatus Limnocylindrales bacterium | reverse complement strand
TGGACAGCGAGCCTCTCGGGTTCAGTGTCGTTCTGGCGGCCTCGAAGAGCTGCGTGCGGTCCACGAGATGAATCGCGTTAGCGAGGGTGACCGCTTCGACACTGCCGTAACGAGCGCAGATCGCAACGAGGTCGTCCGCGCTGCCCACGATCCACTCCACATTGCGCGTGCCGCGCTCCTCCGCCGCCGTGCTGGCGTGGCGAAGCATGTCCACTTCCGGGTCTATTCCGACGGCCCGGCCAACTCGGCTCGCGAGAGGCAGCGTCAGCTGCCCGGTACCACAGCCGACATCGACGATCGTGTCTGAGATTGACAGTCCCGAGGCATCGACCAAGGCGTCGATGACGGCGACCGGGTATCCGCGCCGGTACTGGGCGTAATAGTCGGCGACGTCCCCGTTGAATCCGCTGCGCACGCACGGATTGTCAGCCAGTGCCCGCGACAAGTGGCGTCCCCTTCGCCAAGGGCGAACGCGCACTGCTCTCGGTGTATCGGGTTCAGCGCACGCGCGGTCCCACGAGAGGATCCTTAACCGGGCGGCGGCTATCTACCGCTGCTTCGCCGGTCGATGAGGTATGATGTAAACATGTCTTACCCTCGGGACGGTGGTCACCGATGACGATCTCGATCCGGCTGTCCGATGAGGAAGAAGCGCGCCTCGACAGCCTCGCGCGCCGCACCGGGCGTTCGAAGAGCTTCTACGTTAAGACCGCGCTTCATGAGTACCTGACAGACCTCGAAGACGCCTTCGCCGCCGATGCCGCGATCGATGTCTTCGAGGCCGAGGGTCGGCGTAGCCGCCCGCTGTCTGCGCTCGAGGCCGAGACCGACTGGTGACGGCCCGGTGGAGCGTTGAGACCACCGACCAGTTCGACCGGGAATTCAAGAAGCTTGATCGATCTGTGCAGCGGCGCGTGCTGGCCTACCTGCATGATGTCGAAGGTCTCGACGACCCTCGGCAGCGCGGGAAGGGATTGACGGCGAAGCACGCTGGGTCTGGCGCTATCGCGTGGGTGACTACCGCATCCTCGCGCAGTTGATCGACAACACCCTGACAGTGCTGGCGCTGCGCGTAGGCCACCGCCGCGACGTGTACTGAGGCAGCCGGGCCATCGCGTATAGGGATCGCCTACCAGGACACCGGAATGGTCTGCGGCCATTCGTCGCCGAAGAGTTCGGAGCGTTGCCAGGCCAGCTCGTCGGCCGGGACGGCGAGGTGAAGGTTCGGGAGTCGAGCGGCGAGGGTGGTGAAGAGGACCTGTAGCTCAACGCGGGCGAGCGCCGCGCCGAGGCAGTGGTGGATGCCGTGTCCGAAGGTGAGGTGCGCGTTGTCGGGCCGAGTGATGTCGAAGCGGTCCGGATCGGTGAAGCGCCGCTCGTCTCGGTTGGCGGCGGTGAGCGAGACCAAGACCTTGTCTCCGGCGCTGATCTCGATGCCGGCCAGCTGGACGTTCTCGGTAGTCACCCGGGCCACGTCGCCGGCGACCGCCTGGTAGCGCAGTACCTCCTCGACGGCGTCTGGGACCAGGCCGGGATCGTCGCCCAACCGGCCGAGCTGGTCATGTGCGGTGAGCAAGATCGTGCCTATTCCGGCGCCGATGGAGGTGGTGACGTAGCCGGCCGGGATCAAGGTGATCGCCATCATGACCAGCTCGTCCTCGCTGAGGTGGTCGGCGTCGGTGTCGCGTACGGCGATTAGCGCCGAGAGCAGGTCGTCGCCGGGGTCGGCCCGTTTGTGGCCGATCAGGTCGCTGACCTGGGCCGACAGGTTGCCCCATCCGGTGCCGGGATCGTTACTGGCGGTGGAGGGGAGGGACAGCAGCGCGTTCGACCAGGCCCGGAAATTCTCGCGTTCGGCCGTCGGCACGCCGAGTAGCTCGCCGATCACGGTGATCGGTTGCGGGAAGCCCACCGCTTCCATCAGATCAACCGGCGGCCGGCGCGCCATCATCTGGTCGACGAGCCCGGCGGCGAGCTCTGCGATGCGCGGGCGCAACTCGGCCACCCGGCGCGGCGTGAACGCCGCCGATACGAGCTTGCGTAGGCGGGTGTGGCCGGGCGGGTCTTGGAACAGCGAGTCGTTTGTCTGGTCGCCGACGGTCTCCACGCCAGGCAGGGCAAGCCCGAAGCGTCGGTCGGCCAGCACGGTCCGGGCCTGGTCGTAGCGGGTAACCAGCCACGCCGGCTCCCCACTGGTGGCGGTCACCCACGACAGCGCAGCCGCGGCCCGCAGTCGTGTCAGGTCCCCAGCGGGCTGCAGCGGATTCGGACGAGGGAACGGCAACAACGGCACGGAACTGCTGGCGTTGGTCATCGGTGCTGACTCCTGCCCGGCGAGAACCACACTTTGCAATACAATCGCATCGTATTCAGCCACGCCGACTTTGCAAGTCGTGCGTATCGTAACGAGGGAGACCATGCCCAAGCAGGTAGACCACAAGCAGCGGCGTGAACGCATTGCCGACGCCGTGTGTCGCCTGGCCGCCCGCCAGGGCCTGGACGAGGTAACCATCCGCCGCGTGGCCGCCGAAGCGGGCGTGTCCATGGGACAGGTCCAGCACTACTTCACGACCAAGGACCAGATGCTCCTGTTCGCTTTCCACACCATGAACGCCCGGGTAGAGCGACGCATGGCCACGGCAGCGGATGTCCAGGGCGAACCGCTCAGCACCCGCGCCCTGCTGCGGGCGCTTCTGGTCGCCATGGTGCCGACCGACGCCGACAGCCGCTTCGAGGCACCCCTCTGGGTCGCCTTCCTCGCCCGAGCCGTCGTCGAGCCAAGCGTCGCCGG
>JBBSGX010000308.1:0-2818 GCA_038253685.1 Candidatus Limnocylindrales bacterium | reverse complement strand
TTACTCCTGCGTCAGCCCGACGACGTGCCCTTCGGGATCCGCCACGAGAGCGAGCCAGGAGTTCCCGTCGGGGCTGTACTTCGGCATGATCGTGCGACCGCCGAGGCTCTCGGCCTTGGCCAGCGTTGCGTCGATGTCGGCGACGGTCACATAGCCCGTGACATGGCCCGCTGACCCATCCTGGGTCCCACCGATGCCGGCCACGATTCCCGTCTGGTCAGGTGACGTCATCCCGTATCCGCCGGGATTGTTGCTGTTGATGTTCCACCCGAACAGGTCGCCGTAGTAGCGCTGGAGCGCGGGTCCGTCCTTGCCCACGACTTCGAAGTGAATGACCTTGCCTGCCATCTCGGCCTCCTGCCTCGTGACTCCTGCCGGGATGTCAACGCGCGACGGATCGTCCGCCCTTGAACCCCGATCTATCAGGACAACGAACACGGTCGACCGGAATCGACAGCCCTCAACCACGAACTTGATGACCGCCGCGCCAACTGTCGTAACCTCAGCCGATGACGACTGCCACGCCGTCTTCCTAACGAAGGAGCGCGAAGGCGAGCGCCGCCGCCCCGGTGAAGTCGAGCGCCGGCTCGACGGTCTGCCAGGAGCGAACGTCGTCGACGAAGCGGCTGCCCCGCGCGCTGAACTGCTTGTAGCGGTCGACGTGATCCGCCGGGCACTTCGGCGCGTTGCCGAAGAAGCCTCCCAGGCCGTCCTTGAACAGGTCTGCGCTGTTGGGCCCGTTGACGACGGCGCCACGGAGGTACGGCTTCGTGCCGTCCACCGTACCCGACAGGTTCGCGACGACATGCTGCGGGCAATTGGGGAAGGTGGTGCCGACGCCGATCATCATCGAGGCGCCCCAGGCGTTGTCGCCCAGGACCCAGTCGCGCTCGTTCTGCCACGCGCGGGTCACCCGGCCCCGGCTGACGGGACAGCGCCCCTATGCCAATAGGCGACAGCGCGACGTTGGGACGGTCGGGTATCAGTTCCGGTGGTCATATCATCGAGACCATCGCCCAAACGCGGGAAGGCGTCCCGTCACAGGAAAGGTGCGTGACGATGTCTGAGCCGACACACGAGCAGGTCATGAATTCCCGTTCATTCGAGCGATTGGCCGACGTCGCGGGCAGGCTGGACGACGGATCCCTGCGCATCGTGGTGCGGGAGGGATGGACGGCCGCATCGCTGCTCCTTCACATCGCATTCTGGGATCGCTTCGTAGCCGAACGCTGGCGACACGCTGGCATCGCGGGCCTTCAAACACCGCAGCCGATCGAGGATCATGTCACCGACATGGTGAACGAGGCCCTCTTGCCTCTGCTAATCGACGTTCCGGTTGGGTTGGCCGCCCAGACTGCGGTGGCAGCTGCCAGGCAAGTTGATGGCCTTATTGGTCGATTGCCGCCCGACATATTTGAGGCCGTCCGCAGCGAAGGCAGGCGACGCCTGCTTGATCGGTCCTTACATCGGGCAGAACACCTCGATGAAATCATGACTCGTGGGATTGGCACTTCATGATCGGGAGGGTAGGGCCCTCTTCAAATAGGCGCCCAACGACCCCTGACGCTGGCGCTGGCTTGCTCGCGCCCTGATCGATCGATGCGCCTCGGCCGGTCACCCGGCTAGCAGCTGGTGCACCGTCTCAAGAATGGCTCGACAACGGCTGACCTTCGCGATGATGGCAGCCGGCCGAGGCCGTCCAGACAAAAGGCCGAGGCTCCTCGTTGTAGACGGCCAGGAACTCGTCGATTGCGGCGGGTCAGGTCGGGCACGCTCCGGAAGACGCCGCGGCGAAGACGCTTCTCGGTGAGCTCGCGGAACCAGCGCTCGATGAGGTTCAGCCAAGACGAGCTGGTGGGGATGAAGTGCAGAACGAAGCGAGGATGCTTGGCGAGCCAGGCCCGCACGACCGGATGGCTGTGGGTGCGGTAGTTGTCGACGATGAGGTGGAGCTCGAGCCCGGCCGGGTACGCCCGGGCGAGCCGACGCAGGAAGGTCAGGAACTCCTGGTGGCGGTGGCGGGCCAGGCACTGCCCGATGACCGTGCCCTCGAGCACGTTCAGGGCGGCGAAAAGGGAGGTCGTGCCGTGGCGCTTGTAGTCATGCGTCATGGTCCCCGCCCGACCCGCGCCGGGATGACGTCGGAGCCGTTTGAAGAATCAGCCACCAAGATGGAACCTCGAGCAGACGGCGAGGTCTCCCAGCTTGCCCATGGGCCGGTGCGCGCCCCTTTTTTATGGGTGCAGCAAAACGCGCAATACCCCCTCCCGTGCCGTCAGCCGGGTCGGCCGAAGAACTGCCCACGAAGATGGCTTGGCCCGGCGCTTCAGCGTCCACACCGGGCGGTCGAGCCCCCAGTGACGACTGACGTCGCGGCCGCCGGCGTGCGCCCCCAGCGTGGGCTCTCTTTTTTCTACCGGCCAATAACGCCAATAACCCCCCTCGTGCCGCAGGTGCTCGGCTCGCCCGAGGAATCGCGCACCATCTTGGCCGGCTCGCCCAGCCGGCCGCGGCCAGGCCGGCCCCGTCACCCAGGCGCAGGACGGTCAAACCCCTTTTTATGACCGGCCAATAAAGCCAATAACCCTCCGCGCTCCGCCTCTTGGAGGCGCCGGGACAGAAACGTGATGATGTTCACGCCGATGATCGGGTGGCGCTCGACGAGCCGCCGCAGCTCGTCCGGGGTGATCGTGCAGATCACGGCGGCGTCGATCGTTTCGGCGTATGCCTCCGGACTCCGTTCCTGGCCGAGCAGCCGCATGTCTCCGAGGATGGTGCCCTTGTCGTAGATGTCGAGGGTCAGCTGTTTGCCATCGGG
>JBBSGX010000307.1:0-2827 GCA_038253685.1 Candidatus Limnocylindrales bacterium | reverse complement strand
TCACGGCGGCCGGGTTGAAGGTCGCGGACGGAGAGGTCACGGCGGCCGCATTGACCGCGTTCGGCGTTGCACCTGCGCTCGTCGCGGCCGGGCTGTGGCCCGTCACGGCAACGGCTCCCAGCGCGGCGGCCCCGCCGCTCACGCCTGAGATGAGGCACATCGCGGCGACGAGGGCGACCTTCGAGCTGGCACGGCGCCGCCGCGTCCCCGTGACCGGCACGGGCGCGACGGTGGCGATCGTGGGTTCATCCCAATTACTGGGCTGGGGCTGGGGCTGGGACGGGGGCGCGGTCGATGCCGCGTGATCGGACCACGCGTATGCGGAGCTCTGGGTGGGCCACTGCGGTCCTCCGACCGGCTGATGGGACTGCGGCTCGCCGGCGAACGCCGGTTCCATGCGATCCGGCGAGGTGGTAGTCGGATCGGGCTCGGGACGATCTTGCGGAAACACGATGACCTCCAGGGGTAGGCGCTCTGTTCTTTGGAATGGCATCGGGCCCGCTGAGGCGAAGGGAGGCTGCCAGTCGGCAGGCCCGACCCCATCCGTTCTAGGCGCGCTTCCTGAGGAAATCCTGAAAGTTGCGGGATCAACGTCGCGTTGAACGTTTTCAGAATGCTTGCATGCGGGCGCAGTACAAAGGCCCCCACAGATTCCGTCACCCGTACCTGGAGCTCGGCATGACCCTCGAGAATCCGCAACCGGTTCGCGGGCCGCGACCCGTTCGCGGCGCCATCGTCCTGGCCGCCACGGTCGCCGTCGTCGTGACCGCTGCCGTCGCGACAGGCGCCTCCCCTTCCACACAGCCGACGGCGAACCCTCAGGCGACGACGAGCCCGGACTCGACGCCCACACCTGGCTCAACCCCGAGCACGGGCAAGAACCCGGGGGACGTCGATGGACGACCCGGCTGGGACGGCCCTCTCGGACTTGGCCGCGGATTCCGCGGCGCGTTCATCGGCGGACCCGGCAGCGTCACCATCGACAGCATCGACGGCTCGAAGCTTCACCTCAAGACCGACGACGGCTGGACACGCACGATCGACACCTCCGGCGTGACGATCACCCGCGCGCGAAAGACCGTCACGGCGGCGGACCTGAGCGCCGGTGACAGCGTCCTCATCGACGAGCAGCGCAACTCCGACGGCACGTTCACGGTCACCGCGCTCCAGGTCCTGCTGCCTCACGTGGATGGCGTGATCGGCTCGATCAGCTCGGACACCTTCATGGTCAAGCAACCGGACGGCACAACGAAGACGGTATCGGTTGACTCGACCACCACCTACACACTCGGCAAGAGCGCCGGAACCAGGTCCGACCTCAAGAGTGGCATGCGCGTCGATGTCGAGGGAGCGACCACCGGCGACACCTTCACGGCCAGTGCCGTCCATATCGTGCCGTCGGTTCTCGCCGGGACGGTGACGGCCAAGAACAACGGCGAGCTCACCATCACCCAGCGCGACGGCTCCACCGGCACGATCACGGTCGACTCGAGCACGACCTGATCGGTCGCGGGCGTCTCCAGTCCGTCCATTGCGGACGTCAAGGTCGGCGACATCGTCTTCGCTGAGGGCACGCTCGCCGCGGACGGCTCGCTCGCCGCGACCAACGTCGTTGCCGGCACCAAGGGGACCCGGGAAGGCGGACCCGGTCGGTTCTCCATCCCGTTCGGTCCCGGCCACGATCGTGGCTTCGGCGGACCCGGACGCATCTGGGTGCAGATCCCGGGCCAGGACCCGAATCAACCTGACGCCACGCCCGGCACCAGCTCCGACTCGGGCGCCAACGGCTGACGCAGAACACCCCCATCGGGAGCTGGGGCTCCTGAACCGCAGGCGGGCCCGGGCGTCGTCGAGGGCGCCCGGGCCTCATCATGTCTGCGATGAATCAGGGCATGCAGCCGGCTGACCTCGCCTTCACCTCAGGTTCGGTGATGACCATGGATGCCGGCAGGCCACGGGCCGCAGCCGCCGCCATCCGCAATGGCCGGATCGTCGCGGTCGGCACGGACGCCGAGATCCGTGCGTGGATCGGTCCGAAGACGCCACGCATCGATCTCGCAGGCCGGACGCTCCTGCCCGGATTCCAGGACGCGCATGTCCACCCGGCGACATCAGGCCTCGAGCTCATGTACTGCACCCTGCACGAGATCGATCCAAACGCGGATGCCTACCTCGCGGCCATCGACGCCTACGCGAGAGCCAACCCGGATCGAGCCTGGGTCATCGGGAACGGCTGGTACCTGGCGGCCTTTCCCGGCGGAACGCCGTCGCGGCACGACCTCGATCGCGTCGTGCCGGACCGGCCGGCCTTCCTCGAGAACCGCGACGGCCACGGAGCGTGGGTCAACAGCCGTGCCCTCGAGCTCGCGGGCATCACGCGGGACACGCCCGATCCCGCGCACGGTCGAATCGAGCGCGATGCGGCCGGTGAGCCGAGCGGCACGCTCCACGAAGGTGCGGTCGACCTCGTCGATGGGCTGATCCCGAAGGCGTCGCTCGACGAACGCGTCGCCGGACTCCGGCTCGCACAGGAGTACCTGCACGGTTTCGGGATCACCGCCTGGCAGGAGGCCTGGGTCACGCCGCAGGAGGAGGAGTCGTACCACGCACTCGTGGAGCGGGGCGGACTGACGGCGCGGGTCGTCGCGTGCCTGTGGTGGGACCGTGAGCGCGGCGCCGACCAGATCGAGGAGCTGATCGAGCGGCGCCGGGTGGGGACGATGGGTCGCCTGCGGTCCACGACGGTCAAGATCATGCAGGATGGCGTGGCCGAGAACTACACCGCGGCCATGCTCCATCCCTACCTCGGCCCCGACGGCAATCCGAC
>JBBSGX010000306.1:0-2845 GCA_038253685.1 Candidatus Limnocylindrales bacterium | reverse complement strand
TTCGTGAGCCAGTCCACGGGTCACGTCACGATCGTTGTCGATACGAAGGATCGGACGCTGCTCGGCGCCTTCATCGCCGGGCCAGGGGCGTCTGAGGTGATCCACGAGGCGGTGCTGGCCGTGAAGCTGAAGGTTCCCCTGGGCGTGCTGGCGGACACCATCCACGCGTTTCCCACCACGGCGCGTGTGATGGGCGGCCTCTTCACGCAGGTGTCCCGCGAGCTCGACTCCGAGAGACGTCCCGCCTAGAGCAAGCGCGCCTCAGCGGGGCGTCCAGCGTCGCTAGACTGGCCGGCGTGCACGCCCGTCATGGTTCGAACGCGCCCGCTATGCGTTCGACAACTTCATGGCCCGCGGCACGATCGCACTGGTGCGGTGCCGGCTCGATGGCCATCTGGTGGCCGCAGCCGTGAATGCCGTGGTGCACAAGCGTGCGTAGCCGCGCGACCCCGGAGATCCTTGACGCGTCAGATCCGGGATTCAGCACTCCATCGCGAGCCTTTGCCACCTGGGGCGGCGATGATGGGGGCAACAAAGCACTTGTTGATGGCGACGCTATCCCGCTTGAGGCAACGGATTATCGCGATCCTGCATCCCGCCGAGGACTGACCCCAGGCGGCGGACGATCCAGGCGGCCACTCTCCTACGCGGCGGCGACCGCCGGCAGGCTGGAGCTGACACCGAGCAGTCGAGCGACGCCCGCGGCCGCCAGTGGCACTGCCAGGTAGAAGCCCTGCACCCGGTCGCAATCGATATTCCGGATGCCCTCGAGCTGGCTGAGGCTCTCGACCCCTTCGGCCACGACCTTCAGTCGCAGGGAGTGCCCGAGAGCCACGATCGCCTCTGCGATGCGCGCATCCTCGGCGGTTCGGCTCATCGTCGCGACGACCGGGCGCGCGATCTTGATGACGTCCACCGGATAGCGGCCGAGATGGCGCACCGACGAGAAGCCGCTGCCGAAGCCGTCGATGGCGAGGATCACGCCGAGGCTCTTGAGGTCCCGAAGGCGGGAGGCGATTACAGGGTCGTCGGTCATGACCTGGGACTCAGCGAACTCGAGCATGAGTAGCTCGGGCGGCAGGCCGGTGGCCCGCAGGATACCCGCGACGTCGTCGACGAATTCGGGGTGGACGAGCTGGCGGACGGAGATGTTGACGCTGATCGACAGAGGATGGCCGGGAATCGAGCCCCAGTCGCACGCCTGGCGGCAGGCCTGGCGAAGGACCCAGCGGCCGATCGGAACGATCAGCCCGGACTCCTCGGCGACGGCCAGGAAGGCCGACGGGGCCAGCTCGCCGCGCGTCGGGTGGTTCCAGCGCAGCAGCGCCTCGAAGCCCATGACGTCGCCGGTGTGAGCGTCGCTGACAGGCTGGTAGAGGAGTGCGAGCTCCCCGTGACCGGCCGCGTCCGAGAGGTCGTCGCGAAGCTGCTGGCGATCGGAGAGCTCGGCCTGCATGCTCGGCTCGAAGACGGCGAAGCGGCCCTTTCCGCGTGCCTTGGCCGTGTACATCGCGACGTCCGCGTCACGCAGCAGGTCGTCCGCCGACTGGAGGCGGGAGCGGCTGGCCGCGATGCCGATGCTGGCTGAGGCGCTGATCCAGCGACCGTCGAGCTCGACGGGGCGGGCGATGGCCTCGCTGATGCGTTCCGCGATACGGATCACGGCTCCGATGTCGCGGCCGTCCTCGACCAGCACGGCGAACTCGTCGCCCGCCAGCCGCACGCCAAGGTCGCCGGGGCGCATGGACCGGCCGATGGCCTCCGCGACGGCGCGCAGCAGGTTGTCGCCACCGGCATGCCCGACGGTGTCGTTGACGGACTTGAAGTCGTCGAGGTCGATGAAGAGGACGACCGGTACGGGGCCGGCGTTGCCGCGCCGCTGGAGGGCGGCCCGGAGACGATCGAGGAACAGGTCCCGGTTGCCCATCCCGGTCAGGCTGTCGTGAAGCGCCTGGTGGCGGAGCTGGTCCTTGAGATCGGAGAGGTCCTTGAGAGACTGGCCGAGACGGCCGTTCTCGAGCGCGATACCGGCGTGGTTGGCGAGCGTCTGGAAGAGCCGCAGCTCGTCGGCGCTGAATGTCCCGAGCGCGCCCTGGCGATTCGCCATCACAAAGGTGCCGATCAGCGAGTGCTCGCCCATCAGGGGAGCAACCATCGCGTCACTGACGACATGGTCGCGGATGCGATCCAGGCGGGGGGTGCCACGCCCGACGGGAGGCGCTCGGAAAGCCGAGCCCTCGGCCACCGCTTGCAGCCGCAGCGCGTCAGTGACGCGGTCGAGGCGCACGCTATTCATGACCTCGACGTCATCATGCGGCCCGAGGGCGGTTCGCAGGCCCTCTTCGTGCCCGTCGGCCGTGAACAGGATCAGCTCCGCGAACTCGGCTCGGAACGTGCGGCGCGCCGCGGTCAGGAGAGCAACGATGGCGCCTTCCAGGTCGCCATTGCCGTGGAGGATGGACGTCGTGTCGTACAGGAGCTCGAGGCTCTCGCGCTGCTCGCGTTCCTCGATGTTTGCCCGGTATGAGCGCCACGCCACGGCAACGAGCGCGAGCGGGATCGCCGCCAGCCATGGGGCCGACGGTTCGCGGATGAGGAGCGTAATGACGATCAGCGCAAGACACGTATTGGTAACGGCGACGACAAGGCCGAAGCGCGCGACCACGCCGATGCGCCTGCGGTCGGAGCGGCCCTGCGCCAGCCAGATGGCGGCATTGACGGCCGCTAGCCCGAGCAGCGTCGCGGCGATGGTGGCGAGGAAGGCGGCGGCCCAGACCATCGGCTCGACCGGGTTCGCGATGAGGGCCAGGCGATGGAACACCACGACTGCAACGGAGGATCCGAC
>JBBSGX010000305.1:0-2857 GCA_038253685.1 Candidatus Limnocylindrales bacterium | reverse complement strand
CGAACAGCGGTGAGAGGCACAGCTCCGAGACGAAGAACGCCGCGGTGAGGAAGCTCAACGTGAGGGGATCGGCTTCCTGGCCGCCGTGCTTCGGCAGCTCGGCCAGGTAGTAGATCAGCAACGCTCCCGTCAGGCCGGTGCTGAAGCGAAGCGTGAACGTGCCGATCAGAACGGCCGAGATGGAGCGGTTCACCGCCGGCAAGGGTAGCGCGCGCTATCCTCGGCCGGTGAGCCGCGGCGTTCCCACGGAGATCGAGGAGCTCGCCCGGAGCCGTGCGGAGGCACGCCTCGACCGCAACTGGGCCGAAGCCGACCGGCTGCGCGGTCAGATCGAGGCAGCGGGGTGGAAGGTCGTCGACCGGGGCGTCAAGTTCGAGCTCTCGCCGGCCCATCCGCCTGACGTGCTCGAGCCCGGGCGCGTGCGCTACGGCACGTCCGCTTCGGTACCGTCCCGGCTCGGGGAGCCAGCCACGGCAGAGGCGACTGTCGTGCTCCTGGCGACCGATTTTCCCGACGATCTGGCACGGGCGATGGACGGGCTCCGAGCCCACGCTCCCCCCGGGGCACAGATGGTGATCGCGGCCGACGACCCTTCGGCAGCCCAGGATGAGGCGCTGACCCGGCTGGAGGAGACCACTGAGGGTGCCAAGAGGGCGGTGGACGCCGGGGGCGCCGGGAGCGCAGTGGGCGCGGGTGACGTCGGGAGCGCAACGCTTCGGCCCGTGGAGGTCGTCTGGACCAGCCAGCGACTCGGGTTCGCAGCTTCTCTGAACGCCGCCATCCGCCGTGCGAGTGGCCGCGTGGTCGTGCTGCTCGATACGAGCGTGGAGCCAACCGGCGACGTGATCGCTCCCCTCGTCCGTGCCCTAGACGATCCGGGAGTCGCCGTTGCCGGCGCGTTCGGCGTGACGTCAGCGGACCTGCGTCATTTCGAGGCGGCGCCCGCCGGCGACGTCGATGCGATCGAGGGTTACTGCCTCGCCTTCCGGCGCGAGGAGTACACGGCTCGCGGGCCGCTCGACGAGCACTTCCGCTACTACCGCAACCTGGACCTGCTGTGGAGCCTGACCCTGCGCGACGAGGGCGAGGGCGAACCACCACGACGGGCGCGGGCCATCGACCTGCCACTCATCCGGCACGCCCACCGGGGCTGGAACGAGCTGGGCGAGGCCGAGCGCAACCGCCTCTCCAAGCGCAACTTCTACCGCATCATCGACCGCTTCGGGCGGCGCCTCGACCTGGTCTCGGGGGGCCGAACGGTCAGCTGAAGCGGCTCGCCGGTCCCAGCAGCACGCCGGCAGCGATGACCGCCAGGAGCGCCACCACGCCAAGGCCGCGCAGCAATCGGGTCGTGTCGAACGAGGCCGGAGCCTGGGGCGAGCCGGGCGCAGGCGTCCAGAACGACTTGAGCGACAGCGCCCCGTTCGGAACCATCAGGAACCCGAGCCAGGCGCCCGCGACCAGGCCGCCGATGTGCGCGCTGATGTCGATCTGGGGGATGAAGAGGTCGAGGCCCAGGTTGATCGCGATCAGGAAGCCGATCTGGCTCGTCAACGAGCGGGCCGATCGCGTCATGACCGGCTTGTGCACGTAATTCGCGACCATCAGCACGGCAAAGAGGCCGAAGATGGCGCCGCTCGCTCCCACCGAGATCGGCGCGGGCGAGAAGACAAAGCTCGCGGCCGAGCCGCCCGCCGCCGCGACCAGGTAGATGAAGAAGAAGCGAACGGGGCCGTAGAGACGCTCGACGATCGGCCCCACGATCCAGAGCGCGTACATGTTGAACGCGAGGTGCAGGAACGAGACGTTGTCGTGGACCAGAACGACGGTGAAGAGCCGCCAGTACTCGCCGTGTTCGATGCCGGACTTGGTCAGCGCCAGCCACTTGTAGAAGATGTTGGTGGTGTCGAAGTTGCGCGTATTGGGGCTGCTCAGCACCAGGATGCCGATCAGGACCGTCACGGCGATGATCCCGTACGTCACGATCGGCTGAGGCAGGCCACCGGCGCGCGCACGCGAGAAGTAGCGGTCCGCAGTGCCGGCCCGGCCCATTTCCCTGTTGAGCCATCCGAGCCGTGACGCGATCTCGGCACGCTCCTGGGGCGGAGCGCGGCGCTCGGCTTCGCGATAGGCCCGCGCGGCCCCGATGTTGTCTCCCTCCCGGACGCGGGCCGCGGCGAGGGCTTTCCACGCCATCCAGCTGAGCGGGTTCTCGGGAGCCTGGGTGGCCACGATCCAGGCCTGGAGCGCGGCAGGCTCGTTGTCCATTCGGTATTGGGCCTCGGCAAGGCCGAGGAGTGCGGCCGTGTGGATCTGCGGGTCGGAGTTGCCGACGAGGCGCTGGTAGGTCTGGGCGGCGAGCTCGTAGTCGCCCTGCTCGCTCAGCGATTGCGCGCGCTGCAGGAGTGACAGGGCGACAGGCCGGTCGAGGGGACCGGCTACGGAGGGGTCACCGCCCGGGGGAAAGGCGGTCGGATCGGTCATTTCCCCTGAGTGTAGCCAAGGTGGCGCCAGAACCACAGCGAGCGGGTCGCGTGGATCGTGCCTTCCATGCGTAGTTGACATTGGCTCGGGCCGTTGCGCATGATGCCCGCGAGGGCTGCCGTCGGACGTGCATGCGGGTGGCACGCGACCTGCAGCCTCGAGGGGGTGGCCCGATGCGGGTGTACGGACTGGGACTGGACCTGAAGGGCCGGCCGCTCTTTCCAGCCCTTGACTCCAAGGTCTTCACGACCGAGCTGATCGACTCGCTCGGCGCAAACGGCGAGCGATGCTCGCGGCGGGGAACTACCCGGCCTACCTGTGGGCGGGGAACACGCTGTACGGCGGGTGATCAGGTTCTGGCGCGCCCGGCAGG
>JBBSGX010000304.1:0-2862 GCA_038253685.1 Candidatus Limnocylindrales bacterium | reverse complement strand
CGTCGAGGGTGCCGTAGCTGGTCGCGCCCGGGGCGGGAAATGAGAATGTCGCCGACGGTCCGGTGGTCGCGGGGGCGTTGCGGGCGTCGGCCAGGGCTGGCGCGAGCAGGGAAGCGGCCACAATCGCCGATAGCACGGTGACCGCGACCGGCCGTTTCCGATTGGGCATCGGTGGGGACTCCTGTGCACCTCCCCGACGGGGGAGGCGCTCGCGCAAGGCTACACCCTGAAATCCCTTCCTCCGCGATGATATTCGGGAGCATTTCTTGCGCGGAGCATGCCCAGCCGTGTCCACATCCATAGCTCGGTCTGCGATCGTCTTCGTGGCCCTCTACACCGCCATCGGGGCGTGGTTTCCCTACATTCCGCTGTACTACCGCTCGATCGGCATCGACGTGGGCTCGATTGGGCTGCTGGCAGCGCTATGGGCAGGGGTCGCGGTGGTGACGGCGCCCGTCTGGGGTGCCATCGCGGACCGCATCGGATCGGTCAGGGTGCCGCTGGTCGCGGCGGGACTGGTTGCAGCCGGCGGGGCAGCGGCGCTCGCGTTCGCAACCGAACCATTGGCGGTCGCCGGCCTCGTGGCGGTGATCGGTGCGGGGACATCGGGCCTCGTGCCGCTGCTCGACAGCCGGACGCTGGACATCGTGGGAGAGAGCCGCGAGCGCTATGGGCGTGCCAGGGCCTGGGGTTCGATCGCGTTCATCGGCGCTTCGATCGGCGTCGGTCTCCTGCTCGACCGCACCGGGCCGCGAGGCCTCTTCCTGGTGATGGTCCCCGCCGTGCTGCTCACCGCGGTGGCAGCGTATCTGCTGCTCGGCGAGGGCAGGCTTACCGACGTGCGTCGCCTGCCATGGTCCCTGTCGCAGCTCGGGTTTCTGCGCGAGCGGAGGCTGGGGTTGTTCTTCGTCGGCTGCGTGCTGTTGTGGGCGACGACGGCTGCCGTCTCGACCTTCCTGTCCGTGCGAATCGCAGACCTTGGCGGCAGCTCCCAGCTGGTCGGCTACGCCTGGGCGCTCGGTGCGGCGGTCGAGGTGCCGATCATGTTCAGCTTCCCGGTGCTGGTGCGGCGCTTCGGCGCCGAGCCGCTGCTGGTCATCGCCGCGCTGGCATACGTGATCCGCTCCACGTTGTTCTCACTGACGACCGATCCAGTCATCCTGGTAGCGCTGACGCCGCTCAGTGGGGTCGGGTTTGCGCTCTTCCAGGTCGGGGTGGTCACGTACGTCGCTCGATCGGCGCCACCGCGGGTCCGCGCCACGGCGCAGGCGCTGTTCTCGGGCACGGCCTTCAGTCTCGGGAGCATCGTTGGGTCGACGCTCGGCGGCCAGCTGGCGGGCATGGTCGGGCTGGGAAGGCTGTTCGGGTTGGCGGCGCTAGGCGCTCTGGTTGCGGCCGGAGTCATCTGGTGGGCGATCGTGCCGACCAGAGGCCTGGTGGAGACTCAGCTCGCCGACGCGTAGCCGGGGAAGAGGACCCGCCAGCCCTCCCCCACGGCCTCAGGGCTGGACGGTCAGGAAGCGGTGGTTCCAGCTTGTACCGGGTGCCCGGTACCGGTTCATGTAGCTGCGCAGAGCGGCGGTGCTGATGGCGGTATCCGGCGGCATGTCGAAGCCGTTGCGTTGGCCGATCGGGTAGAGCGGCCCCTCCACGTAGACCGAAGTCACCCTGAAATGCCTGGTCATGGCCGGATCCGCGGTGGCGCGGAAGCCGCTCATCACCCAGGCATGGTGCCCGTGCATCACCAGCAGGCCGACGGGGTGCCCGGTAATCCGGAGGCGGCGGGCGGCCCTGTGGATGGCGCGCTGCATGGTGCCGTAGGCATGGACGTGATATCCGGCCGTACCGCCGTAGTGATTCAAGGCAACTCGCCAGCCCAGGGCGTTCGTGCCAAGGAGTCCCGTGTCCTGATCGTGCAGGCGGGCATAGGTCATGTAGTTGAGCTGACCGGTATAGCTGTGGTCGTGTCGGCCGAGGATCATGTTGAGCATCATCTGCACGCTCGCCCCGACGCACCACGAGAGCGTGCGCTGCGTTGAAAACGTCCCGGTTCGATACAGGTCTCTCATTCCCGTCCATTCGGAGAGGATCCGCAGAGACCCGGACCGGGCCTTCGCGAGGATCGAGCCGTCGCCACCGAGCAACTCCAGGCGATAACGATGGCACCGAGAGGCCTGTCCCGAGAGACGGACCGGCGAACTGACGCCTTCGGCCGGGACGCCGCGGGCGTATCTGGCGTTACGGCAGCCACCGTTTCCATCCACGGGCGCCACCCGCTCGACCAGGCGCTGCCCGGCCACCGGGGAACCCTGGATAGCCCAGCGCACGTTCCAGCCGCTCTGGGTCGCGTTCGTCGTGATGTCGCGCTCCGGAAACAGGAACGTGGCCGTCGGGGATGTTGCGCCGGGAGCGGACGCAGCGACCGGACTCGACAGGATCAACCAGCCGGCGACCGTGGCAACGACCGCGACGGCGACGAAACGAGCAAAGCGCACGGCAGGCACCCCCAACCCAGACCACGACCCGCCGAGGGGCAGTTTCGCATTCCGGAGAGGTGCTTGGCAACCTCTTCTTGACAGTCGGCTCTGGGTCCAGAACCGTCGTTGCCATCGACGGGAGAGCCCGGTCGTCAGCGCGTTACAGAGTCGCTACAACGCGGCCGATCGAGTCGCGACCCATTGGCTCGCGACTTGAACTCGCGTATAAGTCTGGGTCGGGGAACGTTGGCATGCCCTGCGGGTGAGGCTCTTGAAGGACGGTCAAGCGTCGATCCGGCGATTCGGGCCGGCTACTGTGACGATCGCGGTGACGGGCGTGGCCGCTCTCGTGTCAGCACTGGCTGCCGGATTGCGGAGGGGCCGT
>JBBSGX010000303.1:0-2887 GCA_038253685.1 Candidatus Limnocylindrales bacterium | reverse complement strand
GCAGCACGCTGGAGGTTCAGCACGCGCAGCCCGAGCCGGAAGGCCGCACGCCAGGCGTCGACTGCACCGAGCTGGGACCCGATGTGGATGTGGATCCCGCGCCATCGGAGCGCGCCATCGCGCCCGCCGCCCGCCTCGACGACCTCCGCCAGCTCCTCCGGAAAGACACCGAATTTGGACCCGGCCGCTCCCACCGCAAGCCCGCGGTGGGTCTCAGGCTGGACCTTGGGATTGACCCGTACCAGCGCGTCCACGCGCACTCCCGCACGAGACGCCAGCCTCGCCAGCGCGGCCGCCTCGTCCGCCGACTCCAGGCTGACCCACAGGAGCGGCGTTCCCGCCGCAGCCAATCGGACGGCTTCGCGCAGATCCCGATCCGACTTGCCGATCCCCTCGAGCGCCGTCCGCCCAACCGCGAATCCACCACGCACGGCGAGCGACAGCTCCCCACCCGACACTGCGCTCGCGCCGAAGCCCAGTGCCGGCAATTCGCGCAACAGCCCCGGGAGCCCGTTCGCCTTGAGGGAATAGAGCCGGATCCAGGGATCGGGAAAGGCCTGGGCGACGCTCTCCGCGTCTGCGCGCAAGCGCGGCAGGTCATACAGGTTCAGCGGCGTGCCATGCCGCCGCACGGCTTCCCGGGCCGCCTCCCACAACGTCCCCATCACGTCGGCATCGTACGATGACGGCAACACTGCCCAGCCCATTGCATCCAGAGCCGTGCATCCGGGAGCTGCCATGACCTCCGAGACGTTCACGCCCCTCGTCAGCGATCCACTTCCTGCGCCCGAGACGCCCTATGACGAGGTGCTCCAGGCCTATCTGCGGGACCTCTTCACGGCCTATCCGGTGGCCGGCACCGGGGTCGGGTATCACCTCGTCGACCATGAATGGGGCGACTGGACCGAGGGCGGGCGCGCCGATCGGCTCGCCATGCTGCGCTCGCACCGGGCCGCGGCGAAGGGACTCGACGAGGCCCGGCTAGCGCCCGAGGAGCGCATCGATCGGGGTCTCCTGCTCGAGTCGATCGACGAGGCGCTCTTCCTCGAGGAGACGCTTCGCGAGGATGCCTGGGACCCACTCAACACCGTCGCGATCCTGGGCGGCGGACTGTTCTCCCTGATCGCCCGCGACTTCGCACCGTGGTCTCATCGCGGCGCCGCATTCCTGCGTCGCGTCCAGGGACTGCCCGCCGTCCTCGAGGCCGCGCGCCGCAACCTCGTCGGGTTGCCCAGCCGGCCGGTCTCGCTGCTCCATACGGAAACCGCGATTGCGCAGCTCCCCGGCGTCGGCGATCTCATCGACGAGGGTCTCGAGGAGGCCCGGCGCCGCGCCGCAGCCGGCGAGCTGCCCGAGCTCCCTGCGCAACTGGAGACCGCCGCGGCCGCCGCCCGCGAGGCGCTGGAAGGGTTCCGCGTCGCGCTCGATACGGAGATCCGGGGACGGGCCAGGGACGAAGGACGCCTCGGTGGCGAACTCTTCCAGCAGAAGCTTGAGTTCACCCTCGCCAGCGACCTGCCCTACCGGGAGCTCCTCACGCGCGCTCGCCGCGACTGGGCGGCCGTGCGCGCGGAGATGGTACGCCTCGCCCGCGAGCAGTGGCCGACGTGGCTGCCCGACCAGCCCATGCCGGACGCGGCGCCGGGCGACGAGGAAGCGGAGGGCCGCATCGTGCGCCCCGTGCTCGACGCGATCGCGCAGGAGCACCGAAAGCCGCATGAGCTGCTCGAGTGGTCGCAGGCCGAGGTCGATCGCATCGAGGCCTTCTGCCGCGAGCGCAACATCATCGGGCTCACCGACGAACCGCTCCACATCACGTGGACGCCCGTGTTCATGCGCGCCTACGGCCGCGCTTTCCTCGATTCGCCCGGTCCCCTGGATCGCGGCCTGCCGAGCCAGTTCTGGATCACGCCGCCGGACGAGTCGCTCGGCGAGGAGGCCACCGAGTCCTACCTCCGTGAGGACAACGATCGGATGGTCAAGCTGATGTGCATTCACGAGGGCATCCCCGGGCACTACCTGCAGCTGGCTTACTCGAACCGCTCGAATTCGCTGACACGGACGATCTTCCGGAGCGGCATGTTCGCGGAGGGCTGGGCGGTCTACGTGACGCAGGTGATGATGGACGAGGGCTACGGCGCCGACGATCCGGCACTGATGCTCAACCACTGGAAGTTCTACCTGCGCGCGGTCACCAATGCCATCATCGACGTGGCCATCCACGTCGAGGGCATGAACGAGCAGCACGCGATGGACCTCATGGTCGCCGGCGGCTTCCAGGAGCAGGACGAGGCACGCGCCAAGTGGCTGCGGGCGCGGCTCACCTCGACCCAGCTCTCCACCTACTACCTTGGCTCGGTCGGAATGTGGGACCTGGAGGTCGAGGCACGCCAGCGAGCCGCCAGGGCCGCGGGCGCCAACGATTACGTCCTGCCCGCCCAGCGAGTCGTCGGCGGGCTCGGCGAAACGCCCGGCTTCGACTATCGCTGCCATCTCGAGTCGGTCATCTCCCACGGCTCGCCGCCGATCAAATGGGTGCGGCGCATCCTGGCGGAGGAAGCTGAGGGCGGCACGAGCAGAACCGGCGAGGCGGCCGGAGCGCCAGCGTGAACGCGGAAGGCGGCGGGGGCGCGTCGCGGATACGCTTCGGCCTGGCCCTGCCGCAGTACCGGCCCGGCTCCAGTCGTGAGGGGATCGACGCGGCGGCCGAGGCCTGCGAGCGATTCGGCTGGGACTCCGTCTGGACGACGGACCACGTTCTGCCGGACCAATCGCCGAGGGCCGCCGATTACTCGGTGCTCTTCGAGGCGCTCTCCACCCTTGCCTACGTGGCCGGACGCACAACCCGGGTCCGCCTTGGCACCAGCGTGATCGTCGTGCCGATGCG
>JBBSGX010000302.1:0-2928 GCA_038253685.1 Candidatus Limnocylindrales bacterium | reverse complement strand
CGCTACTTGAAGCCGTTTGCTCCCGAGATTTCCCTGTCCCACGCTCCGATCGAGGCGCGCAATCGCGCGGCCACCTCGGGTCCTGCGTCCCCTCCCGCCAGCATGTCCAGCCCAAGGAGCGCAGCGCCGACCACGGGTGGCCACAGGAGGCGGATGAGCTTCGCCTGCGGCGCCACTGCTCGGATGCCCTGCGCGAGCGCGGCGTAGAACACGGGGTCGTCGGCGCGGAAAACGCCCCCCGCCAGCACCACCTCAAGGTCCTGGCGCGTGATCCGGAGGCGTCGGATGAGCGCCGCGGCCATCCCCACGAGCTCCGTGGCAAGTCGGTCGACGATGGCGCGGGCGACCGCATCGCCCTCCTGTGCCGCCGCGTAGACCACCGGTGAGAGCTCGCCGACGCGGTTTTCGCCGATGCGGCCGTCATACATCGCGCGAGTGACGGACGACGGGCGGGCCAGGCCGAAATGGGCGGGCACGCTGCGTTCGAGACTGGTGCGCGGCCCCCGACCATCGCGGCCGCGGATCGCGGCAGCCAAGCCAGACATGCCGACGCCGCCGCCCCCACCCCAATCACCGGCGATGTCGCCGACCGCCGGAAAGCGTGCCATCCGCCCGCTCGGCGCAATGGCCGCTGCGTTGACTCCCTGGCCGCACACGAGCACAACGCCCCAGGGCCGGAGCGCACCGGCGCGGAGTGCGCCGATGGTGTCGTTCACGACGACCGTTCGTCGCGACAGAGCACGCGCTTCGATGGCGTTCTTCAACTGGCGGATGTCCGGTGGATAGTCGGCCCCAGCCAGCGAGGCCACCGCGAGCTCGGCGACCGGGCCTACGTCGGACATGGCGCTCCTGAGGTCCGCGACGGCGTGTCCGTCTGAGGTGGCAACCCCAGCCGCGGCCGCGCGGACCAGCGACTCCAGCCGCGACATGCCGGGCTTCAGCCCGATCGCCTGGTGGGAGATCGTGCGCCCCCGGAGCGCCGCAAGCAACGTTCCATCGGCTGAGACGAGCACAACGTCAACCTTGGAGTTCCCCCCGTCGATTCCCAGGACCGCGGCCTTCATTCGGTCGTGGTCGCCTCGGTCGGAGCGGCCCCGTGCTGCTTCGGAAGCGCGTCCAGCTCATCGAGGCGCACGAACTCGGCGCCGGCGGCCCTCAGCTGGCGGACCACCTCCGGCAATGCGGCGGGCGTCGAGCGCGGCCAGCCGTGGAAGAGCACCACGGCGCCGTCCCCGTGCGCCAGAACGCCGCGAACGGCTCGCTGGATGACCGGAGGTCCGCTGCGGTGCGCCCAGTCGTGCCCGTCGACACTCCACCCGACCTCGCGATACCCGAGCCTGTCGAGGTCGGCCAACAGCTCCGGGCTCTCGCCGCCGGCTCCGAACGGGCAGCGGAACCAGGGTCGCGGATCCGTTCCGCAGAACTGCTTGATCGCTGCCTCCGCCGACTGCACGTCCGATCGGAGGCCGCGGCCTGTGAGCATCGGCATCCGGGCATGGAAATGCGAGTGGTTGCCGACGAGGTGGCCTTCGGGCGCGATCCGCCTGGCGACCTTCGGGTAGGCCTGGGCCCAACGGCCCTGTACGAACATCGTGGAGCGCACGTCCAGCTCGCCCAGCTGGTCGAGCAGCTTCTCGGTCAGACCGGTGTGCGTGGGCCGGTCGGGGTGCTCGACGTCGAACGTCAGGCCGACCCGCAAGCGGGCTATTTCTCGACTCCCGTGATGACGATGCCGCGGGTGAAGACGCGCTGGAAGATCACGAAGAGCACGACCGGAATGATCAGCGTCAGCATCGTGCCCGCCTGGACCACGCCCGGCTCGCGCACCGCGCGGATGGCGTTGAACGACGCGAGCCCCACCGCCAATGGCTGCAGCTCCGGCTTGGTCGAGAGGTACACGAGCGGGCCGAAGAAGTCGTTCCACGAATAGATGAAATGGAAGATGCCGACCGCGATCACCACCGGCCACGACTGCGGGAGGATGACGGAGATGAGCGTCCGGAAGGGGCCGGCGCCGTCCATGGCTGCGGCCTCGTCCATCTCGCGCGGGATCGTCAGGAAGTACTGGCGCATCAGGAAGACGTCGTACGCATTGGCAAAGAACGTGGGCACCAGCAGCGGTGCCCAAGAGAGATACCCGATGTCCGGTTTGGTGACCCCCAGGAAGACCCACGCCGTGTAGGTCGGCACGAACGTCACGAAGCCGGGCAGGAAGATGCTGGCGATCAGGATGATGAAGAGCACGTTCCGGCCGGGAAAACGGAACCTGGCGAATCCGTACGCCACGAGCGTGCACGAGACCAGTGTCCCGATCATCCCGATCAGCGCGATCATCACCGTGTTGAAGAGCAGCTGCGGGAACTTGATGAGGTTCCAAGCGTTGTTGTAGTTCTCCAGGTGCGGCGCAAGCACCCACGCCGGACTCAGTGCGCGATAGGAACCCTGCCACGTGATCACCCCGGCGGCGGTGTCCTGGGGATCGATGAACTGGCTCGAGGATCGCCCGCCCTGCACCAGCGCGAGGTTGCGCACCGTCCCCTCGATCGGCACCTGGTAGACGTCAAGGCTCTTCCCGTTGTAGAGGAACTTCTGCGTATCGGCGGGATAGATGGGTGCGCCGAGCGCGTTGACCTGCTGCGCGCTCTTGATCGAGATCGATGCCGACCGGATGAGTGGCGAGAGGAAGCCCGCGAGCAGCGCGACAGCCACGAAGGTCAACACGAAGGACTGCGTCAGGCGCTTGGGCGACGGCCGGCGCCATGACGGCCGGGCGATCGCGGGGAGGGCCCTGCGGCGCGGCGCGGCGATTCCCACGGTCAGCGCTCCCCTGCGTAGTAGACCCAGCGGCGCGCACCGGCGAAGAGAACCAGCGTGACGGCCAGCGTCACGATGAACAGCAGCCACGCCAGGGTCGCGGCGAACGCCGCG
>JBBSGX010000301.1:0-2928 GCA_038253685.1 Candidatus Limnocylindrales bacterium | reverse complement strand
CGCCGGCCCGGGGCATGAGCCGTTCGAGCGGCTGGTCGAACACGCCCTGGATGGGCTCGCGCCGGCCTTTCAGCAGCTGCTGGAGAACGTGGCGATCGTCGTGGAGGACGAGCCCAACCCCGAAGGGAGCCGCGGTACCCAAAGTGGCCAGATCGCTCTCTACGGCCTGTATGAGGGCACACCCCTTGCCGAGTACGCCGCGGACCTGGTGCCGTTCCCGAACAAGATCAGCCTCTTCCGCCTTGCCCTGGAGGAGGACTTTCCGGATCCCGACGACCTGGCGGAGGAGGTCCGACGGACCGTCGTGCACGAGCTCGCGCACCACGCCGGCATCGACGATGAACGCCTGCGCGAGCTCGGCTACGAGTAGGCCAGCTCAAGGATTGACGGCAGCCGGGCGAGATCGACGTTTCCGCCCGACGCGATGACGCAGACGGTCTCACCATCGTGAAGGTCGATTCGACCCGCGAGGACTGCGCCGAGCGCGGATGCCCCGGCGGGCTCGAGCAGCTGTTTGCAGCGCTCGAGGGCAAAGCGAACGCCGGCGGCGATGGTCGCCTCGTCGATCAGGACGATCTGGTCGACGTAACGCCGCACGAGGTCGATCGTCCAGATGCCGGCGAACGGCGCCCCGAGACCGTCTGCGATCGAGATCGGTTGGAGTCGCACCGGCTCGCCGGCTGCCAGGCCGAGCGAGACAGCGTTGCTCCCCTCGGGTTCGACACCGATCACTCGCGTGGCCGGCCGCAGCTGCTTGATGGCGGCACTGACCCCGGAGATCAGTCCTCCACCGCCGACGCCGACGACGACCACATCGACCTCAGGCAGGTCCTCGACGATCTCCAGGCCCACGGTTCCCTGGCCCGCAATGACACCCGGATCGTCGAAGGGGTGCAGGAAGAAGAGACCGCGCTCGTCGCGCAGCTGCTCCATGCGTGCGAACGTGTCCCCGACGTGCTCGCCGTGGAGGATGACCTCGGCGCCGTAGCCCGCCGCGGCCTCGGCCTTGGCGCGCGACGCGTTGACGGGCATGACCACGGTCGCCGGAATGCCCGCGCGGGATGCCGCGTACGCGACGGCCTGCGCGTGATTGCCGGCAGAAAGGGTGATGAGTCCGCGTGAGCGCTCATCCTCGTTCAGCGTCAGCACACGGTTCGTGGCGCCGCGCGTCTTGAACGAGCCGGTGACCTGGAGATGCTCGGCCTTGAGAAAGAGGCGCACCTCGCCTTCCGCCGCGGCACCGGAGCCGAGACGGACGCCTTGCCTCCCTGCCACGGCCACGGCTGCGCTCCGCGATGTGAGCATCGGTGTGCGGGCGACGCGGCCCTCGATCCGTTCCGCAGCCGCCCGGATCTCTCGCAGGGGGACGTCACGCAACAGCTGGTCGGGCATCAGGCGGAGTTTAGGGCGCGCGCGTCTCGGCCAGAATCCAGTGTCAATCTCAGCCAACCTACTTGCGCGTTTGCGCAAGCGGTGAGATCATGGCGTTCGTGACAAGCCTCAGGGAGCGTCCCGGTCTCGCAGTCGAGTGCGCGGACATCTCCCCCGAACCCGATCGGCAGCGTTACGCTGCCGTGAGCCGGGCGCTGGCCGATCCCAAGCGGCTCTGCGTCCTGGAGATCCTCGCCGCAGGCGAGCGTTCGGTCAGCCAACTGTCACGTGAGGCCAGCTGCCAGGTCCCCAACATGAGCCAGCACCTTGCCGTGCTTCGATCGGCGGGCCTCGTGTCGACCAGGCGCGAGGGCAACACCGTTCTGTATCGCCTCGCGGACTCGAGAGTCCTCGAAGCGTATCGACTCATCCAGTCATTGGCCCGCTGAGGCGGGCGAGAAAGGATACCGATTTCAATGGGCAATATCAGGGAAGCAACCGACGCCACGTTCGAGGAGATGGTCCTCAAGAACGAGAAGCCGGTCGTGGTCGACTTCTGGGCGACCTGGTGCGGCCCGTGCAAGATGGTCGCTCCCGAGATGGAGAAGCTGGCGCAGAAGTACGCGGGCACCGTGGACGTGGTCAAGGTCGACGTGGACGCGAACCCCGCGATCTCGCAGGCCTTCCAGATCATGAGCATCCCGACCATCGCATTCTTCCGGCCCGGCCAGCAGCCGCAGGGCGTCGTGGGTTTCCGCCCGCTCGAGCAGCTGGAGCACCAGTTCGGCCTCGAGCAGTACGCAACCGCACACGCCCCCGAGGCTCCCAAGCCCGCCTGATGCGCGCCGCGGAAGCGGCATCAACCACGAACGCCCCGGTCTGAGCCGGGGCGTTTCGATTCAGCCCTGTGCCGTGCCTATGCCGTGCGCCAGGCGGCCGTCAGCCAGGCTTCCACGCGATCGACCACGAACTGATCGACCTGGCCGGGCGTGAAGCGGATCCAGTCCGGCCCTCGGCGCGACGCCGCGGTCTCTGGGGTTCGGAGGACGGCCTCGGCGATGTCCGGACGAAGTCGCAGCTCGACCGCGCCACGCTCCAGCACCGCAAAGAGCTTCGACCCGCGGCGGTACTCCACCACGTTGCCTGATTTCGTCGCGACGACCTCGCCAAGCCCGGCGATGGTTTCGTCCACCGCCTCACGAAGCAGGGCATCTGTGTCCAGGTCGGGCATGGAAGCGAATGCTAGCTGTGGTGTCGCTGGCCGACCGGTCGCCTGCTCAGCGTCCCCAGGTGAGCACGGTCCCCGGCAGCATCTCGATGACGACCGGGCTGCCGCGCGAGGCCATGCGGGCAGCGGTCTCTGTGGGGGCACGGTCCGGCTGGTAGCGCCGGACCTGGGCAATGCTGATGCGCTCGTACGCGGCACGGCCCTCGTCGCCGTCCAGGACTATGGCTGTGCCCCGCGCCAGGAGCCCGCGCTTGCGCCGGATGTCGCCGTCGATTTCGATCGCCGCCATCCCGGTGCGCCGGATGTTCTTTACCTTGTGGTCGGCGGCG
>JBBSGX010000300.1:0-2952 GCA_038253685.1 Candidatus Limnocylindrales bacterium | reverse complement strand
GTGACGCGGGACGACCCACAGCTCGAACGGGGAGCGCGACGCGTACGGGGCGAAGCAGACGCTCGCCGCGTCCTCGAAGACAAGGCGCTCTCTCGACGCGATCTCGTCTCGTACGAGGCGGCAATAGGGGCACACGCCCTCACGAATGAGGTAGCGTGCCGCGCCACCAAGCTCCTCGCCGATGCGATGGGGGATCTGCGGCAGGTCGTAGAAGTCGAGGCACAGGTGGTCGGTCCGGGCACCCGCCTGCGCTCCCCAGTTCTGCACGACCTGGAGGTACTGCGTGCCCTCCGTCCGGCCCGCCTCCTCGATCGAATCCCGTGCGCGGGCGAGCATCTGCACGACGATGCCCTCGGACTCCGAGGCCAGCGGCCCGTGGTGGCCGCGCGGCGCAGCGATCGTCTGCCACGACCCGACATCCCCGAGCAGGCCGAGTCCGGGCTCGCGGCCGTCCTGCGATCCCGCGTCGCGAGCGTCGCGCTCTCCGCCGGCCACCGTGAAGGCCTGCGGCTTCAGCATGCGGACCCAGACCTCGTCTCGGGGAGGGGCAAGATCGCAGTTGGGACAGCGACTGCCCGGATCGCCGACCGGTTGCGCGGGCACCGCAAACCGCGAGCGCTCGAACTCGCGGTCAACCACGACCGCCACCCACCAGCCGGTGATGTCGTCGCGTCGTAGCTCGAAGAGGCCGCCGCTCATCGGGATTCCGCTGGCCTCAGTTCCCCGCTTGGGCAGCGGCCAGAACGGGCTCGTGCAACCCGGTTGCCGCCTCGGCCAGGCGGTGGCGCGCGGCCCCTGCGAACCATTCGGCTGCTTCCGCAACTCGCTCGGTCGACGTGTCGGCTTTCGTCCCGCTCCAGCCAGCCTCGCGCGCGATCGACGTCGGCTCGATGCCGGTGAGGCCGCACGGGTCGATGAGCCCGAAGTCATCAAGGTTGGTCGTGATGTTGAGCGCGATGCCGTGGTAGGAGATGCCGCGCTCCACGCGCAGACCGATGGCCCCGAGCTTTCGCGGGCGAACGCCGTCAGGCACGTCGATCCAGCAGCCGGGGTAGCCGTCGCGCCGTCCCGCATTGACCCGGTACCGTCCCGCAGTGTCCGCCATCGCCGCCTCCAGCGCACGCACGAAGGGCCGGAGCAGCAGGCCGCTGGCTGCGAGTCGCACGATCGGATAGGCAACCAGTTGGCCGGGCCCGTGGTAGGTGACTTCGCCGCCGCGCTCGACCTCGATGAGCTCGATCCCGCGTCGAGCGAGCTCCCCTGGAGACGCGAGCACGTGATTCGCGTCCCCTCTGCGGCCGAGCGTCAGGACTGCCGGATGCTCGAGAAGGAGCAGTGTGTCAGGGATCTCATTCGCCACTCGGGCGGCCACGCGCTCGTGTTGCAGGGCCCAGGCGCTCCGGTACTCGACGCGCCCCAGCCATTCGACGCGGAGCTCCATGGCATGCACGATAGCAGTGCCGTGCGGAGCGCGGCGATCAGGGGAGCAGTTGGCGCAACGCGAAGGCGATGTTGGCCGGCCGCTCGGCCAGTCGGCGCATGTACCACGCGTACCAGAACTCGCCGTAGGCGACGAGGCTGGAGCAGGAGTAGCCCTCCTTCGTGAGACGGGCGAGCTGGTCCGCGCGAACGCCGTAGAGCATGTGGACCTCGAGCGCATCCCGACCGGTGCCGGACGCCTCGGCCATCGTCGTGATGCGGCCGATCAGCTCGACGTCGTGCGTACCGAGCGCCAGGCGCGCGTCGCCCTTGCCCGCCGCCTGGGCCACCAGGACGGCGAGGGCGTGGTAGTTGCCGTCGACCTCGGACCTGCCACGAAAGGCGAGCGTCGAGGGCTCGTCGTAGGCACCCTTCACCAGGCGTACGGCCGGCTTCAACGGGAGGATGCGCTGGACGTCGGCCGCCGTCCGCCGAAGGTAGGCTTGGAGCGCGATGCCGGTCTTCGCGTGGGTCGACTTCAGTCGTTCGTAGAGGGCAACGGTCACCTCGGTGTAGGTGGTTCCCTCCATATCGAGCCAGAGCCACGTCCCGGTCTCCTCTGCGTGGGTGGCCAGGCTCTCGCAGTGGCGGAGGCAGGCCTCCTCGTCGATGTCGAGTCCGAGCTGGGTCGGCTTGACGGAGATCTCGATCGGGCGCGCACGCCTGCGACCACGCTCGAGCACGTCGTGGTAATGCTCGGCCACGGCGTCCGCTTCGGCGAGGCGGGTCAGGTTCTCCCCGAGGTGCGTGAACAGCACGCCGAAGCCCTGCGCGTTCAGCCGGTCGGCGGCCGCCAGCGCGTCCTCCACGCGCTCCCCGGGCATGAAGCGGCGCACCGCCCGCTGCGCAAACGGAAGACGCGGCACGTGGTCGCGCATCCAGGCGTTGCGAGCCGACCAGAGGAGGGCAGAGCGCATCGGTTGCATGAGGTGCGCATCGTGCCATGTCGTCGCGTCGGTCCTCTGGCCGTCTCCCCAGCGTGCGACGGTGGGTCGCCACGAGCCGATCGGCACGCGCACGACGATCGTCGAGACGGCGATGCTGATCGCAACGACCGCGAGCAGCGCCGCGTGCAGCTCCGGCGGGATGGCGCCCGAGGCGAAGAGCAACGAGGCCAGCATGAAGCTGAACTCACCGACCTGGCCGAGCCCGACCGCCACCTGCACTGGTCGCTCCACACCGGCGGCCTCCCGAGGACCCAGGCCACGAACACCTTGCCCACGCTGAGCAGGGCGACCAGCAGGGCGAACCATCCCAGGCCCGCGGCCAGCGCACCGGCGTCGAGCAACGTCCCGATCGAGACGAAGAAGAGCACCGCGAAGACGTCTCGGAAGGGAAGCTGCGCCGCCTCGCCTCGGCGGCGTCGGGGCTCTCTGTGATCGCGAGTCCCGCGACGAATGCCGCGAGGGCGAGCGGCACGCCGAACATCACGGCTCCGACGCCGGCGATTGCGAGACCGCCCGCAATTGTGAC
>JBBSGX010000299.1:0-2973 GCA_038253685.1 Candidatus Limnocylindrales bacterium | reverse complement strand
TGGTGGTGAGTTCCGGGTGCGCAACCCATGGCGGGGGCGTGGCCCACGGACGGCCGAGGGGGTCGAGCGATTCCTCGGGGACGGCGGCAGGCCCGGCGGTGGCCACCGTCGCCGCGGCCAGCGTATTCCCCTGGACCGGGTTGGCAGCCGCGCGGGCGGCCCAATCGAGGAAGGACGTGCAGGACGGGAATGCGGACGAGAGGCAGTACGCCTCCTGGTGTGCGAGCGCGCGCGGCTGCGGCGTGGGCACGGCGTAGCAGCGATGGCGCGGGTCCGGTGCGTTTGCGCGGCGATCACG
Source organism: Candidatus Limnocylindrales bacterium (assembly GCA_038253685.1). Lineage (GTDB taxonomy): Bacteria > Chloroflexota > Limnocylindria > Limnocylindrales > CSP1-4 > JAFMJV01. Next base: position 2,675 of record JBBSGX010000299.1, on the reverse strand, counting down.
GTCGTCCTCGAGGGCGACGAACGGGCAGGCGCGCGGCGGTGTTCCGATGCCCTGACCCGACTGGCTCATCCAGCCGATTCTAGGGGCTCGAGGCTCCCCCCGGGCGCTGCGTCAGGCGGCGGCGACTTCCGCTTCCGAGGCCTCGGGCTCGGGGCCGGCGCGCACGACCATACCCGCGCCCACGGTGTCCTGGCTCGTCTCGTCGATGAGCACGAAGCCGCCGGTGGTGCGGCTCAGCCGGTACTCGTCGAGGAGCAGCGGGCTGCTGGTCCGCAGCTTCACGCGGCCGATCTCGTTGAGACCCAGCTCGGTGGCGCTCTCATCGCGGTGGAGCGTGTTGACATCGATCCGATAGCGCAGGTCCTCGACCAGGGCCTTGCTGCTGCGGGTGGTGTGCTTGATGGTGTAGCGCGCGCCCTCGCGGAGTGGTGCGTCCGCCATCCAGCAGATCATCGCCTCGAACTCATTGGTCACGGTGGGCTGGTTGTGCGGCCGGCAGATCATGTCGCCTCGCGACACATCGACCTCGTCCTCGAGGAGCATCGACACGGACAGCGGCGGCGCAGCCGTCTCCAACTCCCCATCGAACGTCTCGATGCGCTTGATGCGGGTGCGCTTGCCCGACGGCAGTACCACCACCTCGTCGCCCTTCTTGAAGACGCCTGTAGCGATCTGCCCGGCATAGCCACGATAGTCGTGGTGCTCGTCGGTCTGCGGACGGATGACCCACTGGACCGGGAAACGCACGTCGATGAGATTGCGATCGGACGCGATGTAGACGTGCTCCAGGTGATACAGCAGCGACGGGCCCTGGTACCAGGTCATGGCAAGCGACCGGGTTACGACGTTGTCTCCGTGGAGCGCCGAGATCGGGATGAACTGGATGTCGTGCACGTCGAGCTTGGCTGCCCAGGTGCTGAACTCGTCCTGGATCCGATCGTACACGGCCTCGTCGTAGCCGACCAGGTCCATCTTGTTGACCGCCACGACGAGGTGCGGAATGCCGAGCAGGGCCGCGATGAAGGCGTGACGGTGAGACTGCTCGAGAACGCCCTTGCGTGCGTCGACGAGGACGATCGCGAGATCCGCGGTCGAGGCTCCGGTGACCATGTTGCGGGTGTACTGAACGTGGCCCGGCGTGTCCGCGATGATGAACTTGCGGCGCGGCGTGGCGAAGTAGCGGTACGCGACGTCGATGGTGATGCCCTGTTCGCGCTCCGCGCGCAGCCCGTCGGTCAGCAGTGCCAGGTCGACCTGGCTATACCCGCGCCGGCGGCTGGTGCGCTCGATGGCCGCGAGCTGGTCCTCGAAGATGCCCTTCGAGTCGTACAGCAGTCGCCCGATGAGGGTGCTCTTGCCGTCGTCGACGGAGCCTGCCGTGGAGAAGCGCAGCAGATCCATCAGAAGTAGCCCTCGCGCTTGCGGTCTTCCATGGCCGTCTCGGAGAAGGCGTCGTCGGCTCGGGTTGCGCCACGCTCGGTGATCCGGGCGGCGGCCACCTCCACGATGACGTCGGCCAGGTTCGATGCGGTCGAGCTCACGGCCCCGGTGCAGGTCATGTCGCCGACGGTCCGGTATCGCACCACCATGCGCTCGACGGCCTCGTCGGGGCCGTTGGGCAGGAACGGGCCTGTGGACAGCCACATGTTGTCGCGCCGGAACACGTCTCGCTCGTGGGCGAAGTAGATCGACGGTACCTCGATGCCCTCGCGCTCGATGTACTGCCAGACGTCCATCTCGGTCCAGTTCGAGATCGGGAAGACGCGCATGTGCTGGCCCTTGCGCAGCCGGCCGTTGTAGAGGCTCCAGAGCTCGGGTCGCTGCGCCTTCGGCTCCCATTGCCCGAACTCGTCGCGGAGCGAGAAGACGCGCTCCTTGGCACGTGCCTTCTCCTCGTCGCGCCGCGCACCGCCGAAGACCGAGTCGAACTGGTGCTCCAGGATGGCGTCGAGCAGGGTCGTCGTCTGGAGGCGGTTGCGTGACGGGTTGCCCGGCTCCTCGCTGACACGGCCCTTGTCGATCGACTCCTGCACCGACGCGACGATGAGCCGCTCCCCCAGCTCGGCCACGCGACGATCGCGGAACTCGAGCACCTCCGGAAAGTTGTGCCCGGTGTCGATGTGCATGATCGGGAACGGGAAGCGCGCCGGCCGGAAGGCCTTCTCGGCGAGGCGCAGCAAGACGATCGAATCCTTGCCGCCCGAGAAGAGCAGGACGGGACGCTCGAACTCGGCCGCGACCTCGCGCATGATGAAGACGGACTCGGCCTCGAGCGCATCGAGGTGGGTCAGGCCGCGTGTCAGAGCGCGCTCGGACATCTGTGCAGTTTCGATCATTGAGAATTGACGACCATGCTGATAGAGAAAGTCAAATCACGTGGGCGGTCAGTAGTATAGCCAGCGTGACCGAGACGACTTCTACCCCCACCCAGGCCCCCGTTCCCGCTCAGGCCAACGACAGCCCAACCCCGGAGCCACCGCGCGCCAGCCTGGCCGAGCGCTATCGCGCCGCAAGCGGCCTGGCCAAGCTCGGGATCATAGCCGTCATCGCGATTCCCGTGCTGTGCCTGCTCGCAATCGTGGCCACAGCCGTGGTGGCGCCGGCATCCGAACGCCCGCCGATCTTCTTCGCGTCGGTCGTGGCCATCGTCGCCGGCCTCTCGTCAACGGCGATCG
>JBBSGX010000298.1:0-2988 GCA_038253685.1 Candidatus Limnocylindrales bacterium | reverse complement strand
GCGTGGATGCCGCCGTACGTGGCGCAGGTACCCGCCGCGACGATCGCCAGAGCCTTCGGGGCGAGCCGATCGAGCCACTCGCTGGTCGTCATTGGCTGGCCGGTTGCGGGATTGTTCCCGAACCCGCACCAGTAGCCTTCCTTCTTGATGGCCTCGTTGGGGATCGATCCCTCGACGACCAGGACGAACGGTTCGAGCTCGCCGCGGTCGGCCTTGAAGAACCATTCGATGAAGTCGTCGGCGCCGCCAACCGGGCCATTCTCGAAGTCGATCAAGGGCCAGTGGACCTGGACCTTGGGCAGACCAGGCAGGGCTCCGAGAGCGATCTCCTCGATGCTCGGCTGGGTCGCCGCCGTGAGTGCCACCGAGTCACCGTCGCAACTGAGACCCGCGTTGATCCACAGGATGTGGATCACGGGATCGTCTGGCTTCGCCATTGCCTCTACCGCCGTCATGGCTCCTCCCTACAAGCGTTTCCGCTGATCTAAAGAGAGCTCATTCCTGGTCGCGTCATTCGACTCTGTAGCCAACCCGGGGCCGGCATGAGGAGGGCAATGCCCGCTCTCAACCGACGCCATCGGAAGTGTCACGGCTCGTCGTGCGATCCAGCCGTTCTGTGAGGTCCGAAACTGGCATTGGACCCACGTATAACCGCCAATAGCCGGCCGCACGCCCGACGGCTGGTCGCCGGGTGGGCCAGGGCCCTTGGTTCGTCGAAAATACTTCCGGGCGGCACGCCCGTCAAGTCCGACGGCGGGCGCTCAGGACGCGGATGCTCGCGCTGTCATGCCTCTGTAACCTTGCCGGAAGCCGGCTGAGGTGAGTCGGTCCCGGTGAGGTGACTCGGCAGCAGCGACGCCGTCGACGCGCTCGATCTGGAGCGTGCGGAAGCGGCCGTCGAGCACGAGGCCGTAGAGGGCGCGGAGTGAGGCATCGGCTGCGGCGTGCGACGCGGCGAACGCGGGGAGCGTCTGCAGAGATTTGCCGCCGCGCTCCAGGTAGAGCGTCGGTTCGCCGTCGTGGAGCACGACGTACGCGCCGGCGGCACGTGCCAGCACGCGGTGGTCGTCGTCGTTCGAGCGGGGCCACGCGATGCTGGCGCCGTAGGGATTGGCCGGATCGGTTGCCGCCAGGACCAGTGTCGTGCCGGGTCCATTGCGGTCACCGGAGGGATCGGCACGCTCCGCGCGCAGGCGGTCGACCGCTCCCGGCAGCGCGAACTGTGCGCCCCCGAGACCCTCCACGAAGTAGCCGCGCCTCACCCTCCCGTGCTCCTCGAGCTCGCGCAGGATCGGGTAGACCGCGCCGAAGCCGCCGGGGATGCCCTCAGCAGCGACCCCGTCACGCGTCACCACTCCGTGGCGATCCAGCAAGCGCATCGCGAGCGCGTGGCGCCGCTCCGTTTCCGTCGGGGCACGGCCACCAGCCAGGGCAATCGAGGTGTCTACAGCGTCCCGGACGAGCGACCAGCGACCGGTCCCCTCGGGCGGCCCGATGCGGCCGCTGCCTCCCATCCGCGGCCGCGCAGCCGAGCGATCCTTGCCGGCGCGCGGCCAGCGCAGCGCCCGCAGCGGGGCGAACGTGTCGTTGCTGACCTGCGTGCTCCAGACCAGGTCCCAGAGCGCGTCGAGGAGCTCGCGCTGGGTCGGCGTCCTGGCGCCGCGCTCGGCGGCAGCCCGGATCGCGGCAGCGGCCAGATCTCCAAAGAACGAAGCGCCGCGTGCCGCGAGATGGTTGACCAGCGCCTCGCGAAGCCAGTCCGCGGGCTCAGCCGGCTCCCCGTCGGCGGGCGTCCCATCGACCGCCGCTGCTCCAGCAGCAACCGCGGACGGTGGCGCTGGCAGCAGAAGGGCGAGCCGGTCCGGCCGGAAGAGCGCCACGCGTCCGTCGTCGCGCCCCAGCGAACCCAGGCCGACCCATACCAGCTCCCCTGCCGATCCGAGCTCGTCCAGCAGGCGCGGCGCGTAGCCGCGCACCCGTGCCGGCAGGATGTCGCGCTCCAGGACGCTCGCCGGGAAGGGCACGCCCTCGAGTTGCGAGATGACCTCCGCGAGCCGATCCAGTCCCGGCGACGATGAGCCGATGCCGTGCCAGCCCGGCAGGAAGCGCCCCAGTGCCGAGGGCTCGACCGGCTCGATCTCGCGGCGCAGCCTCGCCAGCGAGCGGCGTCGAAGCAGCCGCAGGACCTCTGGATCGCACCATTCGCGCTCCACGCCGCCCGGCCGGAACTCGCCGCGCAGCAGCGTCCCGGCAGCCATGAGCCGCTCCAGCCCCGTCTCGACCACGCCGTGCGGCAATCCCCAGCGAAGCGCCGGGCCATCCGTCAGGAACGGGCCGTGGTGGCGAGCCCAGCGCGCAAGCAGGCCGCCCAGCGCGTCGCGCGTCTCTCCGAGGAACGCGTCCGGCACGCCGCGGGGTGGCGACACACCGACCGCATCGCGGTAGCGTGCCACATCCTCGGTTGCGATCCAGCGTGACTCCCCGGCGATCCGGGCCGTGACCGCTCTCCGATCCGCGGCGAGCGCCTCGAGCCACTCCCCGGCAGCTCGCTCGCGTGCCCGTGCATCTGCACCGCGAACCCGCGCGGCCACCTCCGACCCCGAGAGGTCGCCGAGCCGCCGCAGCAGGTCGTGCACCTGGTCGACGGAGCCGGCGGCGCGCTCCTCCGTCAGCCCCTGGAGCTCGAGCTCGAGCTCGGTCAGGGCGTCGGCATCCAGGAGCTCCCGGAGCTCCTCCGCGCCGAGCAGCTCGCGCAGGAGGTCCCGGTCGAGTGCCAGCGCCTGGGCCCGCCGATCGAGCAGCGGCGCATCGCCCTCGTACATGTAGGCGGCGATGTAGTCGAACAGCAGCGAGCTCGCGAACGGCGACGCGCGCCGGGTCTCGACGCTCACGACGCGGATCTCTCGCCGCTCGATGGCCGACAGGATGCCCCGAAGCGCCGGCAGGTCGAACACGTCCTGGAGGCACTCGCGATAGGTCTCCAGGATG
>JBBSGX010000297.1:0-3031 GCA_038253685.1 Candidatus Limnocylindrales bacterium | reverse complement strand
GTCAAGCACGGGCACGCCGAGCTCCTGTGCCTTGGCGAGCTTGGACCCGGCGTTGTCCCCGGCGACCAGGTAGTCGGTCTTGCGGCTGACCGAGCCGCCGGCCTTGCCACCTGCCGCACGGATCGCGTCCTCTGCGCCCTGTCGGTCGAAGCCCTCGAGCGTGCCGGTGACGACCAGGGTCTTGCCGGTCAGCGGACCCGCTTCGGCGGCGGCCCGCGGCGCGGGCAGCTCCGGCACGATGCCTGCCTCGGCCAGGTCCTCGAAGATCTCCGCACCCCCGCCTTCGCCGAAGTAGCGCGCCAGGCTCGTCGCCACCATGGGACCGACGCCCTGGATCTCCTCGAAGCGCTCCGAATGCTCGCGCGCCGTCTCCGCGAGGAACCGGCCGGCACGCGCCAGCCATCCCTTTGCGCCCGTCGTCGGCTCGCCGTCGCTCGCCGGCAGCTGCTCCGCGAGCCACGCCGCCAGATCGATTGCCGTCGTCCAACCGACCTGGGGCATGCCCAGCGCGGCGAGGATCCGTTCCAGGGGTCGGCGTTTGGAGCGCTGGATCGCCGCGTACAGGTTCTCCGCGCTCTTGCGCCCGTAGCGCTCCAGCGACTCCAGGTCCTCAACGGAGAGCCGGTAGAAGTCGCCGCGCCGCTTGAGCATGCCGCGCTGGAGCAGCTGGCTCAGCACGACCCAGCCCGCTCCATCGATGTCCATCCCTCCGCGCCCGGCGAAGTGCCCGTACTCCTGGCCAACCCGCGCCGGACATTGAAGATTCGGGCAGTAGTGGCGCACGGCGCCCTCGTCGCGCAGGATCGGCGTGCCGCACACCGGGCATTCGGCCGGCATCTCGTACTCGCGCTCATCGCCGGTGCGCCGCTCGAGGATCGGCCGCACGACCTCCGGGATGACGTCGCCGGCTTTCTGGAGCACGACCGCGTCACCGATGCGGATGTCCTTGCGGCGCACCTCGTCGAGGTTGTGCAGGGTCGCCCGGGCGACGGTCGAGCCTGCGACCTTGACCGGACGCAGGTGCGCCACGGGCGTCAGCGTCCCGGTCCTGCCGACGTACGGGACGATGTCCTCGACCACCGTCTCGACCTGCTCTGGGGGGAACTTGTAGGCGATCGCCCAACGCGGGGCACGCGAGACCATGCCAAGGCGGCGCTCCTGGTCGAAGCGATCGACCTTGACCACGACGCCGTCGGTCTCATAGGCGAGCTCGTGGCGCGGCTCGTGCCAGCGCTCCAGGAACGCGACGACGCCATCCATGTCGAGGCCCGCCTGCCGATTCGGTTCAACCGGAAAGCCGAGATGCTCGAGCCGGTCCAGCGCGGCGGACTGCCGCTGGATGGGCTCGCTCGGGTCATTCCCGCCGGGTGCGCCAGGTTCCTCGATCAGGATGTAGAACCAGGCGGCGAGCCGGCGACTGGCCGTGACCATCGGATCGATCTGCCGCAGTGAGCCGGCCCCACTGTTGCGTGGATTGGCGTAGAGCGCAAGTCCCGCCTCCTCACGCTCGGCATTGATGCGCGCAAACTCTGCCTTGGGCATATAGACCTCGCCGCGCACCTCGAGGTCGATCGGCTCCGTCACGCGCTGCGGGATGGCGGCAATGGTGCGCAGGTTGGCGGTGACGTCCTCTCCGGTGGCGCCGTCCCCACGGGTCGCGCCCTGGACGAAGCGGCCCTTCTCGTAGCGCAGCGCGATCGCCAGCCCATCGATCTTGAGCTCGCAGCCGTACGAGAGCTCCGCACCTGCTTCCTCGTCCGAGAGGTCCAGGAGGCGGCGCACCCTGGCGTCGAAGGCGCGCAGCTCATCGACCGTGAAGGCGTTGTTGAGCGACAGCATCGGCGTCCGGTGCCGCACCTCGGCGAGGGCGCCGCTCGGCGCGGCTCCGACACGCTGGGTCGGCGAATCGGGTGTCTGGAGCTCCGGGAAGCGGTCCTCGAGCTCCTGCAGCTCGCGCAGCAGGCGGTCGTAGTCGGCGTCCGCGAGCTCCGGGGCGTCCTCCCGGTAGTAGAGGCGGTTTGCGCGCTCGATGACTTCCCGCAGCTCGGCGGCGCGCACCGCGGCCTGGTTGCCGTCAACCGTGTCGAGCTTGGCTGGATGGCTCACCTGACGAGGATAGCGAGGCATCCGTGCTCGCGGCGGAGCCCCCGGTTCACCTCGCCGCTTGGCCCGACGCTTCGGGCTGGTAGCGTTTCCGGCATGCGGGTCCGGTCAGGGGGGACGCCTGGGAGGCGACTCCGCGGGCGTACTTCATCGCCGCTCGACCGACGCAGCCCAGATCGACCTGGCAGTTTGCGACGGATGACGCAGCTCGGTGACCCAACGCGGAGACCGTTGGGCGCGGTAACGTCAGGGCATGGTGAGGAGCTGGGACGTCGCCGAGGACCTGCCGCCGATCGATGTTGCTCCGCTCTTCCAGGGCGAGCGCGATGCGCTGCTGGAGCTGCTCGGTTCGCTCGAGGATGACGCCTGGTGGACGCCGACCGAGCTGCCCGGCTGGAACGTGCACGATGTCGCGCTCCACCTGCTCGCGGACGACCTGGGACGGCTTCGACGGCGCCCGGCGGACGCAGCCCCGAACCAGCGTCCGATGTCCTTCGGCGAGCTTTCCCGGTGGATCGAGCGATCGAACGAGTCCTGGGTCGCTGCAGCCCGCCGTATCCCACCCGACCTGGTGGTCGAATGGCTGGCCCGGACGGGTCCCCTCGTTGCCGAACGCTTCGCGTCGCGTGATCCGTGGGACGACGCACTTGGCGTGGCGTGGACCGGCACGGGTTCGTCGCCGGCGTGGCTCGATAGCGCCCGCGAGTACATGGAGCGCTGGATGCATCAGCAGCACATCAGGGCGGCGCTCGATCGGCCGGGCATGCTCGAGCGACGCTGGTATCATCCCGTCCTCGAAGCCGCGATGCTGGCCCTGCCCCGCACCTATGCCCGCGTGCGAGCGCCAGCCGGCACGACGGTGGCGATCTGGGTGCGCGGGGATGCCGGAGGAAGCTGGACCCTGGAGAGACGCGCGCGGCGATGGCGG
>JBBSGX010000296.1:0-3041 GCA_038253685.1 Candidatus Limnocylindrales bacterium | reverse complement strand
TCCATGTCCGCCTCAGCGCGTCTCATAGTCCCGTCGCTCGCGTGGCGTAGCAGCACGAGCCCCGATGATCCGAATGACCTCCGCTCGATCCGCATGCCAGACAACCAGGAGCCTCCGACGATACGAGAGGCCAACCGTGAGGAAGCGGTCCTCTCCGTGCGAGTGCTGCGGATTCGGGATCGTGATGCTGAGCGGATCGGCCAGGACCGTGGCGGCTTCGGGAAACGAGACTCCGTGCCTCGCCTCGTTCTCCGAGCCTTTGAGCTCGTCCCACTCGAACCTCAGACCCATCTGCGCGCCACTGTCTTCCAGCGTTGCGACTCGTACCGCCAAGCGCCCAAGGCGAGGACCCAAGCTCTGACATCTGCCCGATCATAGGCCTTCCGTTCGCGACCCACGGCTGGCAAGTCAACTCGCTCAAGCCCAATCCCGATTCCAACAGGCAGAGTCGAGAACTCGCTTGACGGCCTCGCTCGTGCTCGCTAACGTTAGTGATGCAAGTCTGTATCGCAATACTTGCCGCAATAACAGAGATTTGAATGGCCGTACGGACGATGACCTTGGGAACTGCCGGCTCCGACCAGCGTGACGAACTCCGGATCGTGGCGAGCACGGAGATTCTGGCCGCGGTCGGCGAGATCGCACGGGTCGTAGCCACCTTCGCCGGTGGCGAACAACTTGCACGTCTTGTCGCTGAGCGCCTGACTGCGGCTCAAGGCGACCACGCGCGAGAGGCTCAGATCCTCGACGCGATGCTGCCGCCGATCGAGACGATGACCAACGTCGCGGCTACCCAGTTGCGCTGGAACGCCGTTGCGCGAGCGGAAGCGTTGAGGGAGTTCGGCGCGCCCACGAGCGCGCAACTGGCCGAGCTGCGAGGAGCGAAGACCGCCAACCCGCACACGACAACAAGCCGCTGGCTGTCAGCCAAGCGCGTCTTCGCCGTTGACACCGCAGCCGGCCGGCTCTTCCCAGCGTTCCAGTTCGCCCAAGGCGAGCCGCTGCCGGTCATCGGCCGCATCCTCGCCGCGCTGCGCGGCCAGGTGCAGGGCTGGGAGCTGCTCCTGTGGTTCACCGGCTCCAACGGATATCTGGGTGGCGCGCGGCCAGTCGATCAACTTGCCAAGGCACCCGAAGAGGTGGTGGCCGCCGCGGCCTCCCAGGCATCGCTTTCGGAAGACTGAGTCGCCGTTGGTCAGGCGAGCCCGGAGCACCGCAAGCCCACTCCTCGTCACCGAAGCCGCAGGACTTGCGCTGTGGCGCGTGTCACGCGATCCGACCGGGACGGCCTTCTCGACGAGCGCCACGCGGCGCAACAGGTTCTCGCCCATCTATGCGCCAGATGGATCGATTCTGCCAACCTGGTACGGGGCAACGACCGAGCGCGGCGCGATTTTCGAGTCGGTCTTCCACGACATACGCCCCGGGTACACGGCTCCTCGAGTCATGCCGAACGAGTACCTCGACCGGGTGCTCGCTCCCGTGGTGACGATTCGCAAACTATCGCTCGTTGATCTCACAACCGACGGACTCCACGCGATCGGGATCACGCGGACCGCGCTCATCGAGTCGACCTCCGCGCGCTACGTCTGGACGAACGAGATCGCCAGGCAGCTTCGTGAGGCGGCACCGCGAGTCGACGGGTTCATCTGGGTCTCCCGGGCGCGCGACACGGCACGCTCGATAGTGCTCTACGCCGATGCGGGCCGAGCTCCGATGCTGGCGCCTGGGTCAGGTACTCCATTGCCGCTCACATCGGGCGCCGGGCTCTTACTACTCCGGCAGTTTGCGATGCCCGCGCGGATCACGGTGGTGCTCCCCGGCCCATGAGACCCAACGCTCGATGGCGTCCCGTCGCATGCTCCCCTTATGTCCGCACAGCCGCGTTTCAAGGTCTGAACACGCGCGCATACTCCCTGTTGACGTTCATGGGGCTGTATCCCAAGAAATGAGGGTCAGCGATGGATCCGGGGGCTGCGGCGCGCCGCGCACAGGAGGCCGCACGGCGGGCTGCGGAGGAGGCCGCACGACGGGCTCGGGAGCGGAGGTAAGGGGGCACCTGCCTCGGGCGGTCCTGTGGCGGGTGACCTCGTCTATCCGAACGGTGTCAACGCCCTGACGGGCGAGTACCTGCTCGACCCTCTCGAGCCGGCTGACGTTGCGGCGCTGGCGAAGGCGACGCCGCGGAACGACGCGCACGAACGGTGGTTGGCGAGCGTCTCGAACCACCTCACCCAGCCATCATTCGGCGTGCCGTTCGACGTCACTGCGGACGACCCCGCATCTGCCGGATGGGGCATCGTCTTCCAGTCTGACGCCCCCACGGCGCTCCAGCAGTCACTCCAGAAGCTGATCGACCACCGGCGCAGCCAGCTGGGGGACGCGAAGGTCAAGATCCTCTTCCACCAGCCCAACGAGCCATGGGCAGACTGGCTCGCCCGTCACGGCGTCGGGCCGGGAACCGTCGACCCGACCATGGTGCCCTACTACCTGCTGCTCATCGGTCCCCCGACAGGACTCACATTCGAGATGCAGTACCTGCTCGACGTGGAATACGCGGTCGGGCGCCTCGACTTCGATGACGTCGACGGATACCGGCGCTACATCGATGGAGTCGTCGACTACGAGTCCTCGACCACGACGCCACGCGACGCATCCGCGGCCTTCTTTGGAACTCGCCACCCGCTCGACCCGGCGACCCAGCTCTCGGCCGATGCGATGGTCGATCCGCTGGCGAAAGCGTTTGCGCCCGGCGGACGATTCGCGGCGTCGATTCCCGGGCTCCGGGTTGACAGCTCGATCGGTGCGCCCTCCACGAAGGCGGCGCTCAAAGAGATCCTGTCCGGAGGCGGCCCGGCGGGGAGGCCTGCCGTCCTCTTCACCGCAACACACGGCATCGGCGGTTGGCCGTCCGGTCATCCGGACCAGATCGGCCGTCAGGGCGCGCTCCTGTGCCAGGACTGGCCTGGCGTGGGGTCCATCGATCAGGCCCATTACTTTGCGGCGCCGGATCTGCCGGCCGATGCGCAGGTGCACGGCCT
>JBBSGX010000295.1:0-3087 GCA_038253685.1 Candidatus Limnocylindrales bacterium | reverse complement strand
GCTGGCTGAGCGACTCGGTGCCGCGCTGGCCGAGATCGGCGTGGCTCGCAGGGCCGTGCGCGTCCGCACGTTCCACGCGCTCGGCCGCGAGATCCTGGCCGATGCCGGCGTCGACGTCTCGCGGCTGGTGGACCGGGCCACGCTCTTGTCCGAGCTCGCCGGACGGCCGGTCGAGGGAGCACTGCTGCGCCGTCTGGACGACGCATTCTCGCGACTGACGCTGGACCCCGAGCGGGGACCGCCGGCCGCAGAGACGGACGTCCATGCGGCGTACGCCGCCTACCGCGCGGGTCTGGCGGAACGCAATTCGCTCGACTTCGACGACCTGGTCGCCGGGGCGCTGTCCGCGCTCAGAGAGCGGCCGGAGCTCCTGGGCTCCTGGCGGGAGCGTTGCGCGATCCTACTGGTGGACGAGGCACAGGATCTCGACCGCAGCCAGCTCGACCTCGCCTTCCTGCTGTGCGAGCCGGCACGGGACGTCTTCCTGGTCGGCGACGACGATCAGACGATCTACGCGTGGCGGCTGGCCGACGTGCGCCGCATCCTCGGTCTCGCGGCGGCAATCCCGGGCCTGCGCAGGGTCGACCTGGAGACGAACTACCGCTGCCCGCCGGAGGTGGTCGGACGCTCGGTGCGGCTCATCGAGCACGGGGTCGAGCGGTTCGCGAAGGTCATCCGCGCCTCACCCCACGCCACCGGAGACCTGGTGCTGGCAGCCGATACCGGCGATCCGGTCGCGAGAGCGCGCCGGCTGCTCGAAGCCTGGTACGGCCGGCGCGAAGGCAATTACGCCGTCCTGGCACGTACCAACGCCGAGCTCGCGCCGTTCGCGGCCCTCGCGGTCGAACGCGGGATCCCCTATTCGGCGTCGCAGGATGGGTTGATGTTCGACGACCCGGCGATCGAGCGGCTTCTGCGGGAGCGTCTGGCCGTGGACGATGGCTCACCTTCGTCGGACTGGCTGGCGAGCCTGGCACGGGCGCTGCGCACGACCGGACCAGAGGAGGCGCTCGCGGCACGCTCCCTGATCGCATGGGCTGCCGCGTTCCCCTCGGCCTCTGCGCTGGCCTTCGCATTCGCGGAAGCGCGCACTCGGCGCGAAGCGCTACGGCACGACGGCGCGACCCTGGTCCTGGCGACGGTCCACACGACGAAGGGGCTCGAGTTCGACCACGTGGCGGTCATCGGCATGGACGCCGGCACCTTCCCCAGCGAACGAAGCCTCGGCGACGCCCCGGACCGAGGCCGCGCGCTGGAAGAGGAACGACGGCTCGCCTACGTGGCCTGGACCCGGGCGCGCCGGTCACTGCTACTGCTCTACGACCCGGGCGCGCCCTCCCCGTTCATGTTCGAGGCGTTCGACAGCACGGAGCTCCAAGCGGCCTGACGGCCAGGGAAAGGGAGAAGACGGACCGCCGGAAAGCAACTGATGCCCGGCGCCACCATCGCCCGGCTCCCGCCGGAAGATGGGTGCGACACGGAACGCCGGCGTGAGTGTTCGGCGGTCCGTTCTGCGAAGAAGGTACAGCCAGGAACGGCATTCGCAACCATGCCATCCGGCAGAATCCGCGAGGACCTCGGTACCGATTCTCTACTCGCTGCCTCCGGGCACCGAACCCTCGTCGAGGAACGACGCGACCGCCAACGCGAGTGCCGGAGACACGTTGATGTCGTAGTGGGTGGCGCGCGGCAGGATCGCGAGGGCGTGCCTGGTCATCCCGGAGCGGTCCCAGGCCGCATCGCGCTCGCCGCCGCCGAGCAGCTCGAAGAACTCGACCGCGTGACGAGGCGGAAGGCCGTCAGCATCGCCGGCGACGATCATCACGGGCATCGCCAGGGCCCGCGCCTCATCGGTCCAGTCGTAGTCGTGCTTCAGCAACCCGGTCACCTGGGTCACGAGGATGAGCCAGTCCTCGGGCCGCGGCGCGACCTCGCGGTAGACCTGGTACATCGGCGACCGTTTGAGGAGCTCGGCGAACTCCGGGCCCATCTGATCGAAGGCGGCTACCGACTCGGCATACCACCCGCTGCGCTTGAAGGGGGTCGAGACGAGGACGAGCCGATCGACCACGTCCCGGTGCTGGATCGCCGTTCGCAGGGCGACAGCCCCACCGAACGAGAACCCAGGACGTCTGTCCGCTCGTGGCCGAGGTGGCGGATCAGGCCCGCGACGTCATCGGCCAGCGTCTCGAAGCGCATCGGCCGGTCGACGGCCGCGGTCCGACCGTGAGACTGCAGGTCCACGCCGATGACCTGGCGGCCTGCCGCGAGGGCCTCCACGTTCGGGCCGAACATCTCGACCGATCCAAAGGCACCGTGGAGAAGCACGATCGGCTTGCCGCTGCCGAAGACCTGGTAACCGAGGTCGATGCCGTTGACGGAGGCGTGACCGGATTCGACGGCGGTGGTTGTCATGTGGGGCTCCTTTCGAGGGTCGCGGCGGTCGGTCGTCTATCAGAGAAACGACTGCGCGGCACCTAACTCATCGAGCCGACGGGGCACCATGACCCCGTTCCGTTCTCAAGATAGGTGCTCGAGGGCGTCCAGCGCGCACGCGATGGCATCATCGAGTCGCATGGCCCTACCGTTCATTCGCCAGGTCTCGAGCACGGCTTCGTCGATCTGGACGGCCAACGCCTGGAGCGTGCGATCGTGAAGGTCGCGTTCTCCGGGCTCCAGGATCGCGCCGGCGGTTTTCAGCAGCTCCTCGGCCGCACCTACCAGTCGAGCGGCTGCTTCAGCATTGCCACCGCTCGCGGCAAGTGACGCGATCCCCTCAAACGCGGAGCTGATACCGACCGAGTATTCGGCGTCCGCGAACGTGACGAGGGCGCTTTTGAACAGCTCCGCGGCCTCTTGCTTCAGGCCCTGGTGGATGTGCGTGACCCCGAGCGTGTACGTGCAGATCGCGACGCTCACTCGATGGCCCGACGCCTGGTACAGGGCAAGGCTCTCACGGCAGGCTCGCTCAGCTGCAGCGTCGTCACCTTTGGCTACAAGCGAATCCGCGAGGTTCAGCAAGGCTGAGGCGAGAACGCCGCTGTCATCGCTGCGGCGCGCCAGACGGACGCTCTCCTCCAGGAAGGC
>JBBSGX010000294.1:0-3089 GCA_038253685.1 Candidatus Limnocylindrales bacterium | reverse complement strand
CTGCCGGCACGGCCGAGGGCGAGACGATGCACGTGGGAGGGGACTACTGTGCGCGCGCGTGGTCATGCAATTCGGGCGGGACCGCGGACGGCGCCTCGATCGGCATCGATGCGGCCGGACGTCGCGCGCCGATGAGCTGACGGTAGACCGTCACGTACGCGTCCACCATGGCGTCGGCACCAAAGCGAGCCAGTGCCCGCTGGCGAATGAGTGCCCGATCGAGCCCGGCTGCGAGCCGCACCGCGAGCTGCGCCTCGATCAGGTCATCGACAATGAAGCCGTCGACCCCGTGCTCGATGATCTCGGGAAGGGCCCCCGCGCGCCGTGCGATGACCGGGGTTCCGGTCGCCAGCGACTCGATGGCGACCAGGCCGAAGGGCTCCGGCCAGGCGCCCAGCATCAGCGTCGCGCGGGCGCCGGCAAGCAGCGGGTCGCGTCGCTCTGGCGCGAGCTCGCCAAGGTACTCGACATGCTCGCCGAGCGCCGGCTGCACGACAGCTTCGAAGTAGACCCGCTCCTCGTCCTCGCGCAGCTTTGCCGCGATCCGCAGGGGGATGCCGGAGGCTCGTGCCACCTGGATCGATTCGGCGATGCCCTTTTCGGGGGAGATCCGACCGACGAGCGCGAGGTAGGGTCCCGGCGTCGGCGAGAAGGGCATTCGCTCCAATGGCAGGCCGTGATGGATCGTGGCGACCCAGTTGGCGCCGGGGTGCCAGCGACGCTGGCTCTCGCTGATGGCCGCCAGCGGGACGTCGCTGAAGGCGTCGAGCAGGTCGCGCTTGCCATCGACATCGAGGCGGCTGTGGAGAGTGGAGAGCACGGGGATCGGCCCATGCCGGGCCAGGAGGAAGCCGCAATCCTCGACGTGCGAGTGGATGATGTCGAAACGGGAGGCCTGCTGCCAGGCGCGTGCCACACCGAGTACCTGGAACGGAAAGTCATTGCCGCGGAAGCCGCTCGGCCACAGCGCGCGCGGTGTCACCGGCACGATCTCGCATGGCAGGGTCGAGTCGCCGGCACCGAAGAGCGTGACCCGGTGGCCGCGCGCGATGAGCCCTTCCGCCAGCGCGGCGACGACGCGCTCGGTTCCGGCATAGCCCTCCGGCGGAATCGGAAGAAGGGGTGATGCCAGGAGTGCGACGCGCAGCGACCGCCCGAACCTGGGCGCCCCGTCGTCCCTGCCGGGATCGATCCGGATGACAGCGCCGGTGCCTGTGGCACCGAGGACCCCGGCGCCGCTATGCGTGGCCCGGCCGGTGACAGCGATGCCTGCCGGACTCTCCGAACGGCCCTCCGCTCCGATCCCGTTGCCCGACGCCGCGTGGTTCGGCCCGAAGGTGGCGGCGCCGGGGCTCGAGGATTCACCGTAGACCCCCCGAGCGGTGGATGCGCGCGGGTGGGTGCTCACCCCGTGGACTCCGGACGCATCGCTCGTGCCGTAGAGGCCGTCGCTCGTACGGTCCGTCGACTCATGGCGCTTCCTCTCCTGGGCGAGAGACGTAACGCCGGAGCGCAGGCATCCGAACGGCCTTGCACTCGGTAGAGGGTCCGAGTACACAACAGCACGATGATCCGCGAAGCTGCGGTCCATCCCGTGGCGCGGTCTACGAGCCGCGCTGGCAACGAGGGTAGCACACCGCATCGGGTCGGCTTGATCATCCAAGCTCCATGCAACGATGCGAACGTGCTGGATTCCTGCTTGTCCCGCCGCGAGGTGTTTCACACTGCCGGCGTGGCCGATGCCGCCCTCGCGCGCTTCGCCGGTTACTACCGATTTTGCGCCACCCGCTGGGCTCCATCTTGACCGTGTTCTCGCCCCGCGCTCCAGGCGCCGCCGAGCGGATTGCGGCGGTCGCCAGGGCCGAGACGTGTGCTCCGGGTCTTGCGGCGCGGCGCGGCCGGTAGGTACGATGTGGCGGATACAGCACCTCCGCCTCACCTATCGGGCTTCGTCTACACCCGCGCAGTCGATTCGCGGGCTGGAAGACCGGCAACGGTGACGTCGTCGGCCATTTTGGTGGGGGATTCGTCGAGCGACCTGAGCGGGTGGCGCGGCGGGGCCTCAAGCCCTACCGTGGCGGTGCAGGCGGTGCGGGCGGCGGGGACTTCACTGGCACAACGCGCGGAATCGCGAGCGCGACGAGGGCGCCGAGCACCCCGACCGCAATAAGCAGAACGCGCACACCTCCCGAATAGGACGCCCCGAGCGCCGCATCGAGCGACGCCGAGCCGGGTCCAGTGCCGGCCAGGGCGACGACTCCCGCCGCGAGGCTGAGCGCGAACTCGATGCCGCCGTTGCGGTTCCAGAACCCCTTGGGCAGGTGGACGAGGCCGATGATGACGACCGACTGGGCAATCAGGGCGGCGGTCGCCAGGGGGGTGAGCAGCCCCACAGCGAGCAGGACACCGCCCACGAGTTCGGCCGCCATCGAGACGAGGGCCCAGAAGCCTGTTGGGCGAAGTCCCATGCGCTCGACCCCGGCGCGCCAGCCCGCAAGCTTCGGACCCGACCACCACCCGAATGCCTTCTGAGCGCCGTGGGCAGCGAACGTCAGGCCGACCACAAGGCGCAGGATCAGCAGACCGAGATCGCTGGCTGCCATGGCCGTGACTCCAACCGAGACACCCTGTCCACGGGACAGGTCGGGCAAGGAAGAACCTGACCTGAGTCTACGCTGCCGTTGCGAGCGCAACCCAAGTTCGAGGTCCACGAGTTCGGATCACCCCGCCGCGGTCACCCCTTTCTCGATCTGAGGTAGTCGAGCCGCGTGACGACGCGGTCCCGAAACGGACGCGCTGATCTCGGCGGGCCCAGGCCCGCTCATCCACACGATGCTGCCATCGTGTTGGTCGGCCAGGACATTGGGGGCGCGGCTCGCTCACCGACCGCCGTCGGAGCCCTCGCGCTATAGAACCGCGTTCGCCGGCGCGCGCTCGAGGTTGAGCGCCAGGAGACGCGTGAGAAGATCGTCATCCGTAATATCGGCCGGCCAGCCGTAGGCCTCCAGCACAGCCATGTCCAACCGACTGTGGGCGTCCGCCTGAGGCCATCAGGGGCCATCTTGGTGGGCGATTCTTCGACCGGGTCG
>JBBSGX010000293.1:0-3106 GCA_038253685.1 Candidatus Limnocylindrales bacterium | reverse complement strand
TGGCGGGTGGCCTCGATGCCGTCCATCTCCGGCATGCGGATGTCCATGAGGCAGACGTCGGGACGGAGTTGACGAGCGAGGGCCACGGCTTCCCGCCCGTTGCTGGCTTCGGCCACCACCTCGATCCCGGGTTGCGCCTGGAGGATCATCCGAAGGCCCGTGCGGACGATGTCCTGGTCATCGGCCACCATGACGCGCACGGTTCGGTCTGCGGCTGTCACTTGAGGGTTCCTGTTAGGGGCAATGAGGCGGTGACCGTCCAACCCCGGTCCGGACCTGGGCCCGCATTGAGGGTGCCTCCGAGAAGGCTGGCCCGCTCCCTCATCCCGACAAGACCGTATCCCGAGGACGACCCGGCCCCACCGGGGCGCCTTTCCCCATCGTCGCTGACGGTCACGTAGACCCGACCGTCGGTGGCGGCGATGAAGACGACAATGCCGGTCGCGTGGCGAGCGTGGCGGCGGGCGTTGGTAATCGACTCCTGGGCGATCCGGTACACGGCCGCCTCGACCGACGGCCGCAGGCCTCCAAGATCACCCGACTGCCGGACCTCGACGGGCAGTGCGTCACGACCGCCTTCGGCCAAGCGCTGGATGTCGCCCACCCGGGGTGGTGGCGCGAGGCTGGGCTCTTCGCCCGCCCGTAGGACACCCACCATCAGACGCATGTCGGCCAAGGTGCGCGATGCCGCCTCCTCGATCACGGCCAGGGCCTCAACCGCTGCGTCCAGGTTCGACGACGCCAGCGCTCGCCCCGCTTGGGCCTGTATGGCGATGCCCGACACGTGGTGGGCGACCGTGTCGTGGAGCTCCCGGGCCAACTGCTCGCGCTCGCGCAGCTTCACCTGTTCCGTCTCCCTGACCCGGGAGTTGGCCCGGAACCGGACAGAGGCACCCAGTGCGGCCGGAAAGAGAAGGAACGCCAATGCCGCGATCGCCTCCCCGACACCCGTTCCGTCGTTGCTGATGATCAGGATGTTCAGCGCATAGGTGGCCAGCATCACCGCCAACCCCACCGCGGCCTCTCGCCCCGCACCCCAGCGGAACAGAGAGTACGCCAGCAGGAGCGCGTATACCTGCGCGTTGAGCCCGCCCGGCTCGGCGCCCAGCACGAACGCGACGCCGTCGATCACCGCCAGGGTCCCGAAGGCGATGACGACGACGGTCATGGGGTACGCCCGTCGCCAGGGAAGGGTGAAGGCGAGCGCCACTGCGACCATCATCACCAGGGGCCGCCACGCGAGGTCGGGGCGAAATGCCCCCTCGATGATCACGACCGACACCACCAGCGCGACCAGCATCCAGTCTCTGCGCGACCGGTCCGGGGGGTCGGCAACCCGAGGCTCGCGCCACAGCACCTTCAGCGCGTTCGCCGTCACGACTCCAGCCTAGAGAGCCGACTCCGCCGGCGGATCGGCAGAAAGTACCGACTGAGGTCGTCCGATCGGCCGATCGAGAACGACCTCGCGGCCGATACATCGAGCGGCGCGCTCCTTCACGATTGACCGCAGTCGGCGGCGCGCCGGCGCAGGACTCACGGAAAGAGACGTTCGATGACGACAGCCCTAGACCAAACCACTTTCCCGGGGTTTGGGCCGGCAATGTTGTCGACCCGCGCGCGCAGGTCATCACCGCAGCCGGCGCCGGCTCCGCGGCCGCCATCGCCCTGAACGCCGACCTGGTCGATGAGGACGTGCGCAACGCCGTCCGCGACCTCGACCACGGTCTCCTGCCCCGGCCCACCGTCGGCGCCAATCCGAAGGAGTCATCATGACCACCGCATCAGCCGACCCAATCCCGCCGCGAGTTCCCGCCCGGCCGCGGCCGGCCCACCGACCAAGCATCAGCTGGCCCTGATGATCTGGCTGGCCGTCTTCCCGACCCTCACCGTTGTCAACATTGTCCTCGGTGACTGGCTCCGCACGCTGACGCCGGTCGTGCGCACCTTCGTGCTCGCGACCATCGCTGTGCCGATCGTCATCTACGCGCTGATGCCCCAGCTGCACCGCCTCCGCAGACGACTGCTTACCCGCACCGCGAGCAAGTAAAGCCCGTCCCGAGACTCGGCGGAGCGATGTCCGCCCGGCCGCCTGCACGCCTCACCCACACCGACAGGAAAGGGAGTTCGCCATGAGCTCACCGGCACAGACCAGGACCAACGACCGGGACCAAGCAACTCGGCCCGGACCGGCAACCACCGAGCATGTCGCAACCATCGCCACTTCGGCGGCCAGGGGGTGGCTCGCCCGTTTGGCGCACCGCATCAGGCGTTATCGCTGGCTCGTGATCGGGACCTGGATCGTGTTGACGCTGTTCGGTGGCTTCGCGGCCGGGCAGCTGTCATCGCGGTGGTTTCAGAGCACGTCGGTGCCGGGGCGGTCGGCCTACGAGACCGGGCAGCAGACCCTGAAGGTCTTCGGGACGGGCGTACGGCCGCCGAATGTCGTTGTCTTCCACTCCTCAGGCGGTGAGGTCACCAAGATCCCCGCGATTCGCATCGCGATGGCGCGGGTGGCGAAGGGGAACCCGGCCGCGCTGACGAGTTCGTTCTTCTCGACCGGCAGCCTCGCCTACGTGTCGCGGGACCGGCACACGACGTTCGAGGAGGTCTATCTGCCCGGTCGGGGCGGCGTCGACCGCAAGAGTGGCGCCGCGGCGATGCGCGCGGTGGCGGCACTCAGGCTTCCGGCCGGGGTAACGGTCGAGGTCACCGGCAGCGACGCGCTCGATGAGGCGACCACCCACGGAGACGGCGGCGGGTCGAGCGTGTTGCTGGAGGCGCTGATCGGCGGCCTCGGTGCTCTCCTCGTCCTCCTGTTCGTCTTCGGAACGCTGCCCGCCGTGCTCATGCCGCTCGTGGTCGCGGTAGCGGCGATTCTGAACACGTTCACCCTCGTCTGGGCGCTGACCTACATCACGGACGTTTCGATCATCGTGCAGTTCCTGATCGCGCTGGTCGGTCTCGGCGTCGCGATCGACTACGCCCTGCTGATGATCTTCCGCTTCCGCGACGAGCTCCGCGAAGGGAACGACGTCGAGTCGGCGTTGGTGGAGACGATGACCCATGCCGGCCGCTCGGTGATCCTCTCCGGTGCGACGGTCGCGCT
>JBBSGX010000292.1:0-3129 GCA_038253685.1 Candidatus Limnocylindrales bacterium | reverse complement strand
GCCGGAGTGCTCGTCGGCGCCGCAGACGGGACGGAAGCAGTGGCGGGAGCCGGATGGCTCGCCGCGGGCGGGAGGCTCACCACCGGCACGCTCTCGCCGGGCTTGCCGATGCCACTGCTGCACGCGCTCGCAAGAAGCACGAAGATCGCCATTGCCGCGTTCGTCCGTCGCATGGATCTGGCCTCCGTCCGTACGCCCGTGGCGGTTCGGTTCCGCCTGCCAGATCTCTTACACGCGGATCGGGTGAACGGTTCCCGATCGGTCGTCAGACCGGCGTGACGCGCGCCTCGCCTGCCCGGGCTGTCGCGACGAGCTCCGCGAGGATCTCGCGCCAGCGGTCATACAGCAGGTGGTGCGCCTCGCCGGGATAGAAGGTGGCGCGGCAGCCCGGAACGGTACGCGCGATGTGGCGCCCCATGCCCACGGGAACGGTGTTGTCCGCCTCTCCGTGCCAGAGACGGACCGGCACGCTGATCCCCTCCAACGGGAAGCCCCACGGTCGCGCCATGACGAGTGCCTCATCGTACAGCCCACGACCGCCCTGCCGGTACAGCTCCATCGCATTGGCGAGCATGACGGCCCGCAGCTGCGGATCCTCGAGCACCACCCGGTCGGCTGCCACCATGCTCTCGATCGCCTCGTCGAGGTGCCGTTGCGGATCGCTGCGCTGCCCGCGGGCCCAGCGCCACATGGCGATCCGGATCATCCATGGGGCATAGTCCGCGGCACGCGTCGCCATGCGGTGGGTGCGGTAGGTGTAGTCCGGATCCCGCACGCCGGTCAGTGGAGCCGCAGCGCTGATCAGCCCCACCGCCGATACCCGTTCGGGCATCGACCACGCGCAGCCGAGCGCGTACGGCCCGCCGCCGGACCAGCCGAGGATCGCGAAACGAGCAATGTCAAGCTCGTCGGCCAGCTGGCGCACGTCGGCCGGCCAATCGAGCAGCCGCCGGCCGGGCATCCCGGTCGACAGACCGATGCCGGGGCGATCGACCGAGATCATGCGGATCCCCAGCGCGGAAGCGATGGAGTCGTCCGGATGCCGAACCACGCGGGAGCTGCCGAAACCGTGGAAGAAGAGGATCGGGGTACCCGAAGGGTCGCCGATCTGGTCGTAGCCGAGTTCACGCCCGTCAGCGAGGCGGACCTGGCGACTGGCGCCGAGCGGCGGTCTGGGACGCGTCGAACGAGGGCGAATCGAGCGCTTCGGCAACCGCAGCAGCGCCACGTCCCTCCTCTCGTCGACTGCAGGCCCGGGGGCGGACGCTGCCGGCGCCGACCGCAGTAGGGCCAGACGGCGCCGTCGATCACCAGCATTATGCCAAGTGCGGACCCGCTACCATCGGCCGGAGGCCCGAAGGGCGGATTGATCTTGGGAGGGAGCGGTCGAGATGAAGGCGTTTGCCTGGAACGCGATCGTGGCGGAGGCCCTGGGGACCTTCCTGTTCTTCTTCGTCGGCATCGGGGCGGGCATGGTCGTGGGCTACAGTCCGGTACCGCTAGGATCCGGACTGGTCGGAGTCGCCCTGGCGCATGGGCTGGTGCTGCTCGTGCTGGTGTCCTCGCTCGGCGCGATCTCGGGCGGGCATTTCAATCCGGCGGTGACGTTCGGGCTCTGGGTCGCGAACCGGATCGAGGGACGCCGTGCCACGTCCTACGTCGTAGCCCAGCTCCTTGGCGGGGTGGTCGCCGCCTGGCTTGCCGGCTACGTGTTTGGCGGCACGGCCGTGTCCCTGAAGGCGGGCACGCCCGCGCTGGCCCAGGACGTTGACGTGCTGCGGGGCATCGTCATCGAGGCGGTGCTGACGGCGGTGCTGCTGGTTGCGGTTTTCGGCACGGCCGTGGACCCGCGCGCACCGAAGCTCGGGGGCATTGCCATCGGCCTCGCAGTGGGTGCGGACGTCCTGATGGGCGGCCCTCTGACCGGCGCCGCCATGAACCCTGCCCGCTGGCTCGGGCCCGCCGTGGTCAGCGGCGTCTATGACAACGCGGTCGTGTGGACGCTGGGCCCGCTCCTCGGCGCGCTGCTGGTGGCGATCCTGTGGCGCTTCCTGTTCCTGCCCGAGGCCGACGCCCAGACAGGAGCCGACGTCTAGGTCGGTGGCGCCTCGACTCCGCGCAGCTTGCGCATCTGCTGGATGGCGGACAGCTGCTCCTTGAACTCGCCTCGGATGGCTCGCACCTCCTGATCGGTGAAGCCGAGCTCCCGCCCGATCTCGTCGAGCTCCGAGATCTCGGCCGCCGAGATGCTGCTGTCGGCGGCGCCGATGGCAAAGCAGCAGCGCAGCAGCTTCTCGCGCTGCTCAGCGGTGGCCTGCTGCGCGAACTCACGGGTCACCACGAAATCCTCGGTCCCGCCGTAGAGCTCCGCCTGGTTGCGTGCGATCTCGACGATCAGCACGGCCTGCGCCTCGGGCAGATCGGCGATCTCGATGATCGTCTTCTCCATCAGGCCAACCTCTTCGTCCGAGATGTCGAGGTCGGCGTTGGCGACGCGGCTCAGGATGTAGGCGAAGCCGGCCACGTGGCGGCGTTGCTCGGCCGGGAGTGCGGCCAGTTGCGACACGATGCGGCGGACGGCGGCAGTCTCCGGGTCCTGACCGCCCGGTGGCATCCCGAGCGAGCCGTCGCCTGGCGTGCTGTGGGCGGGCTGGCCGAAGAGTCGGCGGAGGGCCATGTCGTGGTTTCCTCGTGCAGATCGTGTCAGTCGGATAGGTCGTGATGCGGGGAGAATCGAGCGTAGCGCGGAACCGGAGGAACTGCCGACGGGAGGGTTGCGTCTGCGGGCCATGAATGCCCTCCTGCGCACCGCGCTCCTCCTGGCCTGCGCCGCGCTCATCGGCGCTGCCTGCACGGCCGCCGGCGCGACCCGGGCCCCTGGCTCCAGCCCCAGCTCCTCTCCTGCCACTTCCTCCACCCCGATCCCGAGCTCAGCGCAGACGCCTCCCCCGTCTCCCCCTGCCAGCGGCAAGGTCCGCCTTGACGCCTCGCTGGTTGCGGGACCGACGTGCCCAGTCGAACAGAACCCGCCCGACCCGAGTTGCGCCGCGCGCCCTGTCCCCGGTGCCACGATTGTCATACGGGATGCGAGCGGCGCCCAGGTCGCGCAGCTCACGAGCAACGCGACGG
>JBBSGX010000291.1:0-3136 GCA_038253685.1 Candidatus Limnocylindrales bacterium | reverse complement strand
GCGGCGTGGTTCGGTTCCATCGTGACTCTCCGGTGCATGGAGGGGTTACACCATAGTCACCGAGGGTCGAGGGCGTCTCCTTCGGCGCAGATCGCCACGAGTCCGGCACGCTCGAGGCGGCGGTAGGTCGGAAGATCACGGACCGTCCAGGCCGCAAGGACCAGTCCCTCGGCCGCGAGCCGATCGATCCCCCGTTCGTTGATCGCGGGCCAGGCGCACGCGACGCCCACACAACCGAGCTCGGATGCGACCCGCACCGTCGAGGGGCGAAGGTCTCTCACATTGAGCCACCGTGGCCAGGCCGGCCGACTGCGGCCCACCCGGGCGAGGATGCCGGCCTCGAACGACGACACGACGGCACGGTCGAGGCTGGATCCGCGGCTCCCTTCGAGAATATCCTCGAACGCCGGGCCCGGATCGTCCTTCACCTCGACGTCGAGGAAAGCCCATTCAGGCAGGGACGCGAGAACGGTGGCGAGCATCGGAAGGCCCAGTCGGCCAAGCGCGTCTGCGCCGAAATCCCGGACGCGACCGGCCCGGCCGTGTTCGCGCCGCAGGGTCGCGTCGTGGACGACGACCGGTACGCCGTCCGCGGAGGTGCGAACATCGAACTCGAGCCCGTCGCAGCCGGGAATGGCAAGCGCCGCATCGAACGCGGCAGGCGTGTTCTCCGGGGCTCGCTGCCAATCGCCGCGATGCGCCAGGCGCAGCGTGGCCACGCTCAGCTCACCCGTACGGCCTTCGTCGCCCTCAAAAACGAACTGCTTCCGGCAGTTCCCGCAGCGCGGCCAGCACCGGGCGGTCAGTGTCGATGAGGTCGACGCCCTGCTCTACGAGGCGCAGCGCGGCCAGGCCAGGCGTGACCGCCGAAGCGCTCGCCCGATGGACGGCGAGCAGCCGAGCAAGGACGAGTCCAAGGGGAATACTGCGCATGAGGTTCCTCTGGCCGGCTCACGCGAGTGCCGGCCCGGCACCCCCGTCTCCTGGGAAAGGTGGTGGCGTGCGACAACCCGTTGTCATCGGCCGGCACGAGTCCGCATGGGCGTGAGCGGGAGCGACGCGAACACCCGAAGCATACAGGCGACCGGTGGCACCACGCGGCTGGTCCGGCGTCCCCCCTGCCGCATGGTGCTGGCTGACAATGGAGGGCGGATCGGTGCGGTGAATGGAGGTACCAGTACGAAAGTTTTGGACTAGTCTTGTCTGCGTCCTCGTAAGTCGCCATTCGCCGAAAGAGGCAGACTCTCAATGATCGAATTCGTGGGTTTTGACACGCCTGACGCTCCAGCAGAGCCGGAGATGGTCGATCCCGTCGCGGCCCTGAAGCTGACCCCAGCCGTTGTCGATGCCACGACCGTGTCGCATGCACATGAGACGTCCATGCCTGGGCGGATCGGCATCGTGCCGGAATATCGACGGTCCGAACCTTCCGTGATCACCGGCGGCGTCGCATCCATCGCACCTGGCAAGCTGTCGCTCGTGGTCCCGGTCGGGCCGGGCTTCCCGGCGATTGCCGCCAGTCTCACAGATGGCGATGCCGGCGTAGGCGTGTCCGTCGTGAGCCTGGACGGCTACGGGACCGCCACGATCGATCTCAACCGCCCGTCGGGGTCGGAGGTTCAGGTGGCTTGGTTCGTGGTGGAGCCGACCTAGCAGCGGCCGCGCTGGCGCCTGAGCCACCGGACTCTCCACACTGGAGCCTGATCTCCTTCCACTTGGTGGAGAACTGCACGCGCCGCGAATGGCAAAGGGCGTTAGGGTAGGGCCAATTCGCCGTGGTCGGCCGCCCTGGTGCGATCTGGGTCGCGCAGGGCGGCCCGACTCTCAGTGCGACATCGGTGCGTGCCCGCGCCAAGCTGCGTGCGCCAACGTGGGCATTCGTGGCTCGGACGCCTGGACAAGACATGTTCTGTCGAGTTGGTCAGGCATAGTCCGACCATGGAGTCGATCCCTCCCGACGCATTCCTGTCCTCCTACCCAAACGGTATTCATCAGGCGGCAGACGAACTGCGGGCAATCGTGCTCCAGAACCCGCGCATGTCCATCTCGGTTTTCAATACGGCGCATGGATGGCGGACCCGCAGCGGCTGATGCCCGGTGCGCATTTGAACCTCCGGAAGGTGCGCGACCTCACGTTCACCCCCGGCCAGCCGATACCGGTGCCCCTACTGATCGGCTTGACCGAAGAGGCCGCTCGGGTCACTGCGATGTCACCCGGCGAACGGATGGCGTATGCCTTCGAGCGGAGTTGGGAGCCAGCCTGGTCAAGCTCCGCCGAGTAAGGGGGTCGTTGACGCGATCTTCAGGCCCGACGAAGGAGTGGCAGGACCTCGTGTGCAACGCGCTCGAGCTGTGTGACTTCGTCCGATAGCGGCCACAGGAAGATCCGCTCCAGGCCGACGTCGCGGTAGCGCGCGAGCAGCTCCGCGCATCTTGCGGGCGGACCAATCGGAAGCGTCCCTTCGAGATCCTCAGCCGGGCGACGGAGCATGGTTGCGAGCCGCGTCACCACGTCACGCTCTTCGGCCGCGTCATCGGTAATGAAAAGCCACATCATGGCGAGCGCGCTCGGGAAGGCATCAGCGTCACGCCCGGCTGCCGCCAGCTCGTCGCCCAGCAGCCGTCGGCCCGCGGCATACGCCTCCGGCGTCGTGTTGTAGGCGGAGGCCAGCCAGCCGTCGCCGAGCCTGGCCACGCGACGCAGGCCGGCGGCCGAACCCCAGCTGCCGATCCAGATCGGTGGCCCGCCCGGTTGAGCCGGTCGTGGCTCAAGCGTCACGCCGCCGGTGTCATAGTAGCGGCCGACGAACGGCTCCGCGGCATCGTCCCAGAGCGCGCGCATCGCCCTGACCGATTCGTCGAGGCGCGGCCACCGTTCGTCGAACGGAATGCCCACGACCGAGTAGTCGGCCTCCGTCGAACCGGGCCCCAGGCCGGCGTCGAGGCGACCCCCCGAGAGCACGTCGAGCGTGGCCAGCGCCTTGGCGAGTGCGAAGGGCCGCGCACCGCTGGGAGCGCGACCGTGGTCATGAGCTGCGCGCTCGGAGCCGAGCCAAGAATCGCCGCGAGCGCGGTCAGGCCGTCGAGCCAGGGTCGGCGATAGACGAGGTGGTCATTCGCGCAGATGGTGTCGAAG
>JBBSGX010000290.1:0-3161 GCA_038253685.1 Candidatus Limnocylindrales bacterium | reverse complement strand
CCTGCCGCGGCCCGGTCGATCGCGGTGAAGTCGACCTGCGCCGTCAGGTCCTGCTTCCCGACCGCCAAGAACGGGTCATCGCCGACCGATTGCCCGCGATACGTCAGGAGGCTGCCGGCCATGCGGCGCGGACCGTACAGCTCCGCCGCCGGATACCCGTAGTCGATCACCAGCATGACGCCGCGCTCGAGGTCCGCCGCCGCGGCCGTGACCCAGCGTGGTGCCGCCAGGCAGATCTCCGCGAGCTGCCCCTCGGCAAGGGTCACGCGGTCAGCTGCCAGGTGCGCCGCGAGTTCGGGTGTTGAGAGAGCCTCTTCCTGCTCGGCGAACCAGCCGTCTCGCCACGTCACGTAGCACTCCAGGAGTCTGCCCTTCCGCACGACCACGCGGTGCACCGGCAGCGCGTCAAGGAACTCGTTGGCCACCACGGCGCCACGGAACCTCCCTTCCTGCGGTTGTCCCGCCCGGCCCTCGAGGTCAAGCCCCTGCCAGTCGAGCGCGTCCAGCAGGCCCGAGTGGTCGGCCTCGACCCCGGAGAAAGCGGCAGCGGCAAGCGTCCCGCGGCCCGCTCCGTATTCGCGGACCGTGAACCTGGCCGGCTCGCCCAGCCGTGCCCAAATCTCGGTGAGCTGCCTGGCCACGCAACGGCCGAAGAAGGGGTGCAGCTCCGGCGCGGTCACGAAGTCGCCGGCCGGGGTGGGGCGGGTCGCGCTCGTGGCGTAGTAGCCGAGGCCCGGTTCGGTGAACGCGCGCTCCATGAAGCGGGCAAACGTGATCCGGCCGCGCTCCTCGATCTCGGCGCGGATCAGCTCCACCAACCGGGTTTCGCTCCCGGGACCGTGAGTATCCTCCGGCGCGACAGTCGTGGACGCCTCAGTTGAGCCGTTCGCCACCGTCGCCCTTGTCCCGGTCGACCGGCGGAAGATCGGTGAGCCGGTCAAGACGCAACCCCGACGCAACCGGGTCGCGAACGCTTCGGGCGTCCCGTCCCCGCCGCCCGTCGGTGACTACGGTCTCGCCGCCCTCTCCGCCCTGGAAGACGAGCGTGCCGGACACCGGGTCCGCATCCACGCGGATCGTCGATCCCGGCCCGAAGCGGCCCTCCAGGAGCGCTTTTGCGAGCGGGTTCTCGACCAGACGCTGGACGGCTCGCTTCAGCGGCCGTGCCCCGAACTGCGGGTCGTGGCCCTCGCGCGCGATGAGCGCCTTCGCCGCGGGGGTCACGTCGAGCGTCAGCTCGTGCTCGGTGAGCCTGCGCGCAAGGTCGGCCACAAGGAGATCCACGATGCGCATCAGGTCCTCGTCGGTGAGCGCGTGGAAGACGATCACCTCGTCGACGCGGTTCAGGAACTCGGGACGGAAGGTGGCACTCAGCGCCTCGGTCACCTGCCGCTTCATCCCTTCGTAGCTCGCCGGATCGGACGCGTCGTGGCCGACGATGTACTGCGAGGCCACGTTGCTGGTCATGACGATGACCGCGTCCTTGAAGTTGACGGTGCGCCCCTGGCCGTCCGTCAGGCGGCCGTCGTCCAGGACCTGGAGCAGCACGTTGAAGACGTCGGGGTGCGCCTTCTCGATCTCGTCGAGCAGGATCACCTGGTAGGGCCTGCGCCGGACCGCTTCCGTCAGCTGGCCACCCTCCTCGTAGCCCACGTAGCCTGGCGGCGCGCCGATAAGCCGGGAAACGGAGTACTTCTCCATGTACTCGCTCATGTCGATGCGCGTCAAGGCGGATTCGTCGTCGAACAGGAACTGGGCGAGCGCGCGCGCCAGCTCGGTCTTCCCGACGCCTGTGGGTCCCAGGAAGATGAACGAGCCGATCGGCCGCTTCGGGTCCTTGAGTCCTGCGCGTGCGCGCCGGACGGCGTCGCTGACTGCCTCGATGGCCTCGTCCTGGCCGATCACTCGCTCGTGCAGCCGCTCCTCCATGTGGATGAGCTTGGCCTGCTCGCCCTCGAGCAGGCGCGTCACGGGGATACCGGTCCAGGTTGCCACGATGCGGGCGATGTCGTCCGCGTCGACCTCTTCCTTCAGGAGGCGTCGAGCGCCGCCGTCCTTCTGGGCGAGCGCCTCCTCCTGCTCCTTGAGTGTCTTCTGGAGCTCCACCAGGCGGCCGTACTTGAGCTCCGCCGCCTTCGCGTAGTCGGCTGCCCGTTCTGCGGCCTCGATCTCGTGCTGGGCGGTCTCGAGCTGGGACTTCGTCTCGCGCAACGCCGAGATGGCGCCCTTCTCCTGCTCCCACTGGCTCTTCAGGGCACCGGCCCGCTCGGCGATGTCCGCAAGCTCCTTCTCGAGCGCCTGGAGGCGCGCACGCGACGCGTCGTCCTTCTCCTTGCGCAGCGCCTCGCGCTCGATCTCGAGCTGGATGCGCCGCCGCTCGAGCTCGTCGAGCTCCGTCGGCATGGAGTCCATCTCCATGCGCAGGCGGCTGGCAGCCTCGTCGACGAGGTCGATCGCCTTGTCCGGCAGGAAGCGCTCCGTGATATAGCGGTTGGCGAGCACGGCGGCAGCCACAAGGGCCGAGTCCGTGATGCGGACGCCGTGATGGACCTCGTAGCGCTCGCGCAGGCCTCGCAGGATCGAGATCGTCTCCTCGACTGTCGGCTGGTCGACGTAGACGGGCTGGAAGCGGCGTTCGAGTGCCGCGTCCTTCTCGATGTGTTTGCGGTACTCGTCGAGGGTGGTAGCGCCGATGGTGTGCAGCTCCCCGCGGGCAAGCATCGGCTTGAGCAGGTTGGAGGCATCCATGGAGCCTTCCGCCGCGCCGGCACCGACCACCGTGTGCAGCTCGTCGATGAAGAGGATCACCCGTCCCTCGGAATCCTTGATCTCCTTGAGGACCGCCTTGAGGCGCTCTTCGAACTCGCCGCGATACTTCGCACCGGCAATCAACGCCCCGAGGTCGAGCGCAACGACGCGCTTCTCCTTGAGCCCCTCGGGCACGTCGCCACGCACGATCCGCTGGGCGAGGCCATCAACCACGGCCGTCTTGCCCACGCCGGGCTCGCCGATCAGGACCGGGTTGTTCTTTGTACGCCGCGACAGGATCTGGATGACGCGGCGGATCTCTTCGTCGCGGCCGATGACCGGGTCCAGCCTGCCCTCGCGGGCGTCCCTGGTCAGGTCGTGGCCGTACTTCTCGAGCGCCTGGTAGGTGGACT
>JBBSGX010000289.1:0-3161 GCA_038253685.1 Candidatus Limnocylindrales bacterium | reverse complement strand
TCGCTAGCCGCCCGAACGGGCGCGAGATCATCGTGACCGCGATGACGCCGACCCCACTCGGTGAAGGCAAGACCACCACCACGGTCGGCCTGGCACAGGCGCTGAACCGGATCGGCGTGAGGGCCGCGGCCACGATCCGGCAGCGGGCCGGTGTTCGGCATCAAGGGCGGCGGCGCCGGCGGGGGCTACAGCCAGGTCGTGCCCATGGAGGACATCAACCCGCACTTCACCGGTGACCTGCACGCGGTTGCCGCAGCGCACAACCTGGGGGCGGCCTTCCTCGACAACCACCTCTTTCGCGGCAATCCGCTGGGGATCGACACTGCCACGATCCACTGGCCGCGCGTCCTCGACGTCAACGATCGGACGCTGCGCCGTGTGCTCATCGGCATCGGCGAGACGCGCGACGTCCGCGAGACCGAGTTCCACATCACGGCGGCCTCGGAGATCATGGCCATCCTCGCCCTCGCGTCCGACCTCCAGGACCTGCGGGCGCGGATCGGGCGAGTGATCGTGGCGGAAACCTTCAAAGGCGAGCCCGTGACCCTCGACGACCTGCGGGTTGCGGGGGCGATGACGGTCGTCATGCGCGACGCGATCAAGCCGAACCTGGTGCAGACGCTCGAGGGTAATCCCGCATTCGTCCACGCCGGACCGTTCGCCAATATCGCCCACGGCAACTCGTCGGTGGTGGCCGATCGAGTCGCCCTCAAGCTTGTCGACGCGGTCTGCACCGAGGCAGGCTTCGGCGCGGACATGGGCTTCCAGAAGTTCGTCGACATCAAGTGCCGGATCAGCGGCCTGCGACCCAGCGCCGCCGTCATCGTCGCCACGGTCCGTGCACTGAAGATGCAGGGCGGCGCCGCGGAAGTCGCCGCCGCAAAGCCGATGGACCAGCGGCTGCTCCAGGAGGATCCCGAGGGCGTGCGGCGGGGCTGTGCCAACCTCGCCCAACACGTGGCCATCGTTCGTGAGTACGGCGTCCCGTCGGTCGTGGCGATCAACGCCTTTCCGGAGGACCACCCTTCGGAGATCGACGTGATCCGGGAAGAGGCTCTTGCGGCCGGAGCCCGGGACGCCGTCGTGTCACGCCACTTCGCGGAGGGCGGAGCGGGCGCAGAGGAGCTGGCACGTGCCGTCTGGACGGCCGCGCTCGATGGGGCGCCGGAGTTCCGCTTCCTCAACGACGACGACGCGACGCTCCTCCAGCGCATCGAGACCATCGCCATGCGCGTCTACGGCGCGGACGGGATCGCGCTCTCCGGCGAGGCGGGCAAATCCCTCGACACGGTGACGCGCCTCGGCTACGGCACGCTGCCCATCTGCATGGCCAAGACGCAGTCGTCGCTCAGCCACGATCCGGCGCTCAAGGGTCGTCCAACCGGCTTCCTGGTTCCCATCCGCGACGCGCGTCTCTTCGCCGGAGCCGGTTTCGTGACCGCGTATTGCGGCGACATGCGGACGATGCCCGGCCTGCCCGCGCACCCCAACGGCGAGGGCGTGGACATCGACGCGGACGGGCGGATCGTCGGCCTCTTCTGAAGGCAACCCGGCGCCTGAGCGCGACCACGTGCCCATGTCGACACCTGCCCCCGGCGTCAAGTCCTCAGTGCAGCCAGCTCGGCCCGGGCTGAGGGTCAGCAGGCCCGCCAGCCACGCGTCGACGATCCACGTACCGATGAGCCCCGTCGCGCCCTGACGAGGACCTTCATCGGCAATCCCCCGATGCAACTCGCATGCCCGGTCAGACGGGGTGCGTCACCAGGAACAGGGCAAGCGCGATCACTCCGCCGAGGCCCACGCCAAGGAGGCTCACGCCCCAGGCGGGCCAGTCGATCGGGCCAAGCGGCTCCTCGTGCTCCTCAGGGTGCATGTCGTCGTGGTCGTGGCCACCAGTATCGTGCGCGTGGTCATGCCCGCCGCCGACGTGATGGGCGTCGGCGGCGTGGTCCTTCTCCAAGTCCGGCCGGGGCGCCTTCGCCGACATTGATCACTCCTGTTGCGCGATGGCCTCGAGGGTCGGGGCAAGTCTAGGGCGTCGACGCTCAGGGCAGGAGCTCGGTTGTGACGAGTTGCTCGGCTGGACGCGGGCTCGGGACGGCGCCATCCGGCATGGAATGCATGAACTCGACCGACTTCGCCCACGCCGCTGTGTCGATTGCTCCGAGGCCGTGCGCATCCGTGTACGGGCTCGACCAGATCGCGATGGTTGCGTCGAGGATCGCGCGCTGCACGGCTGGGTTGGTGCCCAGGTCAGGCACGGCGGCAATCGAGGCATCGACGCCCTTCCGCGGATCCGCTTTGATCTCCGTCATCGCCCGAAGTGTCGCGGCCACGAATACCCGCAGCGCGTCGTGCTTGGCGGCCAGTGTGGCCGTGCCGACCACGAGGCCCGGTCCGGGCAGCGGCGTGATCTGGTCCACGTGGAGGACGGTCGTATCGATCCCCTGGAGCTTCAGCTGCACCGGTTCGTTGTTCGCGAAGCCCGTTGCCACGTCGACCTGCCCCTGCGAGAGGGCAACCGCCTGTCCGTAATCCGGGTAGGGGGAGATGCTCAGGTCGTCCGGGGTCAGTCCAGCCGACGCCAGCAGCGCCTGCAACATGACCCAGCTGCTGCCGTATTTGCCGGGGATGCCGAGCTTGCGGCCCTTGAGATCGGCGGCCGTCGAGATTCCTGCCGTCGATTTTGCAAGAACGACGCTCGGGAACTGGCCGTAGATGGTTGCGACGTACTTGATCGGGATGCCCTGGCTTGCGGCCGGGATGACAGTGGTGCCGTCGCTGATCCCGATATCGACCGCGCCCTGGCCGATGAGCGTGGTCAGCTCGGCGTCGTTGCCGTTCTGGAAGGTCACGTCGAGGCCCGCGTCACGGTAGTAGCCATGGCGGTCGGCGTAGTAGAACTGCGCGAACTGGACGCTCGGGATGTAACCGAGGCCGACCTTTAGCGCTGTGCGTGCGCTCGGGGAAGCTGATCCGCTCACACAGCCGGCCACGATGGCGATGACGGCCAATCCGGCGATGACGCGGCGAACGAACGACACGGAACCCTCCATCTAGCGACTTGACGCCCACGGCCCGACGAGACGGCGCTCGACGAGCACGACGGCGAGGTACAGGCACACCCCGATCAGGGCGATCGTGAGCAGCGCTGCGAACAT
>JBBSGX010000288.1:0-3172 GCA_038253685.1 Candidatus Limnocylindrales bacterium | reverse complement strand
GGGCGCAATGTCGAGGACAAGACCCTCTTGTCCGTGCGGGGCCTCCAGAAGCACTTCCCCATCTACGGCGGCCTGTTCCGGCGCAAGGTCGGCACGGTCTATGCCGTCGACGGCGTCGACTTCGACGTCAAGAAGGGCGAGATCTTCAGCCTCGTGGGCGAGTCGGGCTGCGGCAAGACCACCCTCGGTCGGACGGTCCTCCAGCTGCTGCCGCCGACCGGAGGCACGGTGGCCTTCGACGGCGAGGACATCACCGGCTGGAGCAGCGCCCGGATGAAGCCCTATCGCAAGCGCATGCAGATCATCTTCCAGGACCCCTTCGGGTCCCTCAACCCGCGAATGCCCGTCAGCGACATCATCGGCGAGGGGCTGCTGGCCCAGGGCATGAAAAACACGAAGGACCGCAATCGCAAGATCGAGCAGACGCTGGAGGCGGTTGGCCTGCGGCGTTCCTACACCCGCCGCTTTCCGCATGAGTTCTCGGGCGGCCAGCGCCAGCGCCTCGGAGTCGCGCGCGCCCTCGCGCTCGATCCGGAGTTCATCGTCTGCGACGAGCCGGTGTCCGCCCTGGACGTCTCGATCCAGTCCCAGATCCTGAACCTGCTGCTCGACCTGCGGCGCGAGTTCGACCTGACGTACCTCTTCATCAGCCACAACCTGTCGGTGGTCGAGTACTTCAGCGACCGGGTGGCGGTGATGTACCTGGGCCAGATCCACGAACTGGCCACGGTCGACCAGCTGTACCACGAGCCGCGCCACCCGTATACCGTGGCGCTCCTGTCGGCCATCCCCCGGGCGGATCCGCGCGTGCGGCGCCGCAGGCTGGTGCTCAAGGGAGACCTGCCGTCGCCGGCCGCCCCGCCGACGGGCTGCCGCTTCCACACTCGCTGCTGGCTCCGTGCGAAGCTCGGCAACCCTGAGAACTGCGTGACCGTCGATCCGGAGCTGCGCGATCTCGGCGACGGGCACCGCGTGAAATGCCACTGGTCGGAGGAGGTCACTCTGGCAACCATCCAGACTGCAGCCCAGCAGCAATCCCGCACGGCCACGGCCGGGGCAGAGGGCGACGAGGTATAGCTGTGGGCTCCATATCTGAAGAACGGTCCCTTGCGCAGGCCCCGACAGGGCGTGCCTTCCATTCCTGGGCGGCCGCCGCGGCGCTGCTTCTCCTGGCGACGCTGGCGGCAGCCTGCACCGGTACGTCGGCGACGCCGCCGGCCGCCTCGGCCTCACCGGTCCTCGGCGCTGCCGGTCCCGGCGCGACGCTCGGCCCCGACGCAACGATCTGGCCGCTGGACATCATCGACGGCACGATCGCCCTGGCGGCCATGGACAACGAGATCAAGAAGGCCGGCACGGACCTGGTCACGGCCGCCGACCAGGAGGACCTCACCAAGATGCTCGGCGCCGCACGCGGATTGAGCGATCTCGCCTCGCAGGGCATGCCGAACGCTCAGCGCCTCTCGACCTGGTCGTCGACCCAGGCGGCGGGCAAGGCCTACGTCGAGGTGCTCACCAACGTCAAGGCCGCGGCCGACCAGCTCGCGGCGGCCATCCAGAATGGGGACGCCGCCGGCATCGGGAGCGGTGCGCAGGCGCTCGGGGCGACCATCGAGCAGTACCGCAGCGTGCGCGGTCAGATCGTCGAGCTGGCGAACATGGCGCTCTCGATGCGCCACATGCTCGTGAAGTAGCCCGAAGCTCAGGTCGTCGATTCGACCCGGTCCAGGACCTCGCGGCTGCGCTCCGCGAAGTGGCAGGCCACCCGGTGGCCCGTCTCCAGGTCCCGTAGCGGCGGGATCTCGTCGCTGCACACCTCGGGATCGTCGAGCCGTGCGCGCAACCAGCAGCGCGGATGGAAGTTGCAGCCCGACGGCGGGTTGACCGGACTCGGGACGTCGCCCGTCAGGATGATCCGCTTGCGCCGCACCATCGGGTCGGGGAGGGGGATCGCGCTCATCAGCGCCTGCGTGTAGGGATGGCGCGGATCGCGGTAGATCGCCTCCCGGCCCGAGATCTCGGCCACGCGACCGAGGTACATGACCGCGACGCGGTCGCTGATGTGCTCGACGACGCCCATGTTGTGGGCGATGAACAGGTAGGTCAGGCCAAGCTCGCGCTGGAGCCCCCGCAGCAGGTTGAGCACCTGCGCCTGGATCGACACGTCGAGCGCGGAGACGGGCTCGTCGCAGACGATCAGGTCCGGCTCGAGCACCAGTGCCCGGGCGATCCCGATGCGCTGCCGCTGGCCGCCGGAGAACTCGTGCGGATAGCGTCGTGCGTGGTAGGGCTGGAGTCCGACGAGGTCCATCATGCGAGCCACCTTCTCGCGCCGCTCGCGGCCGCTGCCGATGTGGTGGATGCGGAGGCCCTCGCCGATGCTGTCCCCGATCGGGGTGCGCGGGTCCAGCGATGCGTAGGGGTCCTGGAAGATGATCTGCATGCGCCGCCGGTAGGGCCGCAGCTCCCGTCCCTTGATCTTGCTGATGTCCCTGCCGTCGAAGATGATCTCTCCGGATGTCACGTCGATCAGGCGCAACAGCAGCCGGCCCACGGTCGTCTTGCCGCAGCCCGATTCCCCCACCAACCCCAGCGTCTCGCCCCGGTTGATGCGCAGGTCGACGCCGTCGACCGCGCGAACCTCCGCGACGGTGCGCTGGAGGATGCCGCCCCGGATCGGGAAGATCTTGACGAGGTTGCGCGTCTCGACCAAGGGCGTCTGCGCGGCTGCGGCGTCCGGCACCGGCACACCGGCGACGGCGACCCCGGAGGCCTGGTTGGTCGTCATGGCGTGGCTCATCGTCATACCCGGGCCGCGGCGTCGAGGGGCTCGGCGTCCGGATAGTGATCCGGGTCGGGCCGCCGGCGCCCGTCCCGCATGTGGTAGAGCCAGCAGCGCACCTCGTGCTCCGAGCCGACGGGCTGGAGCTCCGGGTGGAACCTCTCCGCCAGCACGTTGTTGTGCTCGAAGCGGGCCGTGCAGCGCGGGGCGAAACGGCAGCCGGACGGCAGGTCGATCAGGTTGGGGACATTGCCCGGGATGACCGCCAGCTCATCCTTGAGCCGCCCGACCACGGGGATGGACGCGATCAGGCCCTGCGTGTACGGGTGCTTGGGCTGCTCGAAGAGGGTCCGCACGTCGGTCTGCTCGACGATCTCCCCCGCGTACATC
>JBBSGX010000287.1:0-3185 GCA_038253685.1 Candidatus Limnocylindrales bacterium | reverse complement strand
CGTCCAGGAGGGCATCGACATCGCGTACCTGATGGCAGGGGAGGGCCGCCGGCTGTTCGGCGACACCGTGCCGTCCGAGCTGCCGAACAAGTGGGCCATGAGCGTGCGCGAACCGATCGGCGTCGCGGGCCTGATCACGCCTTGGAACTTCCCGATGGCCATCCCGTGCTGGAAGATGATGCCGGCGCTGGTCAGCGGCAACACGGTCGTGCTGAAGCCCGCGTCCGACACGCCCCTCTGCGCGGCGCTCCTGGTCGAGCTGCTGCACGAGGCCGGGTTTCCGGCCGGCACCGTGAACTTCGCCACGGGTCCTGGCGAGGCCGCAGGCATGGCGCTGGTCGAGAGCCCGGACGTGCCGGTTCTCAGCTTCACCGGCAGCAACGACACCGGGCGACGGATCGCCATCGCCGCGGCGCGGCGCATCAAGCGGCTCTCCCTCGAGCTCGGCGGCAAGAACGGCATCGTGGTGATGCCCGACGCCGACCTCGACCTCGCAACCGAGGGCATCCTCTGGTCCGCCTTCGGGACGACCGGCCAGCGTTGCACCGCCTGCAGTCGTGTCATCGTCGACGAGGCTGTCGCCGACGTCCTGGTCGATCGACTGGTGGACGGCGCTCGTGGACTGCGCCTGGGGTCCGGGCTCGACGAATCGACCCAGGTCGGTCCGCTGATCAACGCTCGCGCGGTCGAGAAGGTCGAGCGCTACGTGAAGATCGGCTTCGAGGAAGGTGCGGAGCTCCTGTGCGGCGGCGAGCGCGCCACCGGCGACGGCCTGGACCACGGCCACTTCTTCCAGCCGACCATCTTCGACGGAGTGAAGCCGATGGACCGGCTCGGCCAGGAGGAGATCTTCGGCCCGCTCCTGTCGATCATCCGGGTGGATGGGTACGACGCGGCGCTCACCGCCCTGAACCAGGTCCGCTACGGCCTCTCGTCGAGCATCTTCACGCGCGATACCAACGTCGCGTTCCAGGCGATGCACGACTTCGAGACCGGCATCGTGTATGTCAACGCCGGCACCATCGGCGCGGAGACGCACCTGCCGTTCGGCGGCACCAAGGGGACGGGCAACGGCCATCGTGAGGCCGCCCATGCGGCTCTCGACACGTTCACCGAGTGGAAGGCCATCTACGTCGACTATTCAGGTCACCTGCAGCGCGCGCAGATCGACAACCAGCCGGACCGAAGCCCGGTCTGAGGAGGAGAAATGGACGCCAGCGACACAGCAGGCCAATCGGCGGGGACGGTCCTCGACGACGCGATCGGGAAGCTGATGGAGTCCGCGTCGCGCATGGGTGTCGAGATCGACCGTCACGAGGCAGAACAGTGGATCGGCGCCATGTCCAGCGAGTCGAAGGGCGGCGAGATCTCGGTCGACGTGGACACCGGCGTCTACGGGCATCGGGTCACGATGCTGGACTACTCCTCGTCCGACCTGGCCCGCTTCCGCGACATGGCGAAGGTGGTTGGCTTCGAGGACAAGCCACCGGCGGTCATGACGGCCCTGTCACTGTCCGGATCCGCGGCGCAGAGCAAGATCCAGCGCTTCCCCGGCGACTGTGACTTCTTCGAGCGCATCCACATCAAGGCCGACACACGCGAGGCCGCCTGCCAGATCCTGGCGGACATCATTCGCGAGAAGGCGATGGCCACGATGTCGGGGCCCGGCTATCGGCTCTTCGAGGTCAAATTCGGAACGCATCACGGGCAGGTCGTCTACCGCGGCAAGATAGTGAAGCCGGGCTCGCCGTGTTCGTGGAAGCCCGAGGAGGTCAAGGCCGGCCAGCTGGAGGTGACCGACCCGGATGGATCGACGCGAGTCATCACGTGGGCGGAGTCACAACGCGAGCCCGGCTGGTGCAAGCTCGACTGGGTCATCAGCGACAAGAAGCGGGGGGTGCTGGCGAACGCCTCGAACGTGCTCGATCCGACCTGGGAGGCGCCGGACGGCAAGATCGTGCCGCTCGACGGGTTCCTGGATCCGTACTTCCAGGAGGTCTACCTCGACGCCGACTCGATCCCGCTTTTCTCGCGGCTGGTCAAGGAGCTCGGCGCGGATGCGGTCGACGACTACGTCGAGCAGCTCGAGCACGAGGTCTGGAAGTACACGGTCCAGGACCCGAACTACGGCAAGGCCGCGCGGCGGATGTACAACATCTTCCGGCTGACGGGCCGCTACACCGACGCCGCGTACCTGCGCGAGCTCTTCGACGAGCCGGTCACCGCGCTCTACCAGGTAGCGGCACTGCTGCGGACCCTGGACGATGCCGCGGACTCCGGTGACGCCTTCGAGGCGGAGACGATGGTCGCGCAGACCGACCAGCTGATCATGTCCGCGATCGGGGCACTCGAGGGTCGTGCCGAGGCCGAGATGGTCGCCCACCTGCTGAGCCTGCGCGACTCACTGCGCGATCGGGCCGAGCGCGCCGAACGCGATGCCGACATCGACCAGGTCCGCGACGCCGCCATGGGCGCCGTGAACGACTACTTCCTGCGCATGCTCACGGCAGTACCGGACATCAAGGCCTATCTCGACGAGGTGGCCGCAAAGGCGCCGTAGGGAACGTGGCACGACCTGGTGGAGCGCCACGAGAGGGTGGAGTCGCACGACAGCGCGGAGCGCCACGAGACGGTGGCGTGACACGGCCTGATGGAGTGGCACGGCCTTGGTGGAGTGTCACGACACCGCGGCCCCACGGCCCGGTGGAGTTGCGCAGCCGGCGGAGTGGCACCCCCGTGGAAAGGTGCGGCCGGCGGCATGACCTCGGCATGACCTCGTTCGCACGGAATATGCCGTGGCTGCATGGGCGGTCTCAGCCTCACGTAGAGCGCGCCGCGCCGAGCGGACATGGACGTAGCTTGGCCCCAGCGATATCGCGTGCATGGGTGCCATGATCGTCAAACCCTGGCCCAAGGTCAGCGCAGGGGTCGACAAAGGCTTCGTCGCAGCGATACCGCTCAGCCTCCACGCTCAGAGGATCGATGAACTGAGGCCCGAATCGCACAAGTTTGGGAGGCCCGGACGTTAAAGGATTCGGTTGACCGCGCGGTAACCATGCACGCGATTTGCTCGACTTCAACCAGCCGTTTTCGTCCGGCGACAATGCCTGCACAGCGTGCGCAACCGCCGTTCCCGATCAGCTGTCTGCCGACTGCAAGTCGGCGAGGGCCTCGTCACCAGCTCG
>JBBSGX010000286.1:0-3199 GCA_038253685.1 Candidatus Limnocylindrales bacterium | reverse complement strand
TCGCACTCATCGACGCCCTGGATGTTGTCGAAGCCGCAGACCGGGCAGATCACTCGATGGGCTCCTCGTGGTCGGCGCGGATCGTGGGTTGGGGCAGGCTCAGGACGCGACCCAGGTCTCGCCGCTGAACAGCAGCTTGCGTAGGTCTCCGGCACCCTGCCGCTCGATCGCGTCGTCGATCTGGCCCTTGACCAGCTCGTCGTGGGTAGGGCGTTCCAGGCGGCGCAGCACGCCAACCGGCACCGGGAATTCCGGATACGACAGTCGCGACAGCATGAAGGCGAGGTACGGATCCTCGGCCTCCTCGTCGTGAGCGAGCAGGTCCTTCTCCGTCACGCCCTTGCCAAGCTGCACGACCTCGGGGTGCAGGCCTCGCAGCCGGATGCCCTTGTCGCGATCCTTGCCGAAGATCATCGGCTCGCCGTGGCGCAGGACCAGCATGCGGTCCTCGCGGACCTCCCGGTCCGTGAAGTCGCGCCACGCGCCGTCGTTGAAGATGTTGCAGTTCTGGAGGACCTCGACGAAGGCCGAGCCGTGATGGCGGCCCGCCCGCTCGAGCGTCTC
Organism: Candidatus Limnocylindrales bacterium; assembly: GCA_038253685.1. GTDB lineage: Bacteria > Chloroflexota > Limnocylindria > Limnocylindrales > CSP1-4 > JAFMJV01. The sequence goes on along the minus strand of JBBSGX010000286.1, from coordinate 2,635 downwards.
CTGCAGGTGTTCGGTGTGGGTGTCGACCGAGCGGGCCACGAATGTCGCCTCGGCGGCCAGGGCGATCGAGAGCGGCATCACCGGCTGGTCGACCGTCCCTGCCGGCGTCGACTTGGTCTTCTTGCCGAACTCGGAGGTCGGCGAGGCCTGGCCCTTGGTCAACCCGTAGATGCGGTTGTTGAACATGACCAGCTTGATGTCCACGTTGCGCCGCATCGAGTGCATCACGTGGTTGCCGCCGATCGAGAGCGCGTCGCCGTCGCCGGTGATGACCCACACCATCAGGTCGGGTCGCGCGGCCTTGAGGCCCGTGGCCAACGTGGGAGCGCGGCCGTGGATGGTGTGGAAGCCGTAGGTGTTCATGTAATACGGCAGCCGACCCGAGCAGCCAATGCCGGAGATGAAGACGATGTTCTCCTTCGCATAGCCGAAGTCCGGCATCACCTTCTGGGTCTGCGCCAGGATCGAGTAGTCGCCACAGCCCGGGCACCAGCGCACTTCCTGGTCGGAGACGAAGTCCTTGCGCGTGAGCTGAGGCAGCTCCTTGGTGCCGGGGGCGGCTGCAATCTTTGAAGCGGCGCCGTCTCCGGGCTCGACGGCCGTGCCGCCGTCAGCGGGTTCGGTTGTCATCGGTTCGTTCCGTTCTCGGTGAGGATGAGTCGCGCGGCCTCTTCGATCTCGGAGATGCGGAAGGGCTTGCCGCGCACGCGGTTGAGGCCCACCACGTCGATCAGGTAGCGGGCGCGGATGAGCAGGCGCAGCTGCCCCAGGTTGACCTCTGGGAGCAGCACGCGCTTGAAGCTGGTGAGCACGTCGCCGGTATTGCGTGGGAACGGATTGAGGTGTCGCATGTGAGCGTGCGAGACGCTGTGTCCCTCCGCCTGGAGTCGCTCCACGGCGCTCCGGATAGCGCCGTACGTGGAGCCCCAGCCGAGGATCAGCAGCTCGCCGCGCTGCGGCCCGTAGACCTGGAGATCGGGGATGTCGTCGGCGATGCCGGCCACCTTCTGTGCCCGCAGGGTCTGCATTCGATGGTGGTTCTCCGGGTCGTAGCTGACGTTGCCCGTGATGTCGGCCTTCTCGAGACCACCGATGCGGTGCTCCAGGCCGGGAGTGCCGGGCACGGCCCAGGGCCGGGCGAGCGTGGCCGGGTCGCGGTTGTAGGGATGGAAGGTCTCCTTGACCGTCCAGTTCTCGACGGCGATGTTCGGCAGGTCCGCGACGTCCGGGATCTTCCACGGCTCCGCCCCGGTCGCCAGAAACGCGTCGGACATGTAGGCGACAGGCGTCATGTACTTGAGCGCAATGCGCCACGCCTCGATCGCGTAGTCGAAGCACTCGCCCGGGGTGGCCGGAGCCACGATCGGGATGGGCGAGTCGCTGTTTCGCCCGAACATGAGCTGCAGCAGGTCGGCCTGCTCGGTCTTGGTCGGCATGCCGGTGCTGGGACCGGCGCGCTGCACGTCGACGACAACGATCGGGAGCTCGACCATGACGGCAAGGCCCATGGCCTCGGTCTTGAGGGCGATGCCCGGCCCCGAGCTGGCGGTCATGCCCATGGCGCCGCCGTACGACGCTCCGATCGCCGACCCGATGGCGGCGATCTCGTCCTCCGCCTGGAAGGTCTTGACGCCGAAGTTCTTGTAGCCGGACAGCTGGTGGAGGATGTCGCTCGCGGGTGTGATCGGGTAGCTGCCGTAGAACAGGTCGCGCTTGGCGAGCTTGGCCGCGGTCACGAAGCCGAGTGCCGTTGCCTCGTTGCCGGTGATGTTGCGATAGGTGCCGGGCGGCAGGTGAGCGGGCTTGACCCTGTAGTGGGTGTGGAAGATCTCTGTTGTCTCGCCGAACGCGTAGCCGGCCTTGAGGGCGCGGGCGTTCGCCTGCGCGAAGACCGCCTTGCCGCCGAACTTGTCCTCGATCCACTTCAGTGTCGGATCCATGCTGCGCTCGTAGAGCCAGAACATGATTCCCAGGGCAAAGAAGTTCTTGGTGAGATCCACCTGCTTGTTGGTCATGTCCAGGCCTTCGAGCGCTCGCGCGTTGAGCGTGCTGATCGGAATCTCGAAGACCGTGTACGCCTTGAGCGAGCCGTCCGTGAGGGGACTGGCCGTGTATCCGGCCTTGGTCAGGTTCTGCGTGGTGAACGCGTCCTGGTTGACGATCAGCGCTCCGCCCGCCGGCAGGTCGCCGATATTCGTCTTGAGCGCGGCCGGGTTCATCGCCACCAGCACGTCTGGCTGGTCACCGGGCGTGTAGATCTCCTCGGACGAGAAGCTGATCTGGAAGCCGCTGACGCCCGGCAACGAGCCGGCCGGGGCGCGGATCTCCGCGGGATAGTCCGGCATCGTGCTGACGTCGTTGCCGAAGGCCGCGGCCGTCCGAGTGAATTGGGTGCCCGTGAGCTGCATCCCATCGCCCGAATCGCCGCAGAAGCGGATGGTGACGCGCTCGAGTTCCTGTACGGCGCTCTCGTGAGCGGGGATGATTTCGGTTGTCACCGGGCTTGCGGCTCCTTGGTTCGTAGGCAGAGGGGCGGAGAATCGACTGAAGGCAAGCCGTCACAAGAGACGGGACGCGATTCTACGCCTCACGCTGGACGGCACGGGTTTGTACGCTCGCAACCGGCCAATCAGAT
>JBBSGX010000285.1:0-3201 GCA_038253685.1 Candidatus Limnocylindrales bacterium | reverse complement strand
CTCTCCTTCGAGGGCGAGCGCGATGGCCTCCTCCGCCGACATCCGTTCGCCCTCGGCCCACAGCCGGGCAGGTTCGCTGCCTGCGGCAGGCGTGTCCGGGACCTGCCACTCGATCTGTGAGATGGGGCTGAGGATGAGGTCCGCGCCCGTCATGAGCCGCTCCGCGTTGACCGCCCCGGACAGGCGCCAGTAGCGCTCCGTGTCGCCACGCTTGCTTGCCAGGATGGCGAAGTCGGCGACGAGGATCAGGATTCCGCCGCGATCACCGGATTGAATGAAGATGTCCAGGCCTTCCCGGAAACGCGCATCGGCGTCGTCGACGTGGCCTTCCGTTGCGTCGAGCAATCCGAGCATGTGCAGATCCCAACCGATGCCGAAGGTGTCCCCCGCAGCCCGATTCCGTCGGAGGCTCTCCTCCAGGTGCACCCGAGCCGCGGGGAGGTCGGGCTTCACGACCTCTGCCATCGCGAGGGCCCAGTGGACGTGCGCCTGGCCGAGATCGTCACCCAGCGTCTCGTACAGTCCGAGCGCCTCTCCGAGATACGGAACACCGGCCTTCGTTCCCAGCGCCATGTCGTCACCGGGGATGGGCGCGAAGGCAAAATTGTTGAGAGCATCGCCAAGCGTCCGCGGGTCGTCGGCTGCGCGCGCGAACTCGAGCGCGGCCTTGTAGTGCCCGTGGGTCAGCGGGTAGTCGCCGCGCCAGTACGCGAGCGAGCCCGCCGCGCCCTCCGCCACGGCGCGCAGACGTGCCGGTTGTCGTTCGGCACTGGGCAGGGCGAGGATGCGGTCGAGCCGCTCGCCCCCCTCCTTGAGGTGCCCGCGGATCTGCCAGAAACGCCAGAGTACCGAGGCCGTGCGCATGGCAACGGCAGCCTCGTCGGCGGCTACCGCCCAGTCCATGGCCGAGCGCAGATTGTCGTGGTCGAGCTCGAGGCGATCGAGCCAGTCGCGGCTATCACGTGCGGTCAGATGCGGCGCCGACGTCTCCGCCAGCACGGCGTACGTCTCGGCGTGGCGGCGGTGGAGGAGGTCGTCCTCGGTCCCCGCCTCCAGCTTCTCATGGGCGTACTCGCGGATCGTGGCCAGCATCGCGAAGCGGGGCTCATCCGAGGGGATGGGCACGGGCCGCAGCAGGCTCTTGTCGGCCAGCGACCCGACTCCGTCGAGCACGTCGCGCCCGACTTCGGCCGCCGGGCCACAGCACTCCTCGGCGGCGGACAGCCACGCGCCGCCGGCGAAGATGGCGAAGCGCTCGAACAGTCGCCGGTCGGCGGCATCCAGCAGGTCGTAGCTCCAGTCGATGGCGCCGCGCAGCGTCTGCTGCCGGCCCGGACGGTCCCGCGGGCCGCCGACGAGCAACGTGAGGCGCTGGTCCAGTCGGGCCCGCAGCGTTTCCACCGGCAGCAGCCGCACCCGGGCCGCGGCAAGCTCGATGGCGAGCGGCAGACCGTCGAGGCGCCGCACGATGTCGGCGACGGCCGCGGCGTTGTCGTTCGTTAGTCGGAAGGTCGGCTGGGCGGCCATGGCGCGCTCCACGAAAAGCTGCACGGCCTCGGACTGGGCGGCACGCTCCACGGTCACGCCTTCGGCATCCGGCATCGGAAGAGCCGGAACCGGGAACTCCTGCTCGCCGTAGGCATGCAGCGGCACCCGGCTCGTCACCACGACGCGCAGCTCGGGCCCCTCCCTGAGGAGCTGCGAGACGAGCGGAGCGGCCTCCACGACCTGTTCGAAGTTGTCGAGCAGGAGCAGGACCTTGTGATCGCGAACCCAGGCCAGCAGGCGCTCGAGGGGTGGCGTGGACCCGGCCTGGAGCGTCGGGATCGAGGCCGTGATGGCAGAGGGCACGAGGTCGGGGTCGGTGATCGCCTCGAGGGGAACGAAGTAGACGCCGTCCGGAAAGCCTTCCATGGCGTCGGCACCAAGTTGCAGTGCCAGGCGTGTCTTGCCCGTGCCGCCGGGCCCGGTGAGGGTCAGCAGGTGCGCGGTTTCGAGCAGGCGGCTCGCCTCCGCGAGCTCGTCCCGGCCGATGAAGCTCGTGAGCTGCACCGGCAGGTTGTTCGGCCGTGCGCTGAGCGTGCGGATGGCGGGAAATGTGGCAGGGCGCTGGGCGTCGTCCAGCTGATAGAGGTGCTCGGAAAGGGCCAGATCCTTGAGCCGGTGCAGGCCAAGGTCGCTCAGCGAGACCCCGTCGACGAGCGCACGGCCGGCGAGCGTGCGGGTGGCGTCGGAAATCAGCACCTGTCCGCCGTGGCCCGCGGCAGCAATGCGCGCTACCTGGTGAAGCGCCAGGCCGACGTAGTCCTGCCCGACCACGCTGACCTCGCCGGTATGGATGCCCATGCGCACGCGTACGCTGCGCCCGTCCAGCCACGCCTCCGATGCAAGGGCGCGTTGTGCGGCGATGGCCGCGCTCACCGCCGACGCGGCATCCGCGAAGGCGACGAAGACCGCGTCCCCCTCGGTCCCGAAGACCGTGCCGCCCTCGGCAACCGCGGCGCCCGAGATGATCTGCCGATGCCTGGCGAGCAACGGCGGGTAGCGGTCACGCAGCTCCTGGATGAGGCGCGTGGAGCCCTCGATGTCCGTGAAGAGAAACGTAACCGTTCCGGTGGGACGGCTCGGCGAAGCCGTGGTGACGGTTTCGCCTGGCAGTTCCCGGCTCGACGGCGCGACGACGGCGTCTCCCTCGATGCTCACGGGCGACGAGCGACAGGATCAGCGGGAGATGGGACGCATTGCATAGACCCCCACGACCATCGGGACGGGCGGGTCGTGGCACAGCTCGACACCGATGTCGCCCTGGCGAACGAGCTCCGCGATGAAGTCCGATTCGCGGGCACCCAGTCCGACGTACACGGTCCCGTCAGCGACCCGGATGGGACTCACCTCGTCCGCGGCGCCATTCAGCTCGAACCTGCGGCGAAGCTCGTGCATGGGCACATACGGACGCGACTTGATGAAGCGGCGGAGCTGCGCCTGGGTGCAGCCCGGACTGATGGAGGGCTCAGCCGTCCCGTCGGCGGTGGCTGGCAGGGACAGCGGTTGGGCTGCCGGCGCGGCCAGTGGTTGGGCCGCGTTGTTCATGCCGACGGCCGGACTGGTGCTGCGGTCGGCCCGCAATGCGACACCGGCAGCCACGTCGGCCATATGCGTCTCTCCCTCGACAGGGTCGCCCCTGTCCATCATCGTCTCGTT
>JBBSGX010000284.1:0-3205 GCA_038253685.1 Candidatus Limnocylindrales bacterium | reverse complement strand
TGATGGCCCCGAGGCGGCCACGGCCGACCAGACGTCCGCGACGCCGTTCGGCGTCAGCCGGCGCGTGAGCAGGAGAACGATCGCCTCCGCGATGAGGTCCCTGGAACTTCGTCGCGGAGCTCGTTCCTCGGGCCAACGCACCCGGCTGACGGGACGGCCCCTCAGCCGGGCTCCGGCGAGCCGCACGAACAGGCGCACGAACGACGCAACGCTCGCCTGCGTCCCTGGCTTCGTCGTGCCGCTCTCACCGGGCGCGAAGACGACCTCGGGCAGTGGCGACCCGAAGGACGCATCGGCCGGGGTATCTGCCAGGAGGTAGCCAGCGTCGGCAGCAGGCTCGATCAGTCGCGCGGCGTCGCGAACCCTGGAGCGGAGGACGTGCACCCGAACGACTCCGCCTGCCTCTCGTGCGCCATCGTACCCATGGCGATTCATGCCCGCCGCACACACGAGTGCCACGCGTTCCTGATCGACCGGCTCGAGTTCCTGCCGCCATGCAGCGACTCGCGATTGGTCGATCGGCGCGGCGACGCGCCACTTCCACTCCTCGCCCGATGCTGCCAGGTTCTGATCCGGGCCTGGCGCCAGCATGTCCGCGGCGAACGTTTCACCGAGGAACGCACAGACGTCACGAAGCACGGCTTCGGGATCCGCGACGAGGTCCTCGTACCGAATCGTGCTGGCACGGGGATCGGACTCGAAGAAGTCCCGTGCCGCCTCGTCGTGATGCCTCCAGAGGTACGCCGCACCAGTGGCGGAGGTCGGTCCGAACGGCACCTTGACCAGCGATGCGGCCACGGCGCGAGGGTCGCGGATGACGCGGAAGATGACCGACTGGGGCCACAGGCCGCGGAGCAGGTTCACGTGCAGCACGTGGATCGGCGTCTTCTCCGCCCAGCGGGGCTTCCCACGCCGGCGAGCGAATGGGACGACGATCGCCTCGAGGACCGATCGCAGCGACTGGGGCTTGCGCAGGAGCTCATTGCGCACGTCGTCTTCCGTCAGGCCATACGCCTCCAGCACGCTACCCGCGCGCAGACGCCGGAGCGAGACAAGAAAGCGGACCGCCTGCTCCGGCCAGTTCCGGTCGCGCTGGATTCGTCGCCCTTCATCGATCGTCGCGAAACGGAAGAACGCCGTCTCCGGGCCACACGCGATCCGCGGGTGCGCGTCGAGCATGGACGCGAACAGGGTCGTTCCGGAGCGCGGCGTGCCGACGACGAAGATCGGCGCCGCGAGGTTGCTCCCGCTGACCTCGGACGGCGCCTCAGGCATCGGCATGCTCCGCGCTCGAGCGGAAAGGCCACTGCCGCTCGAGGAACCGCGTGGCAAACGCTCGGAACGCCATATCGTTCGCGCTTGTTCCGAAGGGTGCGACAACGGCAAATTCCCGCGCCGGTGGTGGCTGCCGTGAAAGGCGCTCCATCGTCCCGGTCGAAATCTGGTACTGATCGCCCCGCCCGAGCACCCCGGACCCCGTCAGCATCGCGTAATGCGGATACACGAACGCCGTCCATGTCACCACCTCGTGCGTTCGAAACCGCGCGCGACGGGTTGCCTCGACCTGCGACGGGAATTCTGTTTCGAGCGCCTGCCAGCCGGATCTGGTCAGCGCGTACGGCGCATGTCGGTGGAGGAGGGTGGGCAACACGCCGAAGCGTTCCTGGAGCAGTCGAGCTCCATTGAGCCGGCCGCTCTGCCAGTCATCGGCTTCTCCGGCCCGAGCGAGCTGCGCCAGGAAGAGCGTCGACATGTTCGTCCCCAGGAACGCCTTCGTCCGGCCTTCCGACGTGAAGAACGTCGCCGGGAACACCGAATCTGCCAGGAGAAAATCGTCGTTGAAGTAGACAAAGTGCTCGGAGAGATCGGGAACCCGGTGCAGGAATGTCTCGATCGCGTCCGAATTGAAGGAGGGGAGGTAACGCTCGTCGATCGCGGCCGAGTGGTCCACCCAGCGCATTCGGTCGGACGGGACGAACCAGTCGGGCGGTCGGCAATTGGTGAGCACGTGGATTCGGCGGATCCACGGCGCGTAGGTCTCGATCGAGCGCATCGAATAACGGAGCTCATCCAGCTGCACGAAGCGTTCCGGCTCGAGCATCGTTCCATCCCGGTAGGGAGAGACCAGCGCGCGCCACCCGGGATCAGCGGCGTTCACCCAGGTGTACACCGCATCGATGGGGAACTGCGGAAGGCTGTCGACAGGAAGACGCTCTTCCCCGCCAGAGCCGGGCGTCTCGGCGCGGATCCGCGCGACCGGCGCGTCGGCCGCGATGGCCTGCCAACTGTCATGGGGCGCCGGCTTCCAGACGTCCACGCAGACGTTCTCGACGAGCCGGTTCCGGTCGTCCGAGAACAGAAGCCGCAGGCGCCCGGCTCGTGATGCCCGTACGACGATTTCGTCCGCGCCGGCTGCGCCCAGACGAGTCACCTGCCCGCCTGCGTGAATCCACGCTCGCAGGTCTCGCCCCCGCGCAGCGGCGGCGACCGCTGCGATGAGTGGCCCGAGGTCCCGATCCCGCACGTCGGAGCGGTAGGTCTCGCCCGCAAGATGCGACTTGACGCCGAGATCGAATCGGCGGACGACATCGTCGAGTGACGCGCCAGGCTCGAGCGGTTCCGAGGGGATCCGCGTCGGTTCGCGGCCGCTCGGACAGCGCAGGGGCCGCCCCGCAAGGCGACGGAGCGCGCGCAGGACTTTGCCAGCCCGTCCGGCGCGCTCTCGTCGTCGAGGCACCTAGCCGCGCTCGTTCGGTGCTTCGTCAACCCTCGCATGACCGGCGATCAGCCGATCGCGCATGGCATCCCTGGCCGCCATCCGCTCGCGAAGCCGCGCCTCATCCCAGGTCTTCGCGGCGAGCAGAAACTCATAGAACCCCCGCGCGATCGCAACGATGAGCCCCGCGGTGCCGTCGCGATAGGCACGGCGCCGCACGTAGTCCGCCCACACCGAGCGCGCTGGTCCCACCAGAAGCTGCCGGGAACTCGGCACCGGTGCTCCGTCGGCGAGTGCCTGCCGAGCCTGGACGGACGTGTAGCGATTGAACTTTTCCATCATGTCGTCGACGCTCTCGTAGGAAAAGTGCCAGATTGCGTACCGCCGATCGGCGGGAAGGTTCAGGCTTCGGGCGCCGTCCGAGACGGACAGGCCAACATGAATGCGGTCGCTGACGGTGAGGGCGCCTCGACGAAAGAACCGAAGATG
>JBBSGX010000283.1:0-3209 GCA_038253685.1 Candidatus Limnocylindrales bacterium | reverse complement strand
TCCGGCTACGACGTCCAACGAAAGGGCGCACGCTTCACCAACGTGGAGGGCACCTGGGTCCAGCCCACGGTCTCCTGCCAGTCCGTGCACCGCCAAATGGCTTCGTTCTGGGTCGGCATCGACGGCATCTCCTCGCCCGAGCTCGCGCAGATCGGCACGAGCTCGGAATGCGTGAACCAGCGCCAGGATCTCTACTACGCCTGGTGGGAGATGCTTCCGGCGCCGATGGTTCGCATCCCCATCCTCATCCGGCCGGGGGACACGATCCATTCCGCGGTCTCCTTCGCCGGGACCCGCTTCACGCTCTCGATCAAGAACGTGACGCTCGACAACTCGTTCTCGATCGCCCGCTCGAACCCATCCGCGAAGCGCGCGACCGCCGAATGGGTCGCCGAGGCCACCTCGATGTGCGGTACCAAAGCGTGCGAAATCAGCGCTCTGCCGGACTTCGGCACCGTCCGCTTCACCGACTGCAGCGCCACCGCGAATGGGCAGACCGCGCTCCTGGGCGACGAGCTCTGGACGCGGAGGATCGACCTGATGATCCAGCTGAAGCAGCGGACGGTCCTCAAGGCGTTGCCCTCGGCGATCGACGCCGCCTCGGACGGCTTCACGGTCAGCTGGCGGAGCGTCGGACCCTAGCCTTCGGGACTCCCCGGTCCATGTGCCGGCGAAACGCGCCGAGCAGGCAGACTGCCGGCCATGACTCGCACGGTCTCCGACGGACCAACCCTGACGACCGCGCAGCTGGTGCTGCGGCGGTTCCGTGAGGCCGACCGAGAGCCCTTCGCGTGTATGAACGTCGACCCGAAGGTGATGCGTCACTTTCCGGCCACCCTCGATCGCGCTGAGAGCGACGCGTTTCTGGACCGGATCGAGTCCGCGTTCCAGACCCACGGCTACGGCCCATGGGCTGTCGAGCGAGCCGAGGACGGACGGTTCCTGGGCTTCACGGGGCTCGCCCTGCCCACGTTCGAGGCTACGTTCACGCCGTGCGTCGAGATCGGGTGGCGCTTCGTCGCCGATGCCTGGGGCCGCGGCTACGCGACCGAGGCCGCAAACACCGCGTCCCGCCGGGTAATGGAGCGACTCGAGATGCACCGGGACCCTGCCGACGACTTCGAACATCCCCGCCTTCCAGAGGGTCATCCGCTCCGTGCGCATGTGCTGTATCGCCTCCGTCGCGACAAGTGGCGCGAGCGTGGACGCCGTTGACGATTTCGGCGCGTCGCTGATACACTTCCAGTCCGCGGTTTTGAACGCCGCGCGCTGCGCTCTGCCGGTTGACCGAGACATCGCCGGACGCAGGTCCAGCGGCCCGGATGAGGAGATCGACGAGCCGGGCCTGACCACCACCAACCATCACCGCCCCTCTCGCCATGTGCGCCGCGCAGATCGCCCGGTGCAGGGCCAGATGCAGACACCGATCACATGCCGTTCAGACAGGGAGTTCGCCTTCGTGCCCACGATCAGCCAGCTGGTTCGCAAGGGTCGCACGCCGAAGCAGACAAAGATCAAGGCTCCGGCCATGCGCAAGAACTGGAACAGCCTCCGCCAGCGCCAGGAGCCGATTCCGGGCGCCCCGCAGAAGCGCGGCGTGTGCCTGCAGGTGCGTACGATGACCCCCAAGAAGCCGAACTCCGCGCTGCGCAAGATCGCTCGTGTCCGGCTCACCAACCAGATGGAGGTCACGGCCTACATCCCGGGGATCGGCCACAACCTCCAGGAGCACTCGGTGGTGCTGGTGCGCGGCGGCAAGGTCAAGGACCTCCCGTCGGTCAAGTACCACATCATCCGCGGCACCCTGGATGCGGCCGGCGTCCGCGACCGGAAGCAGAGCCGCTCGCGCTACGGCGCCAAGAAGCCCAAGTAGATGCCGCGCCGAACCGGAACCCCGCGCAAGGACAAGTACGCGCCGACCCTGACGCGCACCACCGATCGTTTCGTTGTGAAGCTGATGCGGGACGGCAAGAAGGGTCTGGCCGAGAGCATCCTGCGCCAGGCACTCGCGCGCGCCGAGGCATCCGCCCACCGGCCCGGACTTGAGGTGCTGGACCAGGCGCTGCGCAACGCGACCCCCATCATCGAAGTCAAGCCGCGCCGCGTCGGCGGCGCAACGTACCAGGTCCCCGTGGAGATCCGCGGAGACCGCCGCATGTCGCTCGGTGTCCGCTGGCTTGTCCAGTCGGCCCGCCGGCGCAGCGGCAAGTCGATGAGCGAGAAGCTCGCCTTCGAGCTCGTCGATGCCATGAACGGACTCGGCGCCGCAGTCAAGCGGCGCGAGGACACCCACAAGATGGCCGAAGCCAACAAGGCCTTCAGCCACTTCAAGTGGTAGCAGAGCTCAGCGCTCAGAAGAACAGGGAAGTAACAACCACCGTGGCACGACAGGTTCCGCTCGCACGAACGCGGAACATCGGAATCATTGCGCATATCGACGCCGGCAAGACGACCGTCACCGAGCGGATCCTCTTCTACACCAAGAAGATCTACAAGATCGGTGAGGTCCATGAGGGCGCGGCCACGATGGACTGGATGCCCCAGGAACAGGAACGCGGCATCACCATCACGGCCGCGGCAACGACGGCGTTCTGGGGCGATCATCGCATCAACATCATCGATACGCCCGGGCACGTGGACTTCACCATGGAAGTCGAGCGGAGCCTGCGGGTGCTCGATGGCGCGGTGGTCGTCTTCGATGGCGTGGCCGGCGTGGAGCCCCAGTCCGAGACCGTCTGGCGCCAGGCCGACCGCTACGGCGTGCCCCGCTTCTGCTTCATCAACAAGCTCGATCGCACGGGCGCCGACTTCTGGCGCGGCGTGCAGTCGATCCGCGAGCGCCTCGGTGCGCGCGCCGTGCCGCTCCAGATCCCGATCGGCCGCGAGGACACCTTCAAGGGCGTCATCGACCTGGTCGAGATGAAGGCGATCCTCTACCGCGACGACCTCGGACAGGACATCCATGAAGAGGAGATCCCCGAGGAGCTGCGGGCCGAGGCCGAGAAGCACCGCGCCTACATGATCGACGCGGCTGCCGAGATGGACGACGACCTCACCCACAGGTACCTCGAGGGCGAGCAGCTGACGCCCGACGAGATCCGCCACGGGCTGCGCCTCGGCACACTCCAGAACCGCCTCATCCCCGTCCTCACCGGATCGGCCCTCAAGAACAAGGGCATCCAGCCCATGCTCGACGCGGTCGTGTACTA
>JBBSGX010000282.1:0-3212 GCA_038253685.1 Candidatus Limnocylindrales bacterium | reverse complement strand
TTCGATGCCGCAGCAAGCGAGGACTCGTGAACATCAGCCGTTGGGCCCGCCAGCCGCAAGCGCCAGTGCCGCCCCCCGTCGCTCCTGACGACACCGCCTTTGCAATGCCCGAATCGACCCTCGACGCGCCCGTCGTCGTTGGCGCCGAACCGCGCTTTCCCACTCCCTCGATGACCTTCGAAACGCCCGAGAGCCTGGCCGCCGACGCGGCACTCGCTCGCGCGACGGCGCTCAACGCGCCGCTCCAGGCGGAGGTGCACACCGCTGCCGTTGAGCAGGAGCTGATGCCTGGGCGTGCCGCTCCCTCGCTGAGCAGCATGAGCGCTCGCTACGTGTCTCCCCCCGTTGCAGAGCCGCCAGCTCCAGAGGCGCAGCTCGAGGCGGTCCAGGAAGGCACGCCCGAGCAGTGGCAGCAATGGATCGCCCAGGGAGCCAGCCTCGATGGTTCTCCGGGCGACGCCCCGGCCCCGTGGGCCTCCGAGCCCTCGCCCGCCGCCCCCGTCGCACCGCAGACGCCTGTGCCGCAGGTTGCACGCCAGGAGAGCAGGGATCAGGCCGAATGGACGGTGGACTCCGGTCTCGCTGTGGTCCAACCGCGCTCCGCGACCGAGATCCTCAGCACCCTTGCCGACAAGGTGAGCGTCGGCTCGGTCGACCAGTACCAGCCCGTGCCTCTTGGTTTCACGCCGCTCGACAAGACCATCGGCGGCGGCCTGCGCGCCGGCGAGCTCATGCTCATCGGTGGTGCACAGGGCACCGGCAAGACGACGATGGCCATGCAGATGGCCCGCAACATCGTCCTCGGCGGACAGGCCAGCGTCCTCTACATCTGCTTCGAGCATGACGAGGAGTACATGCTCAACCGCATCATCTCGATGGAGTCGGCTCTCGCGCACATGCCCGCCAAGCAGGGCGGCGTGAAGCTCCAGGACGTCCGTCGCGAGATCCTCGGGACGTGGCTCGCCCAGGGCAACGACAAGGCCGACCTTGCCGCGAACCCGCGTCTCAAGCCGGCGCTCGACCGCATCAACAGGTATGGACAGAACCTGTACCTGCTCCGCGGTTCGCACACCACCAGCACCATCGACAACATCCGAGCGCTGGTCACGCGATACAAGGAGCTGTCCGGCGACAAGCGCCTCGTCGTGTTCGTCGACTACATGCAGAAGGTGCCGGTCTTCCCGGAGCCCATCACCGAGACTGAGAAGGTGACGAGCATCGTCAACGGCCTCAAGGACATCTCACTCTCCCTGGGAGTGCCGATGATCTCGATCGTCGCCGCAGACAAGGAAGGCCTCAAAGCTGCCCGCCTGCGCAACCACCACCTGCGCGGCTCGTCGGCCATCAACTACGAGGCCGACATCATCCTGATCCTCAACGAGAAGTACAACATCGTCGCCAAGGTGAACATCGAGTTCAACCCCTACCAGGCGCAGCGCTTCCGCGACTGGGTGATCGTCTCCGTCGAGAAGAACCGCGGTGGCCAGCACAGCATCGATCTCGAGTTCCAGAAGCACTTCGAGTACTCCTGCTTCGACGCCGGCGGGCGCACGGTCCAGGAAAAGCTCATCGAGGAGCGCCTCTACAACGACTGATCCCGCGGGATCGGCCATTGCAACCCGCAATCTGCTACCGGCCTGACGACCCCGGTATCCTCTCGGTGTGACCCCGCCCACCGGGCTCGAGCGCCCCGACGTCGTCTTTCTCGATCTCGGCGACACGCTGGTGCGCGCCCATCCTTCGTGGATGGAGGTCTATGCCCAGGCGTTCCCGACGTTCGGCGTCGAGCTCGCGCGCGAGGACTTCCAGCGCGCCTTCAGCGAAGCCTTCGAGGAGGGTGAGAACGAGGGACCCTTCGAGGCGACCGAGGAAGCCTCCTACCGCCGTCTCAAGGAGCTGGACGGAAAGGTCTTCGCGAAGCTCGGATACCCGGACCTGCCGGACGACTTCTTCCGACGCGTTGAGGAGGCCTTCGCCGCCGATTCCTCGTGGTGGGTGTTTTCCGACGTGATCCCTGCACTCGACGCGCTCGTGGCCGATGGAATCCGCCTGGCGGTGATCAGCAACTGGAGCTGGCAGGCGCCGGAGCTCATCCACGACCTGGAGCTGGCGCGGCATTTCGAGGCACTGATCATCAGCGCCCGCGTCGGGTATCTCAAACCCCATCGAGGCATCTTCGAGCACGCGCTCGGGGTCATGCGCGTATCACCCGATCGCGCGATCCACGTCGGCGATTCGGTTCGCGCCGATGTCGAAGGCTCGCGTGCGGTCGGCATCACGCCGGTCCTGATCGACCGCTCGACCCACGTGCACGCGCACCACAACGCCGGGCTGCCGCGCGACGTGCCGGTCATCGCGGATCTGTTCGGACTGCTGGACCTGCTGGACGTGCCGCGTCCCGCGGCCGTCGCCGTCTCCCAGGCGGGCTGACGCCGGCTTTGGACGCCGCCGGGCGTCCGTGGCGCCTATTCATCGCGCTGCCGCTCCCCGAGGAGGCCGCCGGGGCCGTTTTCGGACGACTGGCGCCGGTCAGGGCGCGCTTCCCGACGGCACGCTGGCTGGGGCCGGACTCGTTCCACCTGACCCTGCTCTTCCTGGGCTCGACCGAACCCGAGCGGTTGCCCGAGGTCCAGACTGCAATCGACGCGGCCGCGGCTGACGTCAACGCCTTCGAGATCGAGCTCGGGACCGGGGCCGGTCGCGAGCGCCGCGGTGACGACGGTGTTGCCTGGCTCAGGCTGGCGCACGGCGGCACCGAGACGCAGTGGCTTGCAGAACGCGTCGCGGACGTGGTCGGGCGGCTCCGCGTCGGGGACAGGCGCGGCCCGCGCTACACTCCGAGTGCGCATCTCACGGTCGCCCGTCACGCGCCGGACGAGTTAATCCGCGATCCCGAATTTGGCCAGGGGATTGCGCCGCCCGTGCGCTGGCAGGCCGATGCCATCGTGCTCTTCCGCAGCCACCTGCAACCGCGCGGCGCAGCCTATTCGCACCTGCACGACACGCGGCTGGAGAATCCTGGCCGGGCATAGACGGGCCGAAGTGCCCGAGCCGACAAGGGAGGAACGCTGGGGACGCCCTCATGGGGACCGCTGCATCGGGCAGGTTTCGGCTCGCGGCATCGGTGGCGCGGAGGTCGAGATCTCCATGCTCTTTGCCGACATCCGTGGGTCCACGAGCTTGCCGAATCGATGTCCGCCTCCGAATTCGCC
>JBBSGX010000281.1:0-3212 GCA_038253685.1 Candidatus Limnocylindrales bacterium | reverse complement strand
TTTGGGCACGAGCCACGCAGACCGTCTTCGGTGAGGGTCCGCCCGGCGCCCGCCTGATGCTCGTCGGCGAACAGCCCGGCGACCGCGAGGACCTTGCCGGCGAACCCTTCGTCGGCCCAGCGGGGGCCATCCTCGAGCGAGCCCTCAAGGAGGCCGGCCTCGATCGTTCGCGGGTCTACGTCACTAATGTGGTGAAGCACTTCAAGTGGCGGGCGTCCGGCAAGCGCCGCCTCCACGAGCGTCCGAACGCCGAGGAGATCCGCGCCTGCCTTCCGTGGTTCGAAGCCGAGCTCAGGGTCCTGCGCCCGTCCGTGGTCGTCCTCATGGGCGCCACGGCCGCACAATCGGCGCTTGGGCGGGCCGTCAGGATCGGCGATGAGCCCGGGCTCGTCGTCACGTCACCGATCGCGCCCCACGTCATCGTCACGCTCCACCCTTCGGCAGTCCTGCGCTCGCCCGATCCCGCTTCCCGAGAAGCGCGCTTCGCGCGGCTCGTTGCCGACCTCGGCCTCGCGACCAGCCACGCGAGACGGAGCCTGTGAGGAACTTGCAACGCTTCTGGAAGGCAACTCCGCCGCGGTAAGGTCTCCGGTGCGCGACACTGGCGCAGCGCGGGCGGTGGGCCCGTCGACGGGGGTATCTGGATCCGGCACGGAGGTCGCGGCGTGACGACGCAACCATTGGTACTTGTCGCCGATGACGAGCCGCGCATCACGAAGCTCGTCTCGATTTCTCTCGGGGAAGAAGGTTTCCGCGTGATTGCGGCGTCCGGGGGGGAGGACGCCCTCCGCAAGGCGGAGGAGTACCGTCCAGACGTGGTCCTGCTGGACATCGTGATGCCTGACCTGGACGGCATCGAGGTGATGCGCCAGCTGCGCGAGCGCCGGCCCGTGCCGGTCATCCTGCTCACGGCGAAAGGCTCGACTGCCGACAAGGCAAAGGGCCTCGACCTCGGCGCGGACGACTACGTCGCCAAGCCGTTCCACCCGGACGAGCTGGCGGCGCGTGTCCGTGCGGTCATCCGCCGCTATTCGGGGGCCACTCCGGGTGCGGGCGTGGTCGCATTCGATGACGTGGAGATCGACCTCGAGCGGCGCATGGTCACACGCGGCGGCGAACTGGTCCAGCTGAGCCGGACCGAGTGGCTGCTGCTCCAGCACCTCGCTGCCAATGCCGGCAAGGTGGTGCTCCACACGGAGCTTCTGACCAAGGTCTGGGGACCCGAGTACCGTGATGATCTGCAGTACCTGCGGGTCTGGGTCAGCCGAGTGCGACGCAAGCTCGGCGCAGCGCCGGGTGAGGCCGGCCGCATCAAGACCTTCCAGGGCATCGGATACCTGCTGGACGTGGAGGGCGTTCCGGCGACGGCAACGGCTGGAGCGACGGCGGAGGCGTAGCACTCCCATACGCCGGGAAGGGCCGCCTCCCGTCGGCACGAACGCGGGGGATGGATGGGACGAAGGCCGGACGAGGGCATGGACGACGTCGACGGCCGCATCGCCGAGGTGGCCCGCGAGGCCGACCTGACCGACGTGGCAACGCTCCTCGCAGAACGCCGCGCGGAGATCCTGGGCCGGTGGCTGCGAGAAGCAGCCGCCCAGCCGTTCCACGCGGGCGACACGGAGCACGCCGTCGCCGATCACATCCCGCGGCTGTTCGATGCCCTGGTCGTCCTGCTGCGCCGCGACGCCGAGCCCGGCAGGGAAGTCGCTCCGCTGGCCGACCCGGACGTCGAGGAGGCCGCCCGGGCCCACGCCGGCGCCCGATTCGAGCAGGGCCTTGGGCCGGCCGACGTGTCAACCGAGTTCCGGCTGCTCCGCAAGGAGATCGGCCGAGCGCTGGCACACAACCTGCCGGACGACGTGCCCGCCAGTGAAGCGATCGCGGCACACGCCATGGTCGACGACGCCATCGACGCCGCGAGCACGGTCGCGATGGTCGCCCTCAGCGAGCGTGTCGAGCTGATCCGCACCGAGTTCTTGGCCATCACGCTCCACGACGTGCGCCAGCCGATGACGATCATCGAAGGGTCGCTGGCACTCGCCGCCCGCCGGCTCGCCGACTCGCCCGCCGACGTGGAGGCGATCGGGGACCTGCTGCGCGACGCGATGGTCGCCTCGCAGGAAATGACCGCGACGCTCGACACGCTGTCCGACGCGTCCCGCATTGCCATGGGCGCGCTGGAGCTCAGCCTCGAGCCGGCCGAGCTGCGTGGCATCGTCGCCGAGGGCCTCGAGCTGCTCGATCCGGAGGCTCGCGCGAGGATCGTCATCGAGCCGGGGACATTGCCCTCGGCGATCGGCGAGTGGGACACTCCCCTGCTGCGACGCGTATTCCGCAACCTGTGCAGCAATGCCCTGAAGTACTCCGCCGGCGATCAGCCCATTCACATCGTCGCCACGGTCGAGGACGACGCCATCCACCTGACCGTGGTCGACAAGGGCATCGGGCTCGAGCCGCATGAGGTCGAGCGCCTCTTCGAGCGATACAGCCGCGCCGACGGTGCGAAGGATCGCGGCATTTCCGGGGTCGGGCTCGGGCTGTATGCCTCGCGCGGCATCGTGCGAGCGCACGGCGGCCACATCTGGTTGGAATCGGACGGCCGAGACAAGGGCACAACGGCTCATGTGAGGCTGCCGCTGGCGCGGCCGGAGGGCGTCACGGCGCAGGTGGAGCTCGAATCCTCGGACGAGACACGACAGAGGCGACGCTGACCCGGGATTGAGACCGGCAGGCCCACTGCCGGTAGACTTGCGCTCGATGGATGGCGCCGACTGGTTGCGAACCCAGCTGACCTCATTCGGGTGCGCCGCCTGCGGGCAGGCGTACGAGACGGAACGCATCCGCGTCCTCGCCGAGCGGGACGGCCTTTTCTTCGTCGACCTGGGATGTTCGTATTGCGGTACCCAGGCGGTCGCCATCGTGACCATCCAGCTCGACGAGAACGAGGTCCCGCAGGCCGAGGTGGGCGAGCTGGCATCGGTTCGCCAGAGGCCAGAGGGCGAGCCCGTCAGCGCCGACGACGTGCTGCGGATTCATGCTCTCCTCGAGGGTTTCGAGGGAGACATCGGCGGCCTGCTCGAGCGGCTGGATCGCGGCGCGGCCTCGGAGGCGCGGTGACCGAGCCGGCGCGGTTCGCACATGCCAGCGAAGCCGAGCTGGCGCGGATCCTCGACTACTACCAGGTGCGCTGGGAATACGAGCCGCGGACC
>JBBSGX010000280.1:0-3234 GCA_038253685.1 Candidatus Limnocylindrales bacterium | reverse complement strand
GGATCGACAGGCCGATGGTGCCCACGCGCGTGTCCCAGCGCCGCTCGCGATAGCCGTTGCGGTTCGTCAGCCGACGCTCCGGGGCGCGCTCGCCCTTGGCTACGCCGGTGAGCTCCGACACCTCCGTCTCCATGATCGCCTTGGCCAGCGCGCGAACACCCTCGCGCAGCACTGTCGACGTTGCCGTCTGACGTCGCCTTGCGGAGCATGTCGAGCACGGCCATCCTGTCCTCGGCCATCGTGGTTTTTTCCTTCGTGTCGTCGGTTTCTCACTTCCAACACGCGAGGATGACGCGATGGCCGACTCCTTGGTCAGCCCGGTTGGGTTGTTACACCATCATCTGGGACACGACCAGCGGATCGTCAAGCGAGGCGGCCGGCCACCGGTCCGTACCATCAGCCGCTGCACCGCCTTGGTCGAGAAGCCGACCGCCGCGGCCACCGCGGCATGGCTCTCGCCGGCTGCCACCCGCTGCCGCATCTCAAGTCGTTGGGCGCTCGTCACGCGCCGACCAAGGATCCCTCGTCCAGTCTGCATCCCTCGCCCTCCGCGGCATCAGTCCGACCCCCGACTGCTCACCGCGGATGTCGCGTTGTTCCCTTGAGACCGACGACTGTTTGCCAGGGAACGCGTCCGTCTATGTCCGCCATCGTGCGCTTCGGTGGCATGAGGACGCGGCGATTCGCAGTGAAGGAGGCCTCTTGCTATCGAGGGCAGAGCGAGCATGGAAGAGGCCTCCACCCATCGGAGTGGAGGCCTCTCGTTCTTGTTCGGGACGCTACGGCGTTGGGTCCGCGTAGCTGCCGCCGAAGATGGCTGTGTTGCCAAAGGCGGGCCGGCAGTCCGTATTCGGTGCCGGCCTGGCGATCGGAGCACCGTCGACGACCGACTGCCGGTAGGCGTCGATCGCCGGGCAGTCGGCAGCGTTCCGGACGTCGTTCCAGACCGCTATGCCGTAGCTTCTCGTGGCAACGGCGTAGTTGTAATCGCCGAGGAACTCCGCTGTCAGACCGTTCTGGCTCGAGCCTCGTGCGTCGCCGATGGAACCGCGATGCAGGTCGCTCCAAGCACCGATCTGACCGCCGGGGCCGATGTCGGCATGGCGCACGGCGCCCTGCATCAACCGCGCAGGGCTGGCGGTTGCCGATTGCCATGGCTGGAGGAAGTTGTCGTAGACAAGATAAACGTCTTCGCCGTTCGGGGAGATCGCAATGGCCGGGAAGTCAGGACGGTCGCGGGCCGGCGAGCCGCTTCCGGCGTCGCCCCACGTCACTCCGCGGTCCGACGAGTAGCGGACGGGTGCCCGCTCGTTCGGTCCGGGAGTCGTGTCCGTGGGCGTCGGGCCGTCTGGGCCCACGATGACGATCTCGTCCGTGGCATCGGCACCCGTCGGGGCGCCGTTCGCGATGTCGACGCTCGGGAACGTGCTCGTCCGAGCACCACCAACGCCATCGAAGCTGAAGCGACCCGTCGCCGGGTCGAACTGCCCGACGTCGTGGGGACGCTGCACGACGCGGGGCCGCGAGAAGGTCGCGCCGCCATCGGTCGAGCGGCTCATGAAGAAGACGGTGGCCCGGCTCGGAATCTCGGTCCCGACCCAGAAGACGTAGACCGCTCCCCGGCTGTCGGTTCGGACGACGCAGCCCTGGCGACCGCCGGTCTGGATCGTGTTGGTCGCGGGGCTGATCTGGCGCTGCTTCCAGGTATCTCCGCCGTCCCTCGAGCGGGCGACGAGGACGGGCTCAGGCGAGCCGCCGCGGCCGTTGCTCCGGAAGGCGACGTTGCAGATGTAGACGCTGCCGAAGAAGGAGCTCGTCGCTGCGTTGTCGGCCCAGATTTGCTCCTTGTCGGAGAAGAGCGCCGAGTTCTGCCGCGAGACGAGCACCGGCTTCTGCCACGCGTTCTTGTCACCGGTGGCTGCAGCAGCGACGTGGTCGGTGCGCGAGACCATGACCGCCTCGGCGCCCACGAATCCGGTCTTGCCCGGGAAGTTGGAGGCCAGGTTCGCGTAGTACAGGCGCGACCCATTGGCCCAGGAGAAGTGGCCCCCGGCCCCACGCCGAGGCCCGAAGGCGAGAGCAGGGTCGCCGCCCGACGTGACGTTGTTTTCGTAGTACCAGGGGAGCGTCCCGATCGGCCCGACGTGGGCCGCGCAAGCGGCCGGGCCGAGGCAGTCTCGGGCACTCCAGCCCGTGTACGTCGGCTGGTTCCAGGTTGTGCCGCCGTCCAGCGATAGGTAGATCCCGGACACGCCGACACCGGCCGTGAAGGGGCATGTCGTCGCATCGCCGGCATTGCATGCCTCGAGGTCGATCTCATCGTTTGAGCCGGCTGCAAGGATCAGTGGATTGTGGGCATCGACTGCAACCGCCGGCTCGTTCTGCTTGTTCTGTGCGAACGGCGAGGGCGGACTTCCGACCGTCACGAGGCTGTCGCCCCCGGCCGCCGAAGCCGGTGCCGCGAGCCCGATGGCCAGCAGGGCCGCGAGCAGAAACGAGCCTCGAAAGGATCCCGCGGCAATAGAGATCTCGCGCATGAACTCCTCCTGTGTCTCTGGCCTGCTGTCCCCTGTCCTGGGAATGGGGCGATGACTGGGACCAGACGATCGATGGTACGCGTGTGCGTTGTCGAGATCAATGCTCGCGCCGCTCTCCTGGCTGCATCCCGGCCAGACTTGGCGACGTTAGACCAGACCAATGTGGTGCCCGCGGGCACCGATCCGACCCTGTCGAGCTCCGCCCGCCACCGATCGAGCCCAGCCATCCGGCGCTAGCCGACACGACGATTCGCCAGCGACGTGGCCCGCGCTGTCGATCCTGCCCATGACCATGATGCCGGCCTCTCGGGCCAATCAATCCTCGACAGCGAGCGAGAACGAGGCCAGATCACTCACTTCCAGGTGCCGTCTCACCAATGAGTAGACAACAGCCGGGTAATCGGCGTACGCCGGCGGCGACGAGAAGACGCAGATCCCGGCGCTCGATCGGACCCAGCCGATGTTGCCGATGAAGCCCGGGCAGCTCGACCGCCACACCCATGACTACAAGCGCAACGGCACGATGAGCCTGTTCGCCGCGCTCGAGGTCGCCACCGGCAGGGTCACCACCGAAGCCCGCACTCGCCACACCGGGGCTGACTTCCTCGCCTTTCTGCGGCACGTCGAGATCAGGGCCCAGCCAGCAGGCTCGGTCGGCTTCGTACCGATCGCGATGCTCTGGCGGGCCGAGAACGCG
>JBBSGX010000279.1:0-3261 GCA_038253685.1 Candidatus Limnocylindrales bacterium | reverse complement strand
GGCCAGGTGGATGGTGGCGCCGGGGAAGCTCTCCTGCGCATCCATAGCCGCGACCGCGATGACCCGCGTGGCCACTGCCGGGGACCCGGTTGCGTAGGCCGAGGGGCCTTCGTTGCCGGCCGAGGCCACGACGGTCACGCCTGCCAGCGAAGCGTTGTTGCTGGCGACCGAGTCCAGCGATCCGGGATTGCCGAGCGGGGAGCCGAGGGACATGTTGATGACCTGGGCGCCGTCGCGGACGGCACGCTCGAGCGCGTCGACCACGACGTTCGTGCCGCCACCGCATCCGAAGACGCGGTACGCCATCAGCTTGGCCTGCGGCGCAACGCCGGGGCCGATGCGGAACGACGTGGAGCTGAGGGTCGACGCGTTGTAGGGACCCGTGTAGGTATGGCCGGCGGACGTGACGCCAACGCCCGCGGCCGTGCCGGCCACGTGGGTTCCGTGCTGGACGTCCGGAGCGTCAACGGCCTTGCAGTCGAGCGGATCCGGGTCGGGGCTGGGGCCGATGCCGTTGTCCGGGTCGTAGGCATCGCCGACGAGGTCGTAGCCCGCGATGACCTTCGCGGTCGGGAAGGTGCCGGGCTCGATGATCTTGCCGTTGTTGTGCTGCCAGGCGGTAAAGCCGGCGCCGGCGAAGTCCAGATGGTCGTAGTTGATGCCCGTATCGAGGATGGCGATCTTGACACCCGCGCCGGTGAAGCCGGTCTGGCCCCACGTCGTGTCGGCCCCGAGGTAGCTCACCGTGTTGGTGTTGTCGATGTGGTGCGTCGGGACCGTGTAGAGATGGGTGACGCCAATCACGTGCGCGATCTGGCGCACCTTGCCAGCGGGCACCGTGATGCGGAAGCCATTGAAAACGTCCGTGAAGGTCCCCTCGATGGAGGCACCCAGCCCGCGCAGCTGTGCCGCGATGCCGGCCTGGCGCCGTCCGAGCAGCAGCCGGACGTTGGACTTCTGCGCCTCGCTGAACGTGGTGCCCGAATCGAGCGCCGCGCCAACGTACGAGGCAACTGGTTGACCAGCGAGCTCGACCGCGATCATCACCGTCTGGTTGGCACGCTGGGCGCCCCTGAGCATCCCCAGCACGCGGATGACATCGACGTTCTTGCCGCTGGTATCAACGCGTCCGAATCGTTCTGGCGTACTCGCGACCGCTCCCGATGGCATCAGCGCCGCGATGAGCAGCACCGAGATGCCGACGGCCAAAGCTAGCCTTCGCCTCATTGGAACTCCCTTCCTGACCTCGCCTCTCCCCTCCTCCGATAAACGGATGACTGTCAACGCCGATGGCGTCACCCGAACGCCGGTCCTGGGGACAACCGGCGTAGACGTGCAATGTAGCGCTCCCGAAGGCTCGCGGGAACCCCAGATTCGTTGCAAGCCCGAGAGATTCGTTGCAAGCCCGAGCGCAGTGCCCTAGCCTCGGGTGAGTGAGCAGCGAATCGACGGTCGGCGACACGCAGGTGGGGCTGACGGGCGGCGACATCACCCGTTTCGCGGCCGACGTGATCGTGAACGCGGCGAATACCGGGTTGCGCGGGGGCGGCGGCGTGGACGGCGCGATCCATGCGGCCGCCGGGCCGGGCGTCATGGCAGAGCTGCTGGCGAGCTACGCCGGCTGCCCGACGGGCGGCGCGGTGATCACCTACGCCGGCGACCTCGCGGCCCGCTGGATCGTGCATGCCGTCGGGCCGGTCTGGCGAGGCGGGGGAGCAGGCGAGGCGGACCAGCTGGCGTCGGCCTATTCGGCAGCGCTCGATCTGGCGGCCGGCGCCGGCGCGACGAGCGTCGCCTTCCCGGCCATCAGCTGCGGGGTCTACGGCTACCCGCTCGAACGAGCTGCGCAGGTGGCGCTCGGTGCGGTCCGAGACTGGATGAGCGACCATCCGCGGAGCGGCGTGGAGCACATCACCTTCGTGCTTCGCTCCGAGGACGTCCTGGACGCCTTCCGACAGGCGCACGACAGGCTGGCGGAGCAAGAGGAGTGACGTGGAACAGTTCGACTTCGTGATCATCGGCTCCGGCGCTGCCGGCGAGGCGGCTCTGGAGCTGGCGAGGAGTCGCGGCGCCAGCGTCGCCATCGTCGAGGAGGACCTCTTCGGCGGATCGTGTGCCTTCTGGGCGTGCATGCCCTCGAAGGCGCTGCTGCACGCAGCCGCGGTCCATCACGGAGGGGGCGACTTTCCCTGGCCGAAGGCCTCCGACTTTCGCGACTGGATGATCAACCGCGAGGGCATCGACTACCCGGACGACAGCACGCACGAGAAGAGCTACCAGGACAAGGGCGCCGTTCCGATCCGCGGGAAGGCGCGCATTGCCGGCCCCGGTCGCGTGGACGTGGCCGAGCGGGGAGGCGGCCGGCGAGAGCTACAGGCGCGCTGGATCCTTGCGGCCGTTGGCTCGGCCTCGCGCATCCCGCGGATGGAAGGCCTCGACTCGGTCCACCCCTGGACCAACCGCGAGGGCACGTCGACCCGGGCGCTGCCACGCTCCCTGCTGGTCATGGGCGGCGGGCCTACCGGCGTGGAGCTGGCGCAGGTCTATGCACGCTACGGCGTGCCGGTCACGATCATCGACTCGAACGACCGCATCGTGTCGCGCGACCATCCACGCAACTCGGCCGCGCTCACCGAGGCGCTCACCCGCGAGGGAGTGACCGTACGCAACAGCGTGCGTGCCGTGCGCGCGGAGGCCGGCGCCGGGACGGAGGGGGCGCATCGCGTCGAGCTGTCGGACGGGTCAGCCGAGGAAGGGCACGCGGTCCTCGTCGCCATCGGGCGCGCGATCCCGACCGATGGACTTGGCCTCGAGTCGCTTGGCATCTCGACCGAGAAGGGCTTTCCCAAGCCTGACGACCACCTGCGCATCGCGGAGAACGTTTATGCGGCCGGGGATCCCGCCGGTCCGGAGTTGCATACCCACCTCGCCCACTACGAAGGCGAATCCGTGGTGCGGATCGCGATGGGCGAGGACTTCGTGCCAGACTTCCGGGCCATTCCGCGCGCCACCTACACGGACCCTGAGACGTCGTCCGTGGGACTCCGACTCGACGAGGCTGAGGCGGCAGGCCACGCAGCCATCGAGCGGACGGCGGACATCGCCACGTCGGCCAAGGGCTTCGTGAGCCAGTCCACGGGTCACGTCACGATCGTTGTCGATACGAAGGATCGGACGCTGCTCGGCGCCTTCATCGCCGGGCCAGGGGCGTCTGAGGTGATCCACGAGGCGGTGCTGGCCGTGAAGCTGAAGGTTCCCCTG
>JBBSGX010000278.1:0-3280 GCA_038253685.1 Candidatus Limnocylindrales bacterium | reverse complement strand
TCCCGAGGCGGGGTCACTCACAGCGGAGATGGTACGACCGCGCCGCGTCGGGCCGCAGTAGCGAGGGCTACGCGTCAGTCCGAAGGAGCCTCGAGTCCGGGAGAACGGCAA
Source organism: Candidatus Limnocylindrales bacterium (assembly GCA_038253685.1). GTDB lineage: Bacteria > Chloroflexota > Limnocylindria > Limnocylindrales > CSP1-4 > JAFMJV01. The sequence continues at coordinate 3,169 of JBBSGX010000278.1, read as the reverse complement.
TCCCGTTCATGCCGCCGTCGACGGAGAACGTCGAGCCGGTGATGAAGCTCGCCTCGTCCGACGCCAGGAACACCGCCATCGCGGCCACATCCCGTGGCTGGCCAACCCGCCCGACCGGCAGGATCGAGGCCCAATGCTCCGCGTAGTCAGGGTCATCCCGAAGGTTTCGATCGTTGAGAATCGGGCCCGGGAGGACGGCATTGACGGTGATCTGGTGCGGACCCAATTCGAGTGCCAGGTTCCGCGCCAACGCCAGGATTGCTGCGCGCGTCATGGCATAGGCACTCGCGCCGGTGAGGGCGAGTACTGCCTGGATCGACGAGGTCAGGACGATCCGTCCGCCTCCGCCCTGGACCACCATCTGTCGTGCCGCTGCCCGGGCCGAAACGAATGTGCCCCGGACATTGGTCGCCAGGATTCCGTCCAGCTCACCGTCTGAAGTATCGAGGAACGTGCGCCAGAGCTGGCCGGCCGCGTTGGCGCACAGGACGTCGAGATGTCCGAACTCCGCCAACGCCTGGGCGACGAGCGCCTCCGACTCTGCCGTGACGCCAATGTCCGCGCGGACCGCGGTCGCCTGACCTCCGGCATCGCGCACCGCCGCGCAGGTCGCCGCTGCACCGGCTTCGTCCGAGTGGTAGCCGACGACGACAGCGTCGCCCAGGGCTCCGAAGGCGATGGCCATTGCACGGCCAATCCCGGTGCTCGCCCCGGTCACGATGACGACTCGCCCGTCGTGCTGCACAGTTGCAGTATCGCGTGGTGGCAGCCGTCGTCCTTTGTGCGTCTCTCACACAAACGTATGTGATAACTTCGCACAAATGAAGGGGTAGTCGTCCGCGAGGCTGCTGCGCAGGGAGGATCGGGCGTGGAACGGGAATTCTTCTCCGATATCGCCCAAGCGATCCCCTTCGGCGGTCTCGACTCTACCGATCCGTTGTCCTTCAAGGTCTACCAGCCCGACCGGCTCGTACTCGGCAGGCGGATGGAGGACCACCTCCGGATCGCGGTCTGCCTCTGGCATTCCTTCAACTGGCCGGGCTCGGACGTCTTCGGCTCAGGAACCTTCGATCGCCCGTGGCTCGAGGCCGGGACCGACGCCATGGCGGGCGCCTCGGCCAAGCTGACCGCTGCCTTCGAATTCATCGAGAAGCTGGGCGTCCCGTTCTACTGCTTCCACGATCGCGACATCGCACCTGAAGGCCGCACCTTCGCCGAGAGCAGGGCGAACCTGGACGTGATGGTGGGGCAGGCGGAGGCGCACATGTCGCGCACGGGCGCCAGGCTCCTCTGGGGAACCGCCAACCTGTTCAGCCATCCGCGCTACGCGGCGGGCGCGGCCACCAATCCCGATCCGGACGTGTTCGCCTACGCCGCGGCGCAGGTAAAGCTGATGCTCGAGGCAACAAAGCGCCTCGACGGCCAGAACTATGTCCTGTGGGGAGGCCGCGAAGGCTACGAAACCCTGCTCAATACGAACCTCGCCAAAGAGGAAGCACAGCTCGCGCGGTTTCTCGCATTGGTTGCCGAACACAAGCATCGCATCGGCTTCGAGGGCACCCTCCTCATCGAGCCCAAGCCGCAGGAGCCAACGAAGCACCAGTACGACTACGACGCCGCCACGGTCCACGGCTTTCTTGCCCGGCATGACCTCGCGGGCGAGTACCGGCTGAACCTCGAGGTGAACCACGCCACACTCGCAGGCCACAGCTTCCACCACGAGGTCGCGTATGCGATTGCGCATGGACTGTTCGGCAGCATCGACGCCAACCGCGGCGACTACCAGAACAACTGGGACACGGACCAGTTCCCGAACTCGGTCGATGAGCTGTCGCTGGCCGTCTACGAGATCATCCGCGGTGGCGGCTTCACGACCGGCGGCGTCAACTTCGACACCAAGCTGCGCCGCCAGAGCCTCGATCGGACCGATCTGTTTCATGCCCACATCGGCGGCATCGACACGCTCGCCCGGTCGCTGCTCGTCGCCGCGGGCATGATCGAACGCGGGGCGATCGAGCGGCTGCGCGACGCGCGCTACGCAGGCTGGTCCGGGGGCCCGGGGGCTTCGATCCTCTCGGGCGGGGTGTCGCTCCAGGAGCTCGAGGAGCGGGTCGCGACGTCCGGCACGGAGCCGCGGCCGGTTTCCGGACGGCAGGAGTTGCTCGAGAACCTGGTGAACCAGGAGATCTGGGCCGCCGGCCGGTCCGGGCCGCCCGATTCGGCGCCTTCCTGACCGTTCGTGGGGCACGTTCTCGGGATCGACGTCTCGACGACCGCGACGAAGGCCGTCCTGGTCGACGAGGGGGGCGTTGTGCTGGGAGTCGGGACCGCCGAATACGGCTTCGACACCCCGCACCCACTCTGGAGCGAGCAGGACCCACGGCTCTGGTGGGACGGCGCGGTGACCGCGATCAAGGCCGTGCTGGGCGCCACCGGCGTCGCCGGAGCGGATATCGCGGCGGTCGGCCTGACCGGCCAGATGCATGGCGCAGTCCTGCTGGACGGAGCCGGCGACGTCCTCCGTCCGGCGATCCTCTGGAACGACCAGCGGACCGCCGCCGAGTGCGACCTCATCCGCCAGGCGCTCGGTCCGGAGCGGCTCATCTCGATCACGGGCAACGATGCGCTCCCCGGGTTCACGGCGCCCAAGCTGGTCTGGGTCCACGACCACGAACCGGAGATCTGGGGGCGGATCGAGCACGTGCTCCTGCCCAAGGACTACCTGCGACTCAGGCTTACCGGCGACTACGCCCTCGACAAGGCTGACGGGGCCGGCACGCTGCTCTTCGACCTCGCGGCCCGGGACTGGTCGCCCGAGGTGCTCGCCGCACTGGCCATCGATCCGGCCTGGATGCCGCGGACGTGGGAGGGCCCGGAGATCACGGGTTCGGTGACGGCCGACGCAGCAGCCGCGACGGGGCTGCGAGCGGGCACCCCGGTGGTTGCCGGCGGCGGTGACCAGGCCGCGAACGCAATCGGGGTGGGCGCGGTGAGCGTGGGCACCATGGCCCTCTCGCTGGGGACGTCCGGCGTCGTGTTCGCCTCGACCGATCGGCCGCTGTTCGAGCCGCACGGTCGCGTGCACGCCTTCTGTCACGCGGTGCCGGGTCGCTGGCACATGATGTCCGTGATGCTGTCAGCGGGGGGCAGCCTGCGCTGGTACCGCGAC
>JBBSGX010000277.1:0-3296 GCA_038253685.1 Candidatus Limnocylindrales bacterium | reverse complement strand
GAGCGCATCGAGCTCCCGCGCGACGAGCGCACTGACGGAGGTGCCTCTCTTCGCGGCCACGATCCGCGCGCGCCGGATCACATCTGCGTCCAGTTGGAGCGTGAGATTTGCCTTGGTCATCGCGAGGATCTCCACAGTGAACGGGTGGCCCACAGCCTACCACGTGGTTTCAGTCACCCCGGCTGGATGCCGTCACCAGATCGTTCTGCCGGACCGAGAGCCAGGCCGAGGGCGTCGTCGGCGCTCAACAGCCGGCCCTGGTCCAGCGCTTCTTCGATCGTTCGTTCGTCGAGCTGGGCGCGGATCTTGGCGAGGGTCTTCTCGTTGCGGGCCCCCGCCCAGAACGGCACGCTTGCGCCGAGACCCGCAGTCAGGGTCTCCGAGCTGGCAAGAAGGCGCGCCGCGGTCTCCGCTCTGCCGCCGACGGCCAGAACGGAGGCCAGGCGGCCCAGGTTGACGGCGAACTGGAGGACGTCCCCGACGTCATGCTCGATACGCAGGGCGGCCCTGAGCATGGAGCTTGCCTCTTCGATCCGTCCGTCGTCGCGCAGGAACAGCGCTAGCTGAGCGAGAGACTGCGCCTCGATGCGTTCCTCGCCGAGCCGGCGTGCGCGGCGCAGGTTGTCCTCGTGGAGGGCTCGTTCGCCCTCGGGATCACCAGCATCGCCGGTGAGCCAGGCCAGATTGTTGCTCGCGATCAGGGCGTAATGTTCGTCGCCCAGCGTCTGGAAATCCTCGACACTCTGCGCCATGAGCGGCAGCGCACGTGCGGCGTCTCCTGCGTCCGAAACAGCGTTGCCGACCATGAATGCAGCGTACGCGGCGCCCCATCGATCCCCGAGCGCGCGATGGAGCGTAAGAGCTTCCTCCGCACGCGCCAGCGCTGTCGCTGCATCACCGAGGTTGAGAAACATGACCGCGAGTCCGCTGAATGCCTTGGCGCGGGCGGCCGGCTGAGCAGCCTCGCCGACGGCCAGCGCGCGTTCGAGACGGCGTCGGCCTTCCGACAGGTGGCTTTTCAGATACCAGAAACGCCACACGGCCCCAGCCAGGCGCAGCGCGAGCTCACTCTCGCCGGAGGCTTCGAGCCGATCCAGGGCAGCGCGGATGTTGTCGTGCTCGAGCTCGAGGCGGTCGACCGACACCCTCAAGTCGCTGCGAAGGCCAAGCTCGGCCTCTTCGGCCATGGCAACGAAGTACTGGGCGTGGTCCCGGCGGACGTCGCTCGCCTCGCTGGAGGCCTCGAGTCGCTCGACGCCGAACTCGCGGATCGTCTCGAGCATCGAGAAGCGATCGTCCCTCTGTCGCACGAGGCTCTTGTCCACCAGTGATCCAAGGGTCTCGAGATCCGCCTGACACACGGCCTCGGCTGCTTCGAGGGAGCAGCCGCCGCGGAAGACAGCCAGCCGGGCGAAGAGGCGCTGCTCCTCGGCACTCAGCAGCTCGTGGCTCCATTCGATCGTGGCGCGCAGCGTCCGTTGCCTCTCCGGTGCGTCACGCGCGCCGCCGGCAAGGACGGGCAGCCTGCTGTCGAGCCGCTCGAGTAAGACGCGCGGCGAGAGGAGCTTTACGCGCGCGGCGGCAAGTTCGATCGCGAGCGGCAGGTTGTCCAGGCGTGCGCAGATCTTGCCCACGTCACCGCTCGACACGAAGTCGCGACGCGCGCTGCGGGCGCGCGCCTCGAACAGTTCGATCGCTTCCACCTCCTGCAATGGGTCGACCGCGTACTCCCACTCGCCTTCCAGCCGCAACGCTTCACGGCTCGTGACCATCACGGTCAGTCGCGGGCAGGTGGCAAGCAGGCCGCCGACCTCCGGCGCGGCCTCGACGAGCTGCTCGAAGTTGTCGAAGAGCACGAGCATCGACCTGGCACCGATGTGCTCGGCCAAACCCTCCCTGGCGCCGACCGCCTGCGCGGCCGTGGCCAGCACCAGCCGTGGGTCACGCAGCGGTGCGAGCGGCACCCACCAGATACCGTCCTCGAACCTGTCCGCCATCGCGCCGGCCGATTGAAGTGCCAGCCGCGTCTTGCCCATGCCGCCGGGACCGGTGAGCGTCACGAGCCGCACGTCATCACGGTTCAGCAGCGCGCCGATCTCGGCCAGTTCGGTTCGACGGCCGAGGAACGGCGTGGCCGGCACGGGTAGGTTCGTCTGGTGCAGGCTTTTCAGGGGTGGGAAGTCGGCCTCGCCGAGCTGATGGATGCGCTCCGCCGCGGTGAGGTCCTTGAGGCGATGCTCGCCAAGATCGCGGAGCCCCTGCGTCCCGACGAGGGCCGCGGTGGCCGCCGACACGAGCACCTGCCCGCCGTGGCCGGACGCCGCGATCCGGGCCGCCCGGTGGACGTCGACGCCGACGTAGCCCTCCTCACCCACGTGAGGCGTCCCGGTGTGGACGCCCATCCGCGCGCGAACCGGACCGTGGGCGAGTCCCTCGAGCGCATCGGCGGCCGCCTTCAAGGCGCCGGGCGCCGTCGGGAAGGCGAAGAAGAAGGCATCACCCTGCGTATCGATCTCGACTCCGCCGTGGGCGAGGCATGCGACACGCACGATGCGGCGATGCTCGGCAAGCGCGTCGGCATAGCGATCGGGGCCCAGCTCGTGCAACAACCTCGTCGAGCCCTCAATGTCGGTGAACAGGAAGGTGACGGTCCCGGTCGGAAGGTCAGTGCGGCTTACCACCGGCGTATCCAGCGCGTTCCTGTCATGCCGGGCATTGCTTGACTATAGGGAGCGGAGCATCACGGAGCGCCCCGGATCTGTTTGAGCAACCGCTTGAGTGCGATCGGGTTGTATACCTCGCGTCGGTCCGCGACCCGTACCACGAGGACGATGAGGCGCGCGTCGCTGACCTGGTACAGCACCCGGTAGTCACCGATAGCGATCCTCCAGATGCGCTCCGGGCCCGTGCCAGAAAGAAGCGTCGCGCCTTCCGGCCTTGGCTCGTTCGCCAGCCGCTCGATCGCCTCGACGACCGAGCGTTGAGCGGGACGCGGCAGTTTCTCCAGCTGACGCACCGCGCTTGGCAGGAAGGCGATCGCGTATCGGGCTGCCATCGCCCCGGGGTCCCCTGCGGTCTGCTAGCGCTGGAGCCTGGCCCGGATCTCATCCCATGGAATTGGTGTGGCGTTCTGCGGGTCGGCCAGCGCTTCGCGTGCCGCTGCGAGGTCGATCTCGTCTTCCAGAGCCTCGAGCAACTCGATGTCAGCCATCGGCACGATTGCTGCGAGCTCCTTACCGCGACGGACCACGCGCACACGTTCGTGCGCATATGCGACACGGTTCACCAATTCGGCG
>JBBSGX010000276.1:0-3302 GCA_038253685.1 Candidatus Limnocylindrales bacterium | reverse complement strand
TACGGCAAGGCGTTCCTCTTCCAGGGCCACGAGATCAACGCGGGCTACATCACGCGCATCAACCTGGAGGCCGATCCGGCGCACCGGGTCACGCTCCTTGCGACCACGGATGTGAATGGTCTGGCGCTTCCCAACTTCGACGGATCCTCCTGGTATCCGTTCAGTGACCGTCTTCTCTTCACCGCCGAGCTCGGCACGACCGGCGGCGTGTGGCAGGCGACGCCGGACTTTCCGTCCACGGCCATCGACCTGTCGGGTAGCTTCGGGCGCGGCGGGTATGAAGGCGCCCAGGCCGATTCGGCCGGCAATATCTGGGTCATCGAGGACGTCGGCGGCAAGGCCGGCTCGGGTTCCCTCTCCAAGTCGAAGCAGCCAAACAGCTTCGTGTACCGCTTCGTGCCGAAGAACCCGCGCGACCTGACGCTCGGCGGACGCCTCCAGGCGCTCCAGGTTCGCGGTCTAAATGGCAACCCGATCGTCTTCGGCGGCACCTCACAGGCGCAGATCGATGCGAGCATCACCTCGCAGGCAGAGAAGGACCTGCACACGTACGGCATCAGCTTCCAGACCACGTGGGTGACGATCCACGACACGGCGATCGACGGCTTCGTCCCCTTCGACGCGAACGCGGCCGCCAAGACGGCAGGTGCGACGCCCTTCAAGCGACCCGAAAACGGCCAGTTCCGGCCGGACAGCGGCTTCCGCGACTTCTTCTTCGATGAAACGGGCGACACGAACGCCGACTCCGTTGCCAACGCGCAGTACGGCGGCTGGGGCGGCATCATGCGGCTCACCCAGCGGGACCCGAGCTCGAACTCGGGCGTCCTGACTCCCTTCTACGTCGGCGACCAGGCGCACACCGGTTTCGACAACACCGCGTTCCTGTCCCGCAACCAGGTCGTCTTCGTGGAGGATGGTGGCGACCTGCTCCACACCCAGCGGAACGCCCTGGACTCGGGGTACGTGTTCGACGTCCGTATCAACGGTCCGCAGACCCCGATCCGCTTCCTCGCCCAGGGCCGCGACGCGTCGGCGACCAGCGACTCAGCCCTCCAGGGGACCGCCGGCTTCCAGAACGACGGAGACAACGAGATCACCGGCTTCCATGTGTCGAATGGCGATCCCAGCGTTCGGGGCCTGATCGGGACGCAGTCCCCGGAGCTCTCCGACCGCGGAGACGAGCATCGCCACTACTCATGGCGAGTCTTCTACACCCAGCAGCACGGCGACAACGTCACGTACGAGGTCACCTTCGGTCGATAACCACCGTCGGCGGGAGACCCGCCTGCTCCTCCTCCTGGCGAGGCCCGGACTGCGACAGGTCCGGGCCTCGTCGCATCCTCTGGGTGTGCACACTGACGCCGAACCGGTGGTAGCGGCAAGATTGCCGCTCCGCTTGCGGGTGGCGCAGCCGTCACCGGCGGCCGTGAGCCCTGAGGAGGGGAATCTCGTGTCGACGCAGGGGCAGGGCCCGCTCAATGACCCGCGCCTCGTGGAGCGGCGTGGCGACCTCTCTGGTCTCAACGCGCTCCTGTTCGTCATCCTGGTCGTGGTCGGGTTCCTCGCCTCCGCATTGCTCCTCTACACCCTGACCAAGGGCTCGCCCGTCGCGTCGCCCTCGCCCTCCCCGACGGCCGCGGCCTCGCGCCTGTCGTCGCCATCCGCGTCCACCGCGGCGTCGCTCTCACCTTCGCCGTCGGTGGTGCCGACGGTCTCGGCCAGTCTTCCGATCAGTGTCGCGGTCGGGACGCCGGCCAACATCATCATCGAGGGCCAGGTTGCCGGACAGGCCACAGTGCTGTCAGCGAAGTACAACCGGGCACTCCAGGGCAAGAACGCGCCCTCCGGCATGCGCTGGCTCCTCATCAGCGTCAAGCTCACGGCCACGAGCACGATGGCCTATGACGAGAACTTCTGGTCCGCCGTCGACACTGCCGGCAAGAGCTACGGATGGCGGGGCAGCGATCCACCGCCGTCGCTCGGCAACGGGAGCCTGGACGCCGGGCAGACACGTACCGGCAATGTGACCTTCCAGGTGCCCAACAAGCCCGCGATCGCGTCGGTGGCGCTCGGGGCTGGGGACGGCTCGCAGCTGGTGGTCGTCAAGCTGCCCTGAGAGGTTCGCGGGCGAGCGGCTGGCGCCGCGCCAGACCTACGGCTGGTAGGTCACCGTGATGACCTGCTCGGTCGAGCGATCGTCGCCGAGGCGATAGCGCAGGACGTTCGTGCCGTCACCCAGATGGAGGGGCATCATCCAGATGCCGTCGTCCCGGGTGACGGTATGGTCGTCGAACCACATCGGAATGTCCCGGGTGACGGTGGATCCCGGCGGCGCTCTCCCGATGACGTTGATGTCAGCATCATTCAGGACGTCGCCATCGTGCGGGAAGTCGAAGGCCAGGCCGAGCTGTGGCGTGGGCGCAGGCGTCGGCTCGGGAGTCGGCTCCGGGGTGGGCGTCGGCGTCGCGGTGGGAATCGGCTCCCGGGTGGCGGGCGCCGTGGGCTCGAGCGTGGGGGCGGCGCTGGGCTCGGGGGTCGAGATCGACCCGAACGTCAGCGATGGCGCCACGCCGGGCTCGGTGGCAGACGCGGGGGCTGACGTGGCGGTCGCCCTGGAGGCCGGCGATGGGAGCAGCGTCGCCGTGCCTGTGGCTGTGCTGACGTGCGCCGATGAGCCGCCGACCACGATCCCGCCGATGACGAAGGCTCCGATCACCAGCCCGAGCAATCCGAAGATCCAGCTGCTCCGGGGAGATGGCGCCGGAGTCTTCCGGCGCGGATCGCCACGCGGCACCGTTCCCGTGCGGCGTGGCGGCGAAGCCGGGCCCTGGCGGGACGCGGGAGCCGGCCGCGTGGGTTCGTGGCTCATGGGTTCGGAAGCATACGCGTGCAGCGCAGAACCACACGCAGAGGCCCTATGCTCCGGCCATGAATCGACCGACAGTCCCCTACGGCGCATGGCCGTCGCCCTTCAGCGTGGAGATGGCCATCGCGGGCTCGCGCGGCCTGCGCCAGCCCCAGTTCGACGGTGACGATCTCTGCTGGCTCGAGAGCCGCCCCGAGGAAGGCGGCCGCTACGTGCTCGTGCGCCGTGCTGCGGATGGGAGCCTCTCTGATCTCACGCCGCCTGGATTGAATGCCCGGACGCGGGTCCACGAGTACGGCGGCGGTTCCTGCACGGTCGATGACGGCGTGATCGTCTTTTCCAACTTCGCGGACAACCGCCTGTACCGGCAGACGACGAAGGTCCAGCCCGAGGCGTTCACCCCGGCGACTGAGCTTCGCTACGCGGACCTTCGCAT
>JBBSGX010000275.1:0-3307 GCA_038253685.1 Candidatus Limnocylindrales bacterium | reverse complement strand
GTGCTGCTCGTCGGACCTCCGGGAACCGGCAAGACCCTGCTCGCCCGCGCCGTCGCCGGTGAGGCAGGCGTGCCCTTCTTCAGCATCTCCGGCTCGGAGTTCGTGGAGATGTTCGTGGGCGTCGGCGCCAGCCGCGTGCGCGACCTCTTCGACCAGGCCAAGCGCAACAGCCCGTGCATCGTCTTCGTGGATGAGATCGACGCGGTCGGTCGCCAGCGCGGTGCCGGCCTCGGCGGCTCGCACGATGAGCGCGAGCAGACCCTCAACCAGATCCTCGTCGAGATGGACGGCTTCGACACGAACACCAACGTGATCGTGGTCGCCGCCACCAACCGCCCCGACGTGCTCGACCCGGCGCTGCTGCGCCCGGGCCGCTTCGACCGGCAGGTCATCCTCGATCGCCCTGACATGAAGGGACGCCTCGAGATCCTCCGCGTCCACGTGAAGGGCAAGCCGCTCGACAAGCAGATCGACCTCCAGACCGTCGCCCGCCAGTCGCCCGGCTTCTCCGGGGCCGACCTCGCTAATCTCGTCAACGAGGCGGCCATCCTGGCCGCGCGCCGCAACAAGAAGCTGATCGGCACGTCCGAGTTCGGCGAGGCGCTCGAGCGCGTCATCGCGGGACCGGAGCGAAAGAGCCGCATCATCAGCGACCCGGAGAAGGCGATCATCGCCTATCACGAGGGCGGTCACGCCCTGGTCCAGCGGATCCTCCCCAAGTGCGACCCGGTGTCCAAGGTCAGCATCATCAGCCGCGGCATGGCCCTCGGCTACACGATGGGCCTTCCGACCGAGGATCGCTACCTCCAGAGCAAGGCCGAGTTCGAGGACAAGATCGCGGGCATGCTCGCCGGCAACGCGTCCGAGCGGCTGATCTACGGCGACACCACGACCGGATCCTCGAACGACATCGAGAAGGCGACCACGCTCTCGCGGCGCATGGTCACCGAGTTCGGCATGAGCGACAAGCTCGGCCCGCTCGCGTTCGGCAAGCGCGATGAGCTCGTCTTCCTCGGCCGCGAGATCGGCGAGCAGCGCAACTACTCGGACGATGTCGCTCGCCAGATCGACGAGGAGGTCCGCGCGATCATCGACAAGGCGTACGCCCGGGCGATGGAAGTGCTGACCACCCACAAGGATCGACTCATCCAGCTCGCCGAGCGACTGGTGGCCGATGAGACCGTCGAGCAGGAGGCCTTCGAGGCCATGTTCGCCGACCTCCCGGACCCGAGGAAGGACGCCGGCGGCTCGTCGACGCCGATCCCGCTCCCGCAGCCGGAGCGCAAGCCGATCGACAAGCCGGCCACCGGCCCGGCCACGGCGCCCTCACCCCAGCCGGCCTGAGCCGCGGCCGGCCATCGCCGGAGGCATCGACCATTGAGACGCCCTGGGCAACCCGTCCGGGGCGTTTCCTTCTTGTCAGTGGGCGGCGGCGTTGGCATGCTCGGCTGACGTGACTTGCCAGCAGGCAACCACGACCCGATCCGCGCAGACGGTACCCTGAGGACTGCGCTCGGAATGCAGTCGAGAGGAGAGCTCGTTGACAGATACCATGACGGAGATCGATGCCTTCATCGAGCGAACGGCCCCGGCACGGCTCGAGGAATACCAGGCGTTCCTGCGGATTCCGAGCATCTCGGCGCTGAGCGAGCACAGCGGGGACATGCGCATCGCGGCCGACTGGCTCGCGGACCAGTTGCGGGACATCCGCATCGAGCACGTCGAGGTTTCGGCTACGGCCGGCCATCCGGTGGTCTACGGCGACTGGCTCCACGCCGAGGGCGCTCCCACGGTGCTGGTGTACGGCCACTACGACGTGCAGCCAGTCGATCCGCTCGATCTCTGGGTGTGGCCACCATTCGAGCCGCGCATCGAGGACGGGCGCATCTACGCGCGCGGCGCCGCGGACGACAAGGGCCAGGTCCACATGCAGGTCTGGGCGGCACGCGCCTGGCTCGAGACCCAGAAGCGCCTGCCGGTCAACATTCGGTACGTCTTCGAGGGGGAGGAGGAGTCGGGCTCCGTCAACTTCGACGCCTGGCTCGAGGCCAACCGCCACCGGCTCGCCGCGGATCTTGCGGTCATCAGCGACACGGGCTTCTTCGAGGGCAACCTGCCGGCCATCTGCATCGGGCTGCGGGGCCTCATGTACGCGCAGATCGACGTCACCGGGCCGGACCTGGACCTGCACTCCGGCGGGTTCGGCGGCAACGTCCAGAACCCGGCCATTGCACTCGCCAAGATCATCGCCGCGTTGAAGTCGGACGATGGATCGATCATCGTCCCCGGCTTCTACGACGAGGTTCGCCCGATCAGCGAGCAGGACCATGCTGAGTTCGCCCGGCTGCCGCTCGACGAGGCAGAGGTTGCGCAGCGCATCGGGGTTTCGGCCCTCTTCGGCGAGCCGGATCTCCTCTTCGTGGAGCGGCAGGGCGCCCGCCCGACGCTCGACATCAACGGCATCTGGGGCGGTTTCCAGGGCGAGGGCTCCAAGACGATCATCCCGGCGCATGCGCATGCCAAGCTGAGCTGCCGCCTCGTCGCCGACATGGACCCGCGGCGCACCTTCGAGCGCGTCAAGGCTCGGGTCCTGGAGCTGGCGCCTCGCGGCGTGCGGGTCGAGGTCACGCTCATCAATGAGGGCATGTGGAGCCTGACGGGTATCGACCATCCGGCGACGCAGGCCGCAGCGCGGTGCCTCAAGGAGGTGTTCGGCGCCGATCCCCTGTACGAGCGGGGCGGCGGCTCCATCCCGGCGGCGGCCTCGTTCTCGAGCATGCTGGGCCTTCCGGTCGTACTGCTGGGCTTTGCCAACCCCGACTGCCAGGCGCACGCCCCCAACGAATCGATGATCCTCGCCAACTTCGAGGGCGGCGTCCGGACCGTGGCACGGTACTGGGGCGCGCTGGGGCAGGGGTTGGGAGAGTCCGCGGCCGAAGGGAGCAAATAGCCGCGACCAGGCGGTAAGTCCGGGTCGCCGGCCGGATCCTCATCGCCCAAGCGTAGCCTCTGACCGGTTGCCGGGCATGGTACCGATGGTGTGCGGAGGTGGGAGGTTCGGAAGGCTGCCGTCCGGCGTCCCACGCTGGTAGCGTCCCTTGGAGGTCGACCACATCGGACGACATCGTCGCGCGTCACGGAGATCCGTCCGGCCCTCGCCGGCTCCTTCGATGCCGCAGCAAGCGAGGACTCGTGAACATCAGCCGTTGGGCCCGCCAGCCGCAAGCGCCAGTGCCGCCCCCCGTCGCTCCTGACGACACCGCCTTTGCAATGCCCGAATCGACCCTCGACGCGCCCGTCGTCGTTG
>JBBSGX010000274.1:0-3308 GCA_038253685.1 Candidatus Limnocylindrales bacterium | reverse complement strand
GTGTCCACCGACACGGTCGCGCAGCAGGTCGGGCTCTACATCCAGCTCGCCGGGGCGGGGACCGACTTCCCGCTGATGAGCAAGGCCGTGCCGGCGCGCTCCGGCGACAACAGCCTGGCGGCGAACGTAGCCGCCGCCGTCAACCTGCTCGACCTCTCGCTGCTCCCGAGCCTGCTGTCCGACGGCAGCCTGCTGCTCGGCGCCGGCGACCTCCTCAAGGTCGCGAGCCAGGCCACGGTCACGCGGCCAAGGCCCTGACCGTCATCGGGCTGTACGGCGACTTCTGACGTGCCGGCTCCCCTCCTTCCCGGTCAGGAACCTTTCGGACCGTCCGGCCTGCAGGGCGCTCAGCAGCGGGCCATCCTCCAATCGGCTGCTGGCGGGACCGTCGTCGCGACCTTCACGCGCGCCCCCTCCAAGACCATCGTCGTCGTCGGCCATTCCAATCAATACTCCCCCTTCGACGTCGCCATGCCCGGCTACTACTTCATCCGTCTGGGCGGCATGCAGATCGACGGCGGCTGGCCCGCGATCTCGGGCTGGATTGGGAAGCCGATCGGGGGCGTGGCGGCTGGGACGTCCGTCTCTCTGCAGACGCAGGGGGCCTCCCAACCTGCACGGCCATCGAGGTCGCGGGCATGCAGGGCGAGAGCATCTGGTCGGGCTGGGTCTGGGGCAACGGCAACATCTCGATCCCGGCCCCGCCCGCGCCGGGCTTCCGCGAACCGGGTCTCTGTCGTGTCGTGCGCCTATCACCAGAGCGGCTCGACCTGGGGCTGCAACATCTCGACGGGCCAGCCGGTCGGCACGCTGTACGGCTTCGGCATGTGGGCCAAGGTGATCGTCGTCCCCTACATCCCTGGCTCGCGCCCGGTCGTCAATTGGACCACCGGCACGGGCGGCAACAACCTCGGCTGGTCCGCCATCATCCGCTAGAGGGTAGGGTCAACCCCGATGACCGCCGCCACCGTCGCCGCCCAGGGCAAGCTGTGGCGGCAGTATGCCGTCACGCATCTCGGCCGCGGGATCGGTCTCGATAGGTACTCGCACCCACTCATCTGGAATTCGAGCAACTCGCTCGGTCCCCCTCGGCTGGTGGATCGGCCGCCCGAGCGGTCGGATCTTCAAGGTGCCGGCCTTAAAGGCCGCGATCCTTCTCTCCGCTACGGCGAGATAGGCAGGGTCCCACTCGATGCCGATGAACCGTCGACCGTGGGTGAGGGTCGCGATAGCGGTGCTTCCAACTCCGAGAAACGGGTCGAGGACGAGATCCCCCTCCGTTAGAGCGGTCACGCAGCGCTGCACCAATTCCACCGGAAACTGGCATGGGTGCTCCGTCTTCTCTGGGTGGTTCGCCTTCACGTTCGGGATGTCCCAAACTTCGGCCTCCCAGTCGTCGGAGACGATCCGCCAGAAATCGCTGGGGTTCTTGCCAAGCGGGTTGCCAGTCGGCTTTCCCTTGTTCGGCCCCTTGAATGCCCGCTTCCCCGGGTACTTCGCGGGGACGCGGATGTACTGGACTCGACGTGGTGACAGACCGCTCTCCAGCTTTGCGTTGAGGAAGGCCTGGACCTCGGCAGGCGTGAGTTTTGCGATCGAGATCCGACCGAGCCCCGGGATCAAGTGAAGCCGCAAGCGGCGCTTAGCAGCAGGCTCGTCCTGGATCGCGAGTTGCGCGAAGCCGGAGAGCCGACCCTCAAGAGGCGATCGAGACGCCTCGCAATCCCGCCAGTATCATCCCCGAATGGGTGATGTACCGGTCGGTGAGATCGTCATCGGGCCGGGTCTGCCTGCCCTCCGCATCGGCAACGGACCGCGACCACTTGCGATGATCCCCGCTCTGTCCCTCCAAGTGGGTATCCCAAGCGGTCGCGGACGGACGCTCGCGACGTCGGGCTGGGGGACGCTCGTCGAGCGTTACACCGTCACTCGCCTGAGCCGGAGGGTCCGGCCCGTGGGCACGACGTTCGGGCAGATGGCCGAGGACGTCGCGCTTGCCCTCGAGGAGCTGGGGCCGCCTGTCGACGTGATCGGAGGCTCGACTGGCGGTCCGATCGCGCTGCACGTCGCCGCGGCTCGGCCTGACCTCGTCCGCCGGCTCGTGCTCGTCGTCACCGGTGTGCAGCTCAGCCCTGAGGGAGAGCAGGCGCGGGCGAGGATGTTCGCAGCGGCCAGCGCGGGACGCTGGGGCCGCCTGTACGGCGAGGTGTTCACGCTCGGTGGTGCCTCACCGCTGGTGCGAGCCGCGCTGTTCGCGTTCGGCCGGCTCCTGGGTCCGCGCCTCGTCGGGATCCCTTCGGACCCCACGCTCATCCTTTCGGAGCTGGATGCGTGGAGGCGGTACGACGCCCACGAGGTAGCGCCGTCCATCTCGACTCCGACCCTCGTCATCGGCACCGAGCGCGACCGTCTCTTCCCACCGAGCACCACACGCGAGCTTGCGCGACTCCTGCCGAACGGCACGGCGGTGGTCGTACCTCGCCTCGCGCATACGTGGCCAAAGAACGCCGTCAGCGCCCACATCGCGCCGTTTCTCGACTGAACACATGCCCGATCGCAGCACACCGCAGCGCCTACAAAAAGGGCCCGCTGCGGTGGGCACCGAAGTGCGTAGCGTGAGCCCACCCCCGCAGAGCCTGCGAAGGTTCGATCCGGAGACGGGTGGCTCGCACTCGAAGTCGCCTCACCGTCGCGGTGATGGCTCCCGCTTCAAGTGCTCTCGTCTTGCGTGATCGAGTGGGCCAGGCGTGGCCTCATAGCGCCTCCATGTCAAGAGGCCCGGGCCGGACGATGGACCTGATCGGCGACGAGATGGCGGTAGACGATCTTCGCCAGCTGGCGCTTGAGGCTACGCAGCGCCTCGCGGGAGGACTTGTGCTCGGCCAGCTTGCGCTCACAGTGGTCCCGCCCGGGCCCGGGGTGCATCACCTGGACCCGGCCCGCGAGGTGGGAGGGCACTGTTGAGCGAGCGGTTGCCGCTGCGCGAGAGGCGATGGCGGGTGACCTCGCCGCTGGAGACCTCGATGGGCGCGGTGCCCGTATAACTGGCGAAGTGGTCCGCCGAGGCGAAGCGGCCGACGTCACCGACGTGGCCCAGGATCTTCGCGGCCAGGACGTCGCTGATGCCGAAGATCGACATCAGGGTGGTGCCGCCGGCGACGACCCGCATCGGCGCAGCGCCTGCGGTTCTCGAGCAGCGCCCGATCGATCCTGCGCAGGTCACTGACGAGCGCGCGAGCCATCGCCTTGCGCTCGAGGTCGACGGCGGTCCCGGGGCGGATCTGGCCGAGCAGCCTGGCGGCAGCCTC
>JBBSGX010000273.1:0-3314 GCA_038253685.1 Candidatus Limnocylindrales bacterium | reverse complement strand
CGCCGATCGCCTCGGCCGACACGACCGGCGCTGGCGATGCGTTCGCCGCAGGTTTCCTGAAGGTGCTCCTTGCCTCCGGTGGCGCAGAGGCCAGTCCATGGGGAGCGGCCACGCTCCGCCGCGCGGCGCTCGGCGGTCATGCCGCCGCGGCCCATCTCCTGCGAAGCCCGCGCACAGAGCTCGTCATCTGAAGGCCCGGGCAGCCGGCTTGATTCGCCCTTCGGCCGAGGTCGCGGACGCGATCGCGACCGGACGGGCCGTGGTGGCCCTTGAGTCGACGCTCATCACCCACGGGCTTCCGCCGCCACGCAACCTGGATGCGGCCCGGCTCGCCGAGGCGGCTGTCCGCGCGGAGGGTGCGGTTCCCGCCACGGTGGCGATCCGCGACGGGCGCATCCTCGTCGGGCTGACGCCGGACGAGCTCGAGGCACTGGCCGCGAGCGTGGGGCCTGCGAAGGTCGCTGCGGCGAACGAGGTCGCTTCTCTCGCCGCAGCGGCGGGCCCGGCCAAGGTCTCGGCGCGGGATCTTGCGGCTGCCCTGGGGCAGCCGGGGTGGTCGGGCACGACCGTCTCAGCCACGATGATCGCCGCGCACCGGTCGGGCATCCGCATCTTCGCGACCGGTGGCATCGGCGGTGTCCACCGCGGGGGCGAGCTGTCGCTCGACATTTCGGCCGACCTCGGCGAGCTCGCCAGAACGCCGGTCGCGGTCGTCTGCGCAGGGCCCAAGTCGATTCTCGATGTGGGACGCACGCTCGAGGTCCTGGAGTCGTCAGGCGTCCCGGTCGTCGGGTGGGGCACGGATGAGGTTGCGGGGTTCTTCAGCCGGTCGAGCGGCTGGCCGACGTCCGCGCGGGTTGACGGCGCGGGTGAAGCCGCGGAGTTACTGGTGCGGCAATGGACGCTGGTGCTGGGTGGCGTGCTCTTCTTCGTACCGCTCCCCGAGGACGAGGCAATCCCCCGTGATGTCACGGATCGGGCCATCGAGGCGGCTCTGCGCGACGCGGAGGCGGCCGGCATCCACGGGCCCGCCACCACTCCGTTCGTGCTTTTTCGTGTTGGGGAACTGACCGGAGGGCGGTCCGTGGCGGCGAACCTCGCGGTGATCGAATACAACGCGGGCGTGGCAGGGGCGATCGCTGTGGCATTCGCGGAGCGGGAACGCGCGCGGGACCCCGAGTCTTCGGCCTGACCTCGCCCTGCGTCAGTCCACCAGGGGCATGGAGCCGCCCGCGCGGTTCAGACGCGCTCGCCGAGTCGGAGCACGGCCGAAATCCTGGGGCTGCCGCCATCAAACTTCGGTGTTAGACGGGCATCGTCCAGTGGTACGATCAACGGGTCCACCCCTCGAACCGGCGAGTCGGCGCCCTTCATGAGGTTCGAGGTGGTCCCCCCAGCGCATTTCACGGGCCGCGCCCTGTGCGCCGTCGCGCGCCGGCCTCTCTCTGAGGATCCTGGTTTGTCGACCCAATCCGTCCCTCTCGCCATCGAAGTGCGCGGCGTGCGCCGCGTCTACAAGGCCAGGCCCAACCCGGTCGTGGCGCTCGACGGCATCGATCTGCAGGTCGAACCGGGCGAGTGCTTCGGTCTGCTCGGGCCGAACGGTGCCGGCAAGACGACCCTCATCAAGATCCTGACCACCCTGCTCCTGCCGACGTCGGGCACCGCCAGGGTCTTCGGCTTCGACGTTGCAGGCCAGACGATGGAGATCCGCCGGATCATGAACATCGTCTCGGGCGGCGAGCAGTCGGGCTACGGACTTCTCCAGGTACGCGAGCAACTCTGGATGATGAGCCAGTTCTACGGTCTTGGGACCCGCGAAGGCTGGAAGCGCGTCGACGACCTGATCGACGCGGTCGGCCTCAGCGAACAGAGGGGGCAGAAGATCTCGCAGCTCTCCACCGGCCAGCGCCAGAAGCTGAACTTCGCGCGCGGCCTCCTGAACGATCCGTGGATCTTCTTCCTGGACGAGCCGACCCTCGGCCTGGACGTCTCCGCGGCCCGCTCCGTGCGCGAGCTGGTGCGCGACTGGCGAGCCGCGGTTCCCGGCCGCACGATCCTGCTCACCTCGCACTATATGGCCGAGGTCGAGGAGCTGTGCGAGCGGCTGGCGATCGTCGACCGCGGGCGAATCCTCGCCATCGGCAGCCCGGCCGAGCTCAAGCGACGCGTCCAGCGCGAATCGATCTTCCGGCTCGAGCTCGACCGCCTGAACGGCGGCCCGGCAACATTGGCGGCGCTCCCGGGCGTTGTGAGTGCCGTCGTTCCGTCGCGCGACGACGCGGGGGAGAGCCCCGATCGCCAGACCGTCCTCGTCAACCTGGTGCTCACCGGCGACGCCGCGCTCGGCCCGGTCGTGTCCGCGCTGGCTGGCCTTGGGGCGCACATCGTCTCCCTCCAGAAGTCCGAGCCAAGCCTCGAGGATGTCTTCGTCGAGCTGGTCGGGCGTGGCTTCGAGGAAGGGAGCGCGAGCGGCAGCACCAGTTCGGGCGGCACCGCCTCGACCAGCGGCACCGCCTCGACCAGCGGCACCGCCTCGGGCAGTGCCTCTGCCCCAAGCGACAGCTCCCCCTCCGCCGGCGACTCGGGCCACGGCAGGGACACGACCCCGCGACCGGCGACCAACGAGGGCCTCCCGATCGGCGAGCAGCTGGAGCCGGACGAGCCCTTCGAGCCCAGCGAACCCGTGGGATCCGCCCGGTGAGCACGACCACCGATGCTCCCAGCATCTATGTCCACCGCCGCACCGCCAGCCCGGCGGCCGCCGCCGCATGGTCGCCGCGCCACCAGCTGGCCACGAACCTGCGCTCGATCCTGGGGCGTGCCTACCCGCGCCTGATCGGGCTGCGGCGCGAGCCCTCCTGGCTGCTGTTCGAGATCCTGCTGCCGTTCCTGACGACCTCGGCCTTCGTCTTCGTCTATCGCGCGCTCCAGGCACCTCCCGAATACGTTGGATTCGTGGTGCTGGGGGGAGCGATGACCGCGTTCTGGCTGAACGTCATGTGGATGATGGCCGCGCAGCTCTACTGGGAGAAGGACCAGGGCAACCTCGACCTCTACTTCACCGCCCCGATGAGCCTCATGAGCATCCTGCTCGGCATGGCGATCGGTGGGCTGGTGGCCACGTGCCTGCGAGCGGGCGTCGTGCTGGTGATCGGGACGTTGCTCTACGGCGTGGTCTTCAGCATCGACCAATGGGCCCTGCTGATCGCCGTCTTCGTGCTCACCCTCGCCGCGCTCTACGGCCTCGGCATGGTGCTCGCGAGCCTCTTCCTGCTCTGGGGCCGCGAGGCCTGGCACATGACCCAGGCACT
>JBBSGX010000272.1:0-3324 GCA_038253685.1 Candidatus Limnocylindrales bacterium | reverse complement strand
TGCGCGATCGCGGCCTCCACCTGCCGCACCAGGATCGGCCAGATCCATTCGTCGAGCCGGTCGCGCGACTTGGTATGGAGGTAGACCGAATCGAGGAACGCGCCCCACATGTCGTGCTGGAGCTGCGCGTAGGCGGCGTTCCCGATGCGCACTGGCCGCGCGCCCTCGTAGCCGAAGAGGTGGTCGAGCGTGGACTCCGTCAGGACCCGTTCGCCGCCGATGCCGTACATGATCTGGAGCTCGTCCTCGCCGCCCGCGACGTCCGCCACGAAGTCGAAGAAGTCGTTGGCCTCCCAGTCGAACCCGAGGGTGTACAGACCCCACAGGGCAAAGGTCGAATCGCGGATCCAGGTGTAGCGGTAGTCCCAGTTGCGCTCGCCGCCGGGCGCCTCCGGGAGGGACGTCGTGGGTGCTGCGACGATCGCGCCGGTGGGCTCATAGGTCAGGCCCTTGAGGGTCAGTGCCGACCGTTCGAGGTAGGTACGCCAGGGGTGGTCCGGGAAGCGACCGCGCGCCAGCCAGTGCTGCCAGTGGTGCGCAGTCCAGACGAGTCGCTTGTAGGCATCCTCGTACGATTCCGGCGGCTCGCCGGAGCCCCAGCTCAGCGCGCAGAAGCGAGTCTCGCCCTCCTTGATGAGGGTGCGGGCCATGGCGCGGGGGCCCTCGAAGCCCAGGTTGATGTCGCTCGAGAGGGTGAGCGCGATGCCCTCCCCCTCAGGCGTGCACACGAGCTCGTGGTAGCCCTCGCCGCGGTAGTCCCAGGTGCCGAGCTGGCGGCCGTAGTAGTAGACGGGCTCGCAGTCGATCACCAGCTGCATCTCGCCATTCACGCAGCGGACCGTGCGCAGCAGCACGTGGTCCGCGTCGTAGTCGGTCGGCGGCCGGCGGTGTGTCTTCGAGCGTTCTTTCTGGTGGTGCCAGGGACCGATGAGCAGGACGTCGCGGATGATGACCCAGCCGCCGGCTGTGCCCCAACTCGTCTCGAGCACCATGGTTCCGGGCAGGTAGCGCCGCTGGGCGGGGACGGAGACGTCCGCGGGCCCGAAGCGGAAGCCGCCGGCGTCGCGATCCAGGATGGCGCCGAACACACTCGGTGAGTCGAGGCGCGGCAGACACAGCCACTCCACGTTGCCGCTCGGCGCGATCAGCGCGGTGACCTCGCAGTCCGAGAGAAACGCGAACTCGGCGATCGGCGGAAATGGCGATCCAGCCAGCATCACGTCGACACCGAACGGGCGGGAACGGCTGTGCTCCGTGTGACTCTGCATCAAGGCCTCCTGGCGCGGGCGTCAGTCTCCCACTCGGCGGACTGCGGCGCCAGCGGTCGTGCGCATGTCATGGGCTCCAGGAGCCCCTGGAGCCGTTCGCGAGCGGGCGGGGATCGCTGCCGTCGGCGGGGATGACGGCCAGCTGGTCCTGGGCGGATGGAGCGACCAGCGGCAGAACGATGGACGCGCTGTCGGAAGACCACAACTGGTGGCTCAGGGCGTACTGGTCGAAGTAGGGCAGGAGCTGGCCCACGAACGGGTCGGATAGCTGCACCACCCGCTCCGACCGGACCTTCCCGCTCGATACGTCGACGAACGACAGGCCCACCGCGGTGCCCGGCGCCGCGCCGACACCGGTGGCCTGCCGCTCGGGCACCTTGACGGCTGTGAGCACGGCATCTTCGAGGACAGCCGCCGGAGTCCCGCCGGGTCCGACGACGTGGATGGCCGCGATGGTCCTCCCGTCAGGCGCCCAGAAGAACGCGACCACCGAGCCATCGAGGAGCGTCCGCACGTCACCGGAGACGGGGTTGATCAGTCGGAGGGGCCCGAGTGGAAGTGCAGGCACTCCGGCGCCGGCGTTGGCAGCCGCGATGGTCGCCAGCGCGTCCCCGGTCGGGTCGAACAGCATCGCCGCCGGCCCGAAGGCAGGAAGCCGCCTGATCGTGGACCCTTTCGTCGCCCTGACGACGATGTCGCCCGTCGTTACGGTATCGGAGGTCGCGTACGCGAGATAGCGACCATCGTGGCTGAGGTTCGCCGTTCGGAAGGCCCCTTTGGCCACGACCGGGGCTCCAACGGCGGCCCCATCGAGGCCGACCTGCCCCACAAACGCGTCGGACCCGCTGCCGACATGCAGCAGCACCCGGCCCGCGTCGACCCACTGGAAGTAGAGCGGGGCTCCGCGCCGGACGACCGAGCGCTGGTCGTTTCCGTCCAGCGGCGTGGCGCGGTCGATCGCCGCGACCCGCAGCGCGATGGCTGTGGGCTCGGTCGTCAAGAAGCTCACGTGACGGCTATCCGGCGTCCAGTACAGGTAGAACGGCGGCCGATCCGGGCTGCGATAGACCACCGCCGGCTCACTCGCAGTCCCGGCGGTGCGCCTGACGTTGAAGACGTAGATCGCTGTCTCACTCGTCGCCTGGCCCACGACAGCGATACGTGACCCATCCGGCGACCAGGCCGGGAACCCGAAGGCGACCCCTGGCGCCGAGTAGGACGCTCGGGAGCCGCCACCCCCGTCGAGCGTGAAGAGTGCACCGGTGTCATCCACGACTGCGATGAGCCCCGGGGCGACGGATGCGGAAGCGGTGGCTGTGGGAGATGCGGACGCCTTCGCGGGGACCGACGGCGACGGGGCCGTGGATGCGGCCACCTCCGCCGGGTGCGTTGATGACTGCTGGCCCGATGGCGATGGAGGCGATTCGCGGGGTGCGTCGCTGTGGCCGCCGTTCGCGAACGCGATGAAGGCCAGCGCGCCGGCTGCCAGGACCAGGATCAGGACCAGCCAGAGACGCGTTGCCCTGCCGCCGCGCCTCGTTGACGGCGCCTCTTCCCCACCGTCGCGCCGTGTATCAGCCATTTGGCCAAGATACAGGCACGGTCGCCACCGTGACCCGAAGCCGGGTCGAGATCCGGATCCTTCGCCGCGTCTGCTGCTCGCCCAGGTCAGCGCCATGTCGCTGCTCACGGACACGGTTCCGTGCCAGTCCGGATCGTCTTCGCTCACATCCGGCACGTGTCGTTCGTCGATCGTGGCGATGTACCCGCCTTGGCCGCGGGCGTGCCGCAAACCGCTGACCTCGCCATTGCGGAGGCGGATTTCGAAGGCCACGGCAGCCGACGAGCTGGATGGCCGCTGCGAGCCCGCCCGGCCCGCCACCGATCCCTCGGGCTACTGAGGTTCTAGCCGAATTCAGGGTCGCGCGGCGCGCGCGTAGACGAGGACGCTTCGTTCGAACTCGATGACGGTCTCATTGCGCTGGTTGAAACCCTTCGTTCGGACACGCACGATGCCCTGCCCCGGGCGCGACTTCGAGGGACGCACCTCGAGGAC
>JBBSGX010000271.1:0-3325 GCA_038253685.1 Candidatus Limnocylindrales bacterium | reverse complement strand
GTACTGGGACGCCGGCCTTGACGCCCTCGAGCCACGCTCCCGCCGGCCACTGACCAACCCGCGTCGGACGCGGGACGCCGTCCGGGCACGGATCGTGGCGCTGCGGATCGAGCTCACCGCCCGCGGTCTTGACGCGGGTCCCGTCACGATCGCCTGGCACCTCGGGCGCGAGGCCCAGCTGGTTCCGTCCACCTCGACCATCCGGCGCATCCTCCACGGCGCCGGTCTCGTCACGCCCGAGCCGCGCAAGCGCCCGCGCAGCTCGTGGCTCCGCTTCGAGGCCGCTGCCCCCAACGAGGTGTGGCAGTCCGACGTCACCCACTGGCGCCTGGCCGATGGCACCGAGGTCGAGATCTGCTCGTGGCTCGACGACCACTCACGCTACCTGCTTGGCTGCACGGCCTTTGAGCGGGTCGGCGGCGACGATGTGGTCGCCACGTTCAGCGCGGCGGGCGAGGCACACGGCTGGCCCGCCGCCACACTCACCGACAACGGCTCGGTCTACACGTCGCGCTTCACCGGCGGTCGCAACGGCTTCGAGTACCTGCTCGCCTACCTCGGCATCCATCAGAAGAACGGGGCACCGGGCCATCCCCAGACCCAGGGCAAGGTCGAGCGCTTCCACCAGACCCTCAAGCGCTGGGCTCGGGCGCGGGCCGGCGGCGACCAGCGTCGCCGAGCTGCAGGCCAGACTCGACGCCTTCCGCCTGGAATACAACGAGCAGCGGCCGCACCGGGCGACCGGGCGGGTCACGCCCGGCGAGGCGTACCGGGCGACGCCCAAGGCGCTGCCTGCCGGCTCTCGCGCCGCGGGCCACTTCCGCCTCCGCTACGACGTCGCCGACAGGAACGGCGCGATCACCCTGCGCCGGGGTGGCCGCCTGCACCACCTCAAGATCGGCGCTGCCCATGCCCGCCGGCGGGTCCTCGCCATCGCCGACGAGCACGACGTCACCGTCGTCGCCCTCGACACTGGCGAGATTCTCTCAAACCACCTGATCGAGCCCGACCGCAGGTACTGGCGCAACACGCGACGAGACCCCGGCCGATGGCCGAGGTCTCCAGCGACTGAGTGACACCCATGTCCCGACTCACGTGTCACCCATGTCGCGACTCAAGACAATGGTGGAGATGAGGGGACTCGAACCCCTGACCCCCGCGATGCGAACGCGGTGCTCTTCCAGCTGAGCTACATCCCCACGGGGCGCGATGGCGATCACGACCGCCGATCGGCCGGGGAAGTATATCCCGGGGTCCCGGCCGATCCATCCGCGATCGGGGCCGCATCGCAGGCTGCGACGATGGGCAGGTACCGCATCGTCACCGAGTGGCAGCTCGAGGCGCCGATCGACGCTGTCTGGGATCAGCTGATCCGGCCCGAGGAGTGGCCGAGCTGGTGGAAGGGTGTCGAGAAGGTGGTGCAGCTCGATGCCGATGGTGCGGCTGCTGCGTCTCCCGCCCGGAATATGTGGCGGCGACATGCTATGTGCGAGCCGATCTGGCCGGACGGCCAGCTTGGCCTCCTGGCGGCGTCGTCGGGCGCGACTTCACGCTCAGATCGGCTGGCTCCGCCTCGGGTCGAGGGCGGCGAACTCGACGTGGGCCGCCCTTCCCGCACATTGCATGTGGTGGCGGCATATTCCGGACGAACAGGGCGCCAGCGATGGACGACACTGGCTCGTGGAGCCACGCTCGAATCTCTCGAGATCGGGTCGGAAACGCGATCTTGAATGACGCCGCGTGCCGAGCAACTGCATCTCGGTTGGCCGTTCGATCCGGCATGACGAGCAAGAGCCCCAGGCGTCGTACCCGCCAGCCGCGCTCGCGAGCCAGAAGGGCCGGCACCAGCCGACGCCTGCGGTCGGTCGTGGAGAACAGGTCCTGTTGATCGACAATGGCGGTCTTGACCTCCACGATCAGCAGTGCCGCCAGATCCTCCCGCCATCCGATCACGTCGGCCGAGCCTCGTTCACCGAATACGGAGAACGTGTACTCAACCAGGGTCGTCCAACCCTCCGACTTGAGGAGTGCCACCGCCTGATCGATCAGCGCCGCATGCTCCCGATCGAGCAACCGTCCCAGCTCAGGTCCGCGCCAACGTGGCGCGAAGGGCAGGGCGATCTCGAGAGCAGCGCAGATGGCGCGGATAACCTTCAGGCGAAAGCCGTCGAGATGGCCGCGCTCGAGCAGGGACACTGCACCCTGGTCGACACCTGCCAGCTCCGCCCCGTCCGACTGTCGGAGGCTTCGGCGTCGCCGCACGGCCCGGACGACGGCACCGACCTGGAGATCCTCCATCCGGCCATCCTCGGGCCGCGCCCTTATCGTCTGCGCATCTCAACCTCATCCGTGGCTCGGCGAAGGCTCGTGGTGCTCGTGTGTGCCGTGGCGCTTGCCGCGGCCTGCAGCACGGCACCCACCCCATCGCGCTCCACGACACCCGTCACGCCCGCCGCGGGTTCCGCATCTCCGGGCGCGCGCTCGCCCGGGACCACGAGCTCGCCCGGGACCACGAGCGTGCCGACGCCCGCCGGCAGCATCACCAACACCAGTGAGTGGAAGACCCAGGCGATGCCGGGGCTTGGCTACACCATCGACCTGCCGCCTGACTTCGAGCGCGTCAGCGACGACCCGCAGCACCCCATCCCATCCATTGCCGTCGTCGCCCAACGCGACCCCGACCAGGCGACCAGCCTCCAGGTCGTGGCCACGCGGCTCCAGGCAAACGCCGGCATCTTCGGCGACCTTGGCCTGTGGGCCATGCAGCCGAGCACGCTGCTGCAGATCGGCGTGCTGGCCGGCCTCCCATATCGAATCGCCGCGGCCGACCTCGGCACCCAGGTCCAGCAGGCCGTCGCCGCGCGTGCGTCACCACTCGAGGCCACCTCGATCGACGTGATCGAGCTGCCGGCGGGCACCGGCTTCCTCGCCGGCTACCGCAACGCCACCGACCTGAGCCTCCATCGCGAGGTCCACCTTCGGACCCCGAACGGTCGCTACCTGGTGATCGTGATGAGCCTGACCGGCACCATCGACGCCCCGACCGAAACGGAGTTCCTGGCCATCGCGGGAAGCCTGACGCCACTACCGGGCGCGGCGTCCGGAGATACGCCGGCGCCGTCGACCGGCCCGGAAGGCCATGCCGACGCGGAGCTCGAGGCGCTGCTCCCGAATTTGGTCGGGTCCGTCGCGCTGGAGAAGCGCTCCGTCAACGGGGAGGACCTGGTGGGCAGCGGCACACAGACGGGCGGAACGGTCATCGATGCCCTCGGCTCGATCCTGTCGGCGCCGGGCGCGGTGAACGTGGCGTTGGCGGTGCCTGCGG
>JBBSGX010000270.1:0-3342 GCA_038253685.1 Candidatus Limnocylindrales bacterium | reverse complement strand
GGTTCGCGGACCTCGGGGCGCGATCCGGCGTGCGCCGCCGCGCCGGCGGCCGTTGCGTCGCGGTGGAACAGCCCCTTCCCGTCGGCCAGCCTCGCGGCCAGCAGCCCGGCCGCGTCACGGTACCGGCGGTAGAGAAGCAGCCGTTCGCGCAGCTCGGCTTCCGGGTCGATGCCAGCGTCCCCGGGGATGCTCGCGATCGGCGACCTGGGCAGCATCGCTCGGCTCTTGATGAGAATGAGTTGCGAGCAGACAGTCACGAAGGCGCTGATGTGCGGCATCTGGGCCTCCGGAATGTTCGCGACGGCCTCGAGATAGGCGCCGGCGAGATCACCCAGCGGGACTTCGAGGACGTCGAGCTGGCGCTGCTCGATGAGCGACAGCAGCAGCGCCAAGGGGCCTTCGAAGGTCGGCACCTGCACTCGGGCAGCACGTTCCGGCCGCTCGCCCGCGTCGATGGTGACGCTCGCAGCGGGCGGCCTGCCTGCCCTCGCCTGCTGCGCGGACCGCAGCACCCGCGTCGTCCCCACGGCTGCCGCTGCGCTGTCCCCCGACACCGTCAGTTCGCCTCGTCGGCGAGCTGTAGAGCCTCGCCGGCCACTCCATCGACGGGGGCCGCCTGGTGCCGGATCAGCTCCGCCGTCTGCATGGAACAGCCCACTGCCAGTGCCAGTTCGGCCGATCGTTCGGCGTGATCGCGCAGCCGGTCGAAGGCCCCCCGGAACCCCGGCAGGTCCCCGGCCACAGTGTGGATCCAGGTACCGTAGTGCTCCCCCAGCGACCACGCGACGCGGGGCCAGATGCCGACGCCCCGGCCCTTCGACGCATCATGGAAGAGGCCTGCCAGCAGAAGGTCAGGTTCGCGATGGCCCTCCGATCGCAACGATGCGACCACGTCGAGGCCGTGGCGCTGGTCTGCCCGGTGCATCGAGCGGAAGAGATCGACCTCGCGAGGCGTCAGCCATCCCTCGACCTCAGCGCGCTCGGCTTCGCTCACGGTTCCGGCGAGGTAGCGCCGGAACTGGCGGATCCTGCCCGCCCACCAGCCGCTCAACGCCTCACCCCACGCCCACCAGCACCCGGATCACGACAGCCGCGACGGGCCCGACTACTCGCGGAGCGATGAAGATGAAGGCAACCAGGAACACGAGCGGGATCATCGCCCCGTACTGGACCTCGATCTGCCGGAGACGCCAAGCCGTTCGCGGCGGGACCAATCCGAGCAGTACTCGCCATCCGTCCAGAGGCGGCACAGGGAGCAGATTGAAGATGAACAGGAAGACGTTGATGACGACGAAGAAGTAGGCGACTTCGAAGAGGCCCCGTCCGAGGGTGCCGGAGACGAAACGCGAGAACAGGTCGGGTGAGTTGAGCAGAATCCGCAACGGGATGGCCACGATCGCCGCCATGACCAGGTTCGAGACGGGGCCCGCCGCCGACACGATCGCTTCCCCATGCCGGCCACCCCGGAGGTTCATGGGGTTGACGGGCGTGGGCTTGGCGAAGCCGAAGAACGCTGCGCCGCTGGTCAGGAGCGCACTCAGGATCAGCATGCCTCCGCCCACCGGGTCGAAATGCACGAGTGGGTTGAGCGTCAGCCGTCCCAGGTACCGCGCGGTCGAGTCGCCCAGGCGGTAGGCAGCAAAGGCGTGCGAGAACTCGTGGACCGGGAAGCCCACTACCAGCATGATCACGCAGGCCAGCAGGGCGTAGACGAGTTCCTGGCTCATCGCTCACTCATGGGTGCATCAATTCCGGCGGCCACCGGACTAGAGGCGACCCAGCAGCTCGGCCTTCTTGGCTTCGTAGTCCTCGGGCGTGATCGCGCCCTGGTCGCGCAGGTCGGCAAGGTGTGACAGGGCTGCGGAGACCTCGTCCGGCGTGTCGATCTCGGGGGTGCCGCGTGACGCCGCCGCGGATCCCATCGTGGCGCTGGTCGCGATGGCGGCCTCCGACGCAGCGGCAGGCACGACCGGCGGCGGCGTCATGGCCGGAGCCGGAGCCGGGGGAGGAGGCTGTGGCGGCGCACTCTGCGCCATCTCGGGCGCGGCTCGCAGCGGCGGGCTGGGCATCGCCACGTAGGACATCTCGTGCTCGAGCGTGTGCTTCGCGTTGAGCATCTCGATCTTGAAGGCCTTGGCATGGTTGAGCATGTGGTAGCGATCAACCGAGACCTCGGCGGCCGTCATGATCTCGAGGTCGCCGAAGTCGAACATCCGGGCGAACAGGTTCTGCTGGAGAACGGCGTCGTTGATCTTCTCCAGGGAACTGTCTGCGGATTCCTTGTTGACGATCCCGGAGACCTTCATGAGCCGGCGGTTGGTGACGAGGTACTCCTCACTCCGCCAGCGCCACCAGTTCCAGATGAAGATCAGGATGCCGAGTACGATCGCGATCAGGGCGGCG
Organism: Candidatus Limnocylindrales bacterium; assembly: GCA_038253685.1. Classification (GTDB taxonomy): domain Bacteria; phylum Chloroflexota; class Limnocylindria; order Limnocylindrales; family CSP1-4; genus JAFMJV01. The sequence goes on along the minus strand of JBBSGX010000270.1, from coordinate 939 downwards.
CCGCTGGCGATTGACTTGGCGGGCTCTTGAAGGTTGAAGAACGCAGTCGCAACCAGCAGCAGGATGCCCACGATCCAGAGGCCGAGCGCCGAGCGCGCGTCTAAGAAGAGGGACAGCGGATGCTGCCGCTGGCGCATGACGACGACCTCGCCGTCCGAGAGCAGTGATTCCGCGTAACTTCCCATGCCCGATCATACCCTCCTGTGCTGCCTCAGGCCCTGGGGTGGGCCCGCGCGTAGATCTGCCTGATCCGTTCCCCGGTCAGATGCGTGTACAGCTGCGTCGTCGTGATGCTCGCATGGCCGAGCAACTCCTGTACCACGCGCAGATCGGCCCCTCCCTCGAGCAGGTGCGTGGCGAAACTATGGCGCAATGTGTGCGGGGTCACACGGGCGTTCAGTCCGGCATCGAGGGCGGCGCGGTGCAGCATGCGCCAGGCATCCATGCGACCGAGGCGCCGACCGCGCATGGACAGGAAGAGCGGCCCTCCACGCGACGTGGCTTCCGCGCTGGCCCTGCCGCGTTCCCGGGCCGCCGCAAACCAGGTCTCCCGGACCTCGCCGAGGTAGTGCGACAGCGCCGCCAGCGCAACGTCACCCACTGGCACCAGCCGTTCGCGGTCGCCCTTGCCGATGACTCGCACGAACCCGCCATCGAGCGAGAGGTCCTGGCGATCGAGCCGGAGCGCCTCGCTGATGCGCAGGCCGGAGGCGTACAGGAGCTCCAGGAGCGCGCGGTCGCGGATGCCCGCGGGCTGTGACGCATCTGGGGCGGCTAGCAGCGCTTCTACCTGCGCCCGGTCCAGCGTGTCGGGCAGCTGGCGGGTCTGGCGCGGAAGGTCGAGTAGCCCGCCGATGTCCCGTTCGATGAGCTCCTCGGCAAAGCAGAAGCGATAGAACGCGCGGATGGACGCGGCCTTGCGCCGATGCGAAGCCGGCC
>JBBSGX010000269.1:0-3350 GCA_038253685.1 Candidatus Limnocylindrales bacterium | reverse complement strand
TTCGGGACGAAGAGGCCGTGGGTTCGAATCCCGCCACCCCGACTCTGCAGGCCAGTAGACACGGGCCCTCCAGCGTGTCCGCGACCTGGCAATGCGAGTTCAGTGCGGACCTGGGTGACTATCTGAGTGTCTTCATCGACCCGCTCGACGCAGCAAATCACGATGATGGTCACTTCGTCGTGGAGCACCGGCCGCGGGGTCGTATCCGGCCTCTCGACAGCTATAGACCATCAAATACGGGCCTCCTGCAACGTACGCGGGTCGGAGGGCAGGGCTTGTTCAGCAGCGAAACCGGCCGACGTAAAGCAGGAGCGCGTTCGCAGGCCACGTGTCACTTCGCGCTGGGCGAAGCGGCCGCGCGTGTTCGAATCGTGCCACCTCGGCGAGCGCTCGACCGGTGCTCGAACTGTTGGTGATGGAGTTGGCAGCTGCGTCCATATGCGCGGTCCTGGTGTGGTGACGGCTCTCACACCGGGGCGGGTGCAAGGTGTTCGACGAACCAATCTCGTGCCGCGGCTTGGGAGATCGCCGCTCCCTTCACATATGCGTCGAAGTGCCCGCCGGGCAGGATTGTGAGCTTCTTGGGCTGCCGGGCCCGCTCGTAGGCGTCGATCGCGAGGTCGGCGGGCGTGAGGTGATCACCTTCGGCGGGCAGCATCAGCAGCGGTGTGGGGCTGATGTAGGGCAGGTAGGTGATTGGTTCATATTCCGCGAACATCTCCACGCTGCGCAGCGTGACCTCGTTGCGCCACGACGGTGCCCGCGCCGCCGCCGTGCTGGTGAACCACTGCCATGAGTCCGCGGTGGGCAGAGCTGACGGCGCGAGTGGGTCCTCGGCGACGGCGGGCACCATCGCCGGTGCCTTGCCGTGGAAGCGGGCGACGCGATCCTCGTCGAAGAGCTCACGGAAGCCGGCGAGGAAGTCCGCCCGTACCAGTGCCCGCAGGTTGGCGTGCCCGCTGACCATGGGGACCTGGCTGACGACGGCCTTCACCCTCCGGTCGATCGCGGCGACCACCAGCACGTGCCCGCCCGAGTAGCTGCTGCCCCAGATCCCGATCCGTGACGCGTCGACTTCGGGCAACGTCGTAGCGAAGGTGATCGCATGCCGATAGTCGCGCACCTGCGCCCAGGGATCGATCTCCTGACGTGGCGTGCCGTCACTCGCGCCGAAATTGCGGTTGTCGAAGACGAGTGCATTCAGGCCGGCCGCAGCGAACACGGCCGCGTACTCGTCGAGATACATCTCCTTGACGGCGGAGAATCCGTGCGCCAGGACGACGGTCGGTGCCGCCAACGTGTTGGCGTCGGCGGCATGGAACCAGCCGCGCAGTGTGACGCCTTCGGCCTCGAATTCGATGTCGCGACGAGCCATGACTTCCTCCTCGTGGGAAGTGGGTCGATCAGGGCGGCTTACGCGTTGATGACGACCTTGAGCGCGAGGTGGTCCGCGGCGTGGGCGAACACGTCGTAGGCGTCGACGATGTCGTCGAGAGCAAAGGTGTGGGTGCCCATCTTCTCGGCGGGGATGCGCCCACTCGCAACCATCGTCAGCAATGTCGGGATCGACACGGTGTCGACGAGCCCCATCGTCATCGTGAGATTACGGATCCACATCTCCTCCATCGGAAGCTCGACCGGGACGCCGTGGACTCCGATGTTGGCGATCGTGCCGCCGGGCCGGACCAGAGCAGCCGCGGCCCGCAGGGTCTCGGGGTAGCCAACCGCCTCGATGGCAACGTCGACGCCGAGGCCATCGGTCAGGGCGAGGATCTCGGCCACCGCGTTGGGTCCAGCTTCGACGGTGTCCGTCGCGCCGAACTCGACGGCCTTCTCGAGCCGGAACTTGTTCGTATCGACCGCGATCGTGCGGGCCGCACCCCACAGACTCGTCGTCAGCACCGAGGCCAGACCGACCGCACCCGCGCCGACAATGGCCACGGTGTCGCCGGGCCGGACCCGTCCGGCGACGACACCGACCTCGTACCCGGTGGGAAGCGAGTCGGCGAGGAAGATCGCTTGCTCATTGGTGACCGCATCGGGCAGCTCGTAGAGTGACGTGTCCGCATATGGTACGCGGACGAGCTCGGCCTGCGTGCCATCGATGAGGTGGCCGAAGATCCAGCCGATGCCGCCGACGGTCTGGCAGTGCGAGGGCATGCCCTTCTGGCAGTACGAGCACCGCCCGCACTTGGTAATGGCCGGCACGAGCACGCGGTCTCCGACCGCGAATCCGCTCACCGCCTCGCCCACCTCGCAGATGGTGCCGACGGCTTCATGACCGAGGATCCGTCCCTCGGTGACGGCGGCGACGTCACCGTGCAGGATGTGCAGATCGGTGCCGCAGATGGTCGTCGTGTCGACCTTCACGACAACGTCGGTCGGGTCCTGCAGTCGCGCGTCCGCGACGGATTCCCATACCTTGCGACCCGGGCCGTGATAGACCAGTGCCTTCATCGGAGTCCTCCGTCCGTGTGCACGCGGGATCGCCGGACGGCGCTTCGCGCACTTCCGTTGGGACGTTAGCGCCGTCCCCCCGCGCGCGGTGTCTCACAAAGGCACACAGGCCCCCTCGTCGCCCAAATCGATCACCCGATTTGCGCGCGGCTGCGGCGCGAACTGGTGACGTTGGATCTAGTCGTAGCGCAGTGTCTCCGGCCAGCTCGACGGGCGCACACAGATCAAGATGCGCGTCGCAGCAGGCGTTTAGCTGCCGCACGTAACGACGGGTCTTGAGCGCCTTTTGCGCCGCCGCGAACGCTGACCGCTTCGTGCCGGGCTTCACAGCCACGCGGGTGTCGCCCTGTGCGTGCGCCGTGTTCGCTGTCGCGGCGCTGGGCGTTGCTCCGTGCGCTAGCGCGCGGACTGGCGGTTGGTGGCGATCAGTTGCTACGTCGTCAGACCTTCGACAGCCAGGCGTTCGACGGGTTGTCCTGTGACCGCGGCGATGAGGTCGAAGTCCTTGTCCAGGTGCAGGACGATCAGCCCGGCCAGTTCGGCGGCGGCGGCGGCGAGCAGGTCCGGGATGGACGGGGCCCGATGCCGCCGCTGATCAGCCAACGCCAGTTGCACCTGGACAGCACGGTCTTCGATCGCCAGGGTGAGGTACTCGACGGGCATGGCCGATAACAGCGCCGTCGCGCCCGCGGCTCGGGCCGCGGCACCGGAGCGTGCCGAGTAGCCGACCTCGAGCCGGGGTGACGGTCGTAATCCGGAGCAGGCCGCGTTCGATCCGGTTCGCCCACTGGCCTGCGTCCGGACTGTCAGCCAGGCGCACCAACGCGGACTTGTCGATGAGCCAATCGCTCACTCCCACGCCCCACCCATGACCACCGGGTCGGCCAGATCGG
>JBBSGX010000268.1:0-3385 GCA_038253685.1 Candidatus Limnocylindrales bacterium | reverse complement strand
TGCACCGTCCTTCCGTTGAGGCCCGCCAGCAGCTCATCGATCGTGGCCGCCTTGAAATCGACCGCCCCGGCGGCGATCGCGTCATCGACCGTGTACGACTTTGCCTGGGTGACCGTGCTGACGGCCCAGTCGACCGGGCGGCCGCGTGCCTGCGCGATCGAGGTGGCGAAGGCGACGGCGTCGTTGAGGACCTTCACGCCCTCGGTGCCCGTGATGTCCGTCCCTCCGCTGCCGACCGGGCTGGCGGCGCCGATGTTGGTGCCGGGCGCCATGACGGCCACGTTTGCGGCCAACGTGATGAACGTGCCCGCGCTCGCGGCCCGGCTGCCGGACGGCGCGACCCACACGACCACCGGCAGCGGCGCATCCAGCTCACTCTTGACGATCTCGCGCATGGATTCAAGCGAGCCGCCCGGCGTGTCCAGGCGGATCACCACAGCCGCGGCACCGTCGGCGGCCGCGCGATTGATCCCCTCCCCGATGTAACCGGCCATGACCTGGTCGACGATGCCGGTGGTCGGGAGGATCACCACCGAGCCGGGATCCGAAGCCCGGGCGCCCGACGCGAGGATGCCGAGCAGCGCCGAGCACAGGAAGACCAGTCGCAGGAGCGGGATGGGGCTAACGAGCGCGTGACGGTTCATCAGTTGGCTTCGATGGATCTCATCCTACTCTGGTACGCCGGTGGCCCTCGACGCGGGTTCCTCCGGCGCGCCCGGTCATGTAGTCATAGAGCAGGCTGCTCCAGGTCTCGAGCCTGTCATACACGCGCAGGATGTCGAGTGGCGCCACGAACGTGCCCGACAGCTTGTCCGTTTCCCGGACCGCGACCTCGCGGCCTGCCGCCTCCGCGCTGAAGACCACCCCGAGATGCACCTGCCCGACCGGGTCACTGTCGTCGTTGAGGAGGCCGACCATCCGGAAGTCGGGCGTCCAGTCCGCGGCGAGCTCCTCGGTCCACTCGCGCAGCAGGCCGCCAGCCACTCCCCCGTCCTCGGGGTTGACGTGGCCGCCGATGCCGACCGACCAGCGTTCGTGAAGGCGCGCGTCGGCGCCGGCGCGCGTGCGGCGCATGAGGAAGATGCGGCCTCGGTCACCCAGGACGAGGTAGGGAATGATCTGCTTCCAGGAGGGATCGTCCTCGACCTCGCCGCGCGGCCGGTACTCGCCGTCCGCGGCGATCAGATCGAGATATTGCGCCACGTCCCCGTAGAGGATGCCGCGCCAGCTCCCGGTGCCCAGCACACTCTGCGTCGCGACACACAGGACGAGCTCGTCGGCGCTCATCGGTGGTGGCGGTGCTGCATCCGCTCAAGGGTAGCGCGGCCGGGCGCGAGCGAGCCCCGGGCTGTGGGAGACGCCCGGGGCTCGCTGTCGGCCATCGTCTGGCCGCCGATTTGACGGTCGCCAGGCCCGAACAGTTTCAGAGACGGCGAATCACCGCGCCGGCACGGTCTCCAGGGCACGGTCGATGCGCTCCTGTGGAAGCTCGAAGTCCTCCAGGCGACCGCTCAGGTAGCGCTCGTAGGCCGTCAGGTCGAAGTGGCCGTGGCCGCAGAGGTTGAAGAGGATCACCCTTGGGGTGCCGGCCTCCTTCGCCTCGAGCGCCTGGTCGATCGCGACCCTGATGGCATGGCTCGGCTCGGGCGCGGGCAGGATGCCCTCCGCACGTGCGAACTGGACGCCTGCCGCGAAGCTGGCGTTCTGGTGGACCGCCTGGGCCTCGATGGTGCCACGCTCCTTGAGCATGCTGACCAGCGGCGACATGCCGTGGTATCGCAGCCCGCCTGCGTGGATGGGCTCTGGAATGAAGTCGTGGCCGAGGGTGTGCATCTTGACCAGCGGCGTCATCTGCCCCGTATCGCCGAAGTCGTAGCGATAGACGCCGCGCGTCATGCTCGGAGCCGCCTCCGGTTCCACGGCGATGACCCGGTAGTCGGCCTCGCCGCGCAGCTTCTGCCCCACGAACGGGAAGGTCAGGCCGGCGAAGTTGGAGCCACCGCCGGCACAGGCGATGATCACGTCCGGCTTCTCATCGGCCATGGCCATCTGCTCGAGCGCCTCCAGGCCGATCACCGTCTGGTGCAGCAACACGAAGTCGAAGACCGAGCCGAGCGAGTACTTCGTGCCGGGGTGGGACACGGTGTCCTCGACCGCCTCGCTGATTGCCACCCCGAGCGAGCCCGTGTGATCCGGGCTTTCGCCAAGCACCTTGCGCCCGTAGGTGGTGTCGAGGCTGGGGCTGGCCACCACCTGTGCGCCGTATGTCTCCATGAGGATGCGGCGGTACGGCTTCTGGTCGTAGCTCGCCCGGACCATGTAGACCTTGACCTCGAGCCCGAAGACGGCACCCGCGAAGGCGAGGGCGCTGCCCCACTGGCCGGCGCCCGTCTCGGTGGCCAGGCGTGCGACTCCCTCCTGCTTGTTGTAGAAAGCCTGTGCCAGCGCTGTGTTCGGCTTGTGGCTGCCCGACGGGCTGACGCCCTCGTACTTGTAGTAGATGTGTGCCGGCGTATCGAGCGCCGTCTCGAGGCGATGCGCCCGGTACAGCGGCGAGGGCCGGTAGAGCGCGTAGGCCTCCCGAACGGGATCGGGAATCTCGATCTCACGATCGGTGCTGACAACCTGCTTGATCAACTCCATCGGGAAGAGCGGCGCCAGGTCCGCCGGTCCGATCGGTTGGCCAGTGCCCGGATGCAGGACGGCTGGCGGCCGTTCCGGCAGGTCCGCCGCGATGTTGTACCAGCTGCGCGGGATGTGGTCTTCCGGCAGCACGAACTTGGTCTGCGTCAGTGCCATGGTCCTGCCTTTCTCCTCGGGTTTGCCTGGCGACAGCGTGTAATCAACTCTATCTTCGCAGGCGCCGTGCGGGGTGCGACCTCCGGGTCGCCTGCTGCACGGTGCCTGCCGGCGCCTTGCAGGTCATGCGCCGGACAGACGTGCTCCGATCACCGCGTCGCCGAGGGCCGTGACGTCGGTCACCACGCCCTCCGACCCGACGGCGCCTACATAGGCGATGCCGGTGTGCGATCCCCCCGACCGGAGCCCAAGGCTCGCGTTTGTCACCGTGGGCGGTTGCCACGAGCAGGTCTGCCGCGGCACGGATGGCGTGATCCGCGTGACCGCTTCCGGCGAACGCCGGGATGAAGAGCGCCATCACCCCGTCCCCGACGAACTTGTCGACCATGGCGCACTCGCGCACCAGGACGTCGGTGGCCGAGACGTAGAAGCGGTCCAGCGGCCCGGCGAATTCGGAGGCGGACATCGATTCGGCAAGCTCGTGGACCCACGGATGTCGGCAAAGAGCATGGAGATCTCGACCTCCGCGCCACCGATGCCGCGAGCCGAAACCTGCCCGATGCAGCGGTCCCCATGAGGGCGTCCC